>UQVK01000016.1 GCA_900544445.1 uncultured Lachnospiraceae bacterium
TTTCACCAGTTTTCCATAAATCTATTTTACCAGGTTTCCATAAACAAGGATATATTCATATATCCTGCACATCATGTGTGAAGGCTCAATGGCAACCGCTTCCTTCAGGAAATCTGCGGCCTTTTCGTTGTTGCCCAGTCCAATGTTTCCAAGGGCCATCAGGTAGTAGCAGTGCGCACGGTTTCGGAGCGTATAATCATCGTCAAAGATCAAAAACTCCGGCAGAGATACAGCAAAGTATTCGATCTTCACCTGATCCTCCAGATGTCTCTCTCCGTAATCGATCAGGCGGTAGAAGCGGGATCTGGCCTCTCTCACCTTTCCGAGTTTCAGCCAGGCAAGGCCCTGATACAGGATCATGTCCGCAGGCTGGTCATTGTAGTACATGGCTCCCGCAGGCTCATCTGTTCCGATGGTGGCGCGCTCAAAGCATTCCTTTGCTTCTTCCGTTTTTCCCTGACCTTCCAGCGCAAGGCCCAGATGGTAATATACGTGATTGTCCTTGGTTCCTTCCAGCTTGCCTTCTCCCAGATTCTCCGGATAAACGAGGGCGTTCTTAAGCAGTTCCTCCGCTTTCTCAAACTGTTCTTCCTTCAGAGCCTTTCTTGCCATCTCCAGAAGCGCCAGCGTGTACTGCGTGGTGATCTTTCCTTCTCCGCCCTCCCAGGGATGGAAATGGTGGCCCATGATGCACTCGTACGCTTTCTCATGGTTTCCGCAGAGGTTCACCAGGGTAATGTATTCGATATACAAATCGTCACGTCCCTCGATCAGCTCTCTGTGCGCTTCGTAATTCTCCAGCCTCTGCTCGAAGGTCCAGCCCAGCTTCTTGTAAAGCTGATCCAGCTCCAGGAAAATGCGCACGTCGGAGGTGTTCAGGGCAAACGCCTTCTCCATCTCCTCCTTCGCCCGCTGTGCATCGTGGCACTTGTTGTAATAGGCAAGAGAAAGATTTCTGTGCACGGTGGCAAAATCCGGATCCGTCTGTGCGGAAAGCTCCCAGAGCTTCACGGATTCCTCCCACTGCAGCTTGTCGTAGAACAGGCAGCCCAGATAGTAGGGAGCCTTTGCCGTGCATCCGTGATCGATTGCAAACGAAAGCACTCCGATATCCTCCAGCTTGTTGGGGAAGCAGTAATCCGGCGCCGTTTCTTCCGCCTTCCGGAGAAGTCCGCTCACATCCTCCCCCAGACAGCTTCTGTAATATGCCTCATAATAGTACAGCATGGGCTGTTCCTTCGTGCAGGCATTCAGCAGGGAAGCCGCTTCCTCAAAGCCGCCGAACTCCGCATAGTCTCTGGCGGTCATCAGGTAATTTTCTGCGAAATCGCGCATCTTTTCATTCAGGGTAATACGAAGCTCTGCTGCTTCTGCGTTCTCCGCCAGCAGTACCTGCTCGTTTCCGGAAAGGAAGTCGAAGGGATCCAGCGCCAGATTCTCCTGAATCCAGGCGGCAGCCTCCTTTGTTCTTCCAAGCTTTCTCAGCAGATACGCCTTCAGGCCTCTCGCCTTGATGTTGTGGGCGTTTTTCACCAGAGAGCGTTCGATGTGGGACAGGGCTTTTGCCAGTCTCCTCTGCGCGGTTCCTGTTCCTGCCGCATTTCCGGCCGTATGGATTTCCGCCACAGCCGCCTTCGCATCGATGGCCGCCAGATAATAGAAGGACATCTCCTGCTGCTCGTTGCTCCAGGTAGCCTTATAGAACGCATCATAGGCTTCCTCGTCCCGTCCCTGATACAAAAGATTCAAACCAAGCAGATAATAGGCCTCGCTGTTGTAGGGATTGGGATTTCTTTCAATCAGACGCTCCAGCGCCTTACGGAAATATTTTTCCGCCTTCCGGAACGCTCCTCTTCTCATCAGCAGCGCGCCGTAGGCGTTGTTGATGCGGATATCGCCCGGATCCCTCTTCAGTCCTTCCAGATAGTAGGGATCAGGCAGATAGGTGGCATGCCGGTACTGCTCGATATGAAGTCCGGTCAGATACAGCTCCTCATTGGTCTGTATGGTTTCCGGATCCTTCGCCGCCTTTGCGGGATCGGGAAGCTTCGGAATTTCCACCGGATCCGGCGTGTATTCCACCAGGCAGGAGCCGTCCGCCGCATAAACCGCCACATGCAGATCCTGCTCTCTCACGCAGTCAGGTGTCAGTCTTTCCTCACCGGCCACAAGTCCCGGTACCGACACCTTCTTTTCATAAATGTCCACAGGAGACAGCTTCACCGTCTCATCCAGCACCACATTTCCCTTTACGGAGAGCACCACATGGGCGTTCTCCCGCAGGCTGGTGGCGTAAACGATCACATGGGCCTCACCGTCCGCTGCGGACAGATGCACCGCCGCCTCAGAGGTGGCATTTTTCACCTGTCCCACCGCCTTATAGGGCATAAAATACTGGGTAAAGGTCTTCTCCTCAAAGGGCTTCAGCCAGGTGAAATCAGGCTGGTTGTCCGTAAATACGCCCGTCATCAGTTCCACGTAAGGGCCGTCTGCATCCGTCAGGTTGCGGTCCCATGCCTTTCCGAAATCTCCACAGCCCCAGGTCCACTGCTTCTTGCCGGGAGAAATGTGGTGATCCGCCACATGCAGGATTCCAGCTTCTTTTCCATAATCGTAGCCGCCCACGAAGTCATATTTGGACTTCTCTGCCATATAGGAGGTGGGCACGGGAATGTTCTTATAACGGGAAATGTCCACGCCCTCGCTGTAGTCCTTCTTATAATAAACGCCGGTGGCGATGGGGAACCGGGATACATCCCTCTTACCATGATCCATCACCGCATGCACATCAGGCGGGAAGATGGACTGGGTATTGTCGTTGACCGGAACTGCCGGATTCGCCCACCACAGGAAGGTCTGCGGCATGCTGGTACGGTTGTAGAGCTGGCCGATGATCTCTATGTACGCCTTTCCGGGATACAGGCTGATCTTCGCGATTCCCTTGGTACCGTACATCTGATCCACATCATGAAGCAGCACGGATACGCTGCCGTCCTCATTCTCCAGGGTCACATAATCCACCGGAAGGAAGGTGGTCGGCCTATGGTGCTGCGGCCAGTTGAACTCAATGCCGCCGGAAATCCAGGGTCCGGTCAGCCCCACCAGCGCCGGCTTGATCACATGGTTATAATAAACAAAATCATAATCGTTCGTTTTGTCATAGGCCCTCTGGATCCTGCCGCCCAGCTCCGGCAGCACCATCACCTTCAGGTACTCATTTTCCAGCCAGACCGCCGTGTACTCCTTGTCGGTCTTCTTTTCACTGATTTTCTCCACCGTGGGATAGGGATACACCTTTCCGCTGCTTCCCTGATACACACGCTTGTCCAGAAAAATGGGATTCTTTTCCGCTTCTCCGATTTCGTAGGTGGGAATTGTAATCTGCTCCACCCACACCTTTGCTTGGCTCATGGCAAACCTCCGTTTTTTGAAATTCTGCTGCAGGGCAGCGATACGTTTTCCTTATGTCCGTATTTTACCCTGTCCCGTTTCAAAAATCATTCCTGTGATTTGCTGTCTGATTTATATTTTTTGCTATTGTGTTTTTCCCGGTCTGCGGTTATGATGAAAACAAAACACCGGACCTTTTTCGTGGACGCCGCCTGTTTTTTTCAGGAACGAAGTGCGGGTAAAACGGACATTCGCATTCCGCTTTGCTCCATGCGCATGAACGCAGGCCGCTGCGCGGCCTGTCTGCGTTCAAATTTTTTCCGGAGGTATGCCTTATGAAATCCTGCGAGGATCTGGTCGCTCCCGTATCCGACTATTTCATATACTCCCCGAGCCGCATGGCGCAGGAGACGTTTCTGTATCCGCTGCAGTGCGGTCTGTTTTCCTATCTGCCGGGATATTCTCTCACCAGAGAATCCTTTGACAGCTTTCTTCTGATGTATATCCAGAAAGGGGAACTGGAACTGAGCTTTGAAGGCCGGACCTTTCACGCCTCGGCCGGACAGTTCATCCTGATCGACTGTTATAAAAGACATGCCTATTCCACCCGGACCGGGTGGGAATGCCTGTGGTGCCATTTTGACGGCGTCACCGCCAGATCCTACTATAAAAACATCGTCTCCCGGCTTGGAAACGTGTTCTCCCTCACCGACAGCTTTCCGGTTCTGAACAGAATGACCGATATCCTGAAGGTATTCTATAATGGCAGTGTGGTGCGCGAACCTCTTCTCTCCAGGTATCTGACGGATATTCTGACGGAGTTTCTGCTCTTCTCTCCGGAAGGCACTGCTTCCCGTAGCTATGCGGACATGGCGGAACGGACCATTACCTATATCAACGAACATTTTGCCCGGAATGTTTCCATCCCGCAGCTCGCCGAACAGGCGGGCTTAAGCCAGTATCATTTCATCCGTACCTTTAAAAAGGAGACCGGCTTCACCCCGCATGAATATCTGGTCAACACCCGCCTCGCCACCGCCAGATATCTCCTGAAAAATACCCGGCTTCCCGTGAAGGACATCTGCTTCAACACCGGCTTTTCCTGTGAGAGCGTATTCTGCAGCGCCTTCAAAAAGCATCAGGGCATGACGCCGGCCCAGTACCGCGCGCTGGAGCAGTGATGGGAGGGAGGCCTTCAGAGCCTCCCTGCCTTTTTATGGAATTGTTACCTTACCTTCATCCGCTTTCAGATATTCTTCCGCCTTCTGCCTGGTCAGCGCAAACTTTTCCTGCAGTTTCTGCAGAATTACGGAATCCGGTATCATACATTCCCGAAGAGACAGGATCAGAGCCAGTATTCCCTTTTCCACTCCTTTTTCCATTCCAATCGCAATCCCGTCTTCCTGAATCCCCTTCAGGGCCTCGCACATATCGCCGTCCTTTTCCTCTTCCCAATGCGCCCTCACATCTTCCATCAGCCTTGTATTGTTTGTCATAACCGTTATTACCTCCATTGTTTCCCGATCCAGAGATCGATACGCCTCTCTGCTGTTCACAAGTTCCATCATCCTTCTTTTGTCCTTCTGGTAGGGCAGGACCTCCAGCACCTCTCTTAATGAAGTGCGAAACCTCCCGTAATCCATGGGCCGGTCCGCCCGGACCAGCAGAAATCCATAATCCCGGAAGCAGTCCCGAAACGCCTCCGGCCCTTCTCCAAAATCCATCATATCTCTCAGACTGAGCGGGCCGTCCCATTCCTCCATTCCGTGATACAGACAGATGGTGTAGACCGGCACCAGTCTGTCGCTCTTTTGCAGACGGCAGAACCGTTCTGCCGCAGTCGTGTAGACATTCTTCCGATCATTTGCCGTCTGCAGTCTCTTCAGCTGCTTCAGATACTCCTGCACATCATAATTCATACACCGCAGCGGCATACTGTAATCCACCTTATCCTGCGCCTCTACCGCCATGATCCGGATCGTTCCGCCGTCCTTCAGCCGTTTTTTCACGTCACGACAACGGCTGCTGTAGGTTATATCTCCCCTGCTGCTTCTGCCTCTCTGGGTATAGCGTTCCGAAGCGTCCTCCAGCTTTGCCGGATCGATCACCTGCAGACCGTCAAACAGCGTCGCATTGCAGAGGTCTGCAAATCTCTCATTGTCGTCAAAGTAATCGAGCAGTACATCGTTCTGTCTTCCCAAGGAATCTCCTTTTCCTTTCCCGGCAGGCCATATCCGGCCTGTGCCAGCCGCAATGCGTATAACGAGTATACCGGAACGCGTTTTCAGATACTCTCATCTTTTTTCTGTTTTTGAAAAAATCAATGAAATGCGGCAGAGATGCAAGGCAGAATCGCCTGTTAAGATTGCCGGGCAGAATTGCCATAAAAAACAGAAGGATCAGATGTGTTGTATTTATCATAGACTGTGAGAAAGGGTCTGTCAAGCTGGAAATGGCAGACACGGCAGTAAATTTTTCAGCCTTCATTAGAACAGCCGCAGGACGCGCCTGCGGCTGTTTCAGATTCCGGCCCCTCAGCAGAGCCCTGATTCCATTCCGGTTCTCATCCGGTAAGAGCTCATTTCTCCCGTTCCCGCAGGAAACGGCACTGGAGGGAGTCCTCGCTCATCTGCATCAGCTCGATCCGGTTTCCGTCCGGGTCATGGGTCCAGCACTGCCAGTTTCCGTCGCATCCCTGCCTGACTCCGGAATCCAGAGGCGCTCCCGCTTTTTCGATCCGTTCTGCCGTCTCATGGATATCCTCCACCTCCAGACACAGATGGGAATAGCCGATGTTCTGATCCTGATATTTCTGGGGGGTCACCCCGCCGTAAAACAGCTCGATGAACTGGTTTCCTCCCGCATGGACATAGACAATCCAGGGTTCTCCGCTCTCCGGATGCTTCAGTTCAAAGGCTTTTTCAAAGCCAAAGGTCTCCCCGTAAAACCGAAGCGCCCTCTCCATATCCGAAACGTTGAATGCGGCATGTGCAATTCCTTTCATCATGTTTACCTCCATGCCGAAGCGATACGCTGAGGCCGCGAGGAGAAATCACGCAGGTGATTTCTCCTCTGCGATCACAGCAGTTTTGTGCTTCGGCGCAAAACTGCCGATTGAAAAATAAGCCATCGGGCTTATTTTTCAATCTTTACCTCCTCATTTCTTTAATTAGATAGATACCCGCGCAGTCCCCCGTCGGCCGGTATACCGCTGCGGCCGCCGCATCCTGCGCCGGAAGCTTCATGCTTTCACCGGGACGCAGCCGTTCGATCACCGCCTGTCCCATTCTCTTTTCCTGCGCGTCCCGAAGCTCCACCAGGTAGCCGCGCATCTCATAGCCCGGCAGATCCTTCCGGCAGGTAATGATCAGCTGTCCCTGCTCCCATTGCAGAGTGAAGGGCGCGCACTCCCGCTGCACCGCATAGTAGGAAGGTTTGGGCTGACCTTCCATGGTCACGGAGCCGTGCACCCGCCGCCGGTACTTTCCTTCCCCGTCCTCTCCCATCTGGGTGCGGTAATCGTTCAGGCAGAAGTAGATGGTCCCTGCGATTTCCTCATACTGCCGGTAGGCTTCCATTTTTTCCAGAAAAATCTGTTCCCGTCTGGCGTCTCCGCCCGAAAAGGCCGGTTCACAGAGTCCAAACTCGGATGGAACCACCGGACGGCCCGGATTATCCCCGATCAGACGGGCAAGTTCCGCATGCTCGTCCCTTTCCCCATGCCAGGTGCCGATATAATCGTTAATCA
Source organism: uncultured Lachnospiraceae bacterium (assembly GCA_900544445.1). Classification (GTDB taxonomy): domain Bacteria; phylum Bacillota; class Clostridia; order Lachnospirales; family Lachnospiraceae; genus Eisenbergiella; species Eisenbergiella intestinigallinarum. The sequence continues at coordinate 7,139 of UQVK01000016.1, forward strand.
TCAGCATATCTCCGTCCACGGTTCCATCGATCATGGGATTCTCAAACCAGGTATTGCTCACATAATTGGCACAGCGGTCCGGATCCAGCCCGTGGGCAAAAGCTGCGGCCTGCCGGATATAGCGGATGGTTTCCGCATCCTGCGCACACAGCTCGTTTCCCACGCCCCAGGCGATCACACAGGGATGGTTTCTGTGTGCGGCGATCATTTCCTCCAGCTGCTGCAGGGCGATGTCCGTCTGCAGCCCGCCCGCCTTTTCCGGATCCGGTCCCCAGAAGGGCACCTCCTCCTGTACCAGCATCCCGTGGCGGTCGCACCAGTCCAGAATAAAGTCGTCCTGCTGCCAGTGAAATCTGGTGAAGACACAGTTGCTCTCCTTCAGAAGCCGGAGCATTTTCTCCATCTGCTCCTCCGGCTCTGCGGCGCCGTATACCGGATCGGAACCGGGCATCCATTCTGTTCCGCACAGGCGGACCCGTTCTCCGTTCAGGTAAAAAGCGTTTCCCTCCACATGGAAATCACGGAAACCGAATACCGTCTCGTTCTCATCCTCAATCACGCCGTTCTTTTTCAGCGTCAGACGGAGGCGGTACAGCGCCGGATGGTCAAAATGCCAGTAATCCACGCTTTCCAGCAGCCGCTCCGGCAGATACAGAAATACTTCCTTCCCTGCTTCTTCCGGAGAATCTGACGGACGCTGACCGCAAAGGGCGCTGCAGGGACCTTCTCCATGAAGGACCGTTTTTCCCTCCCGGGAAAGCTCCCAGCCAAGGGTCAGTCCGTTCCGCTCCGACCGCTCCTCTTCCCGGCTGTTCAGCCGCAGGCGCACGCCCCAGACCGCAGGTCCGTTTTCCATCCGGCATCCTTCTGCCCGGCCGCTTCGTATGCCGTCTGGCAGAACGGGACGGGCAGTCACCTCCGTCCGATCCAGGAAATGAGCGCCGGTCACCAGCAGGCTGACGCCCCGGATCAGACCACCGTCGTCCGCCCAGTCGAAGCTTCTCTGAAAGGGCAGCAGTTCTTCCGTAAAACCGTTCGTAACCTGCACCGTAATGCGGTTTTTCTCCCCGATCTTTAAAAGTCCGGTCAGTTCCACTGTAAATGGGGTATAGCCGGAACGGGAATGCCGTCCCGCCTCCCGGCCGTTCACATAGACCACCGCCCTGTGGAAAGCCGCGCCAAAGTGCAGCCGCACCCGTCTGTCCGTCCATTCCCGCGGCACATCCAGTTCATATGCATACCAGCCGCTTCCCCGGTATTCCTCCAGGCCTTCTTCTATATTCCAGGTATGCGGAAGCGTCACTTCCCTTCCCTTTTCCAGGCAGGCCGGATCGGAGCCCGCCGCAAAGGTCCAGCGCCTCAACTCTGTTTTCATATCATTTCACTCCCTGTCTGTTCGTTTCTGATTCCATCATACCCGCATCCGGCCTGCAATGCATTGCTTTTCTCTGCTGTCTGATTGATATTTTTTGCGCATCTGACGGCTCAGGCCGTTTTTCGGAAAGTCCCGGCTTCAAAGCGCGCTTCCGTCTTTCAGGCTTTCTCCAGACCGAAAGGCAGCCCGGCGTTCTCAAAAATATTCGCCTCGCTTCCGGTAAACATCAGCTTCACCTCATTGCCCCCGTTTTCACCGTCCCTTAAGAGAGATCCGATCTCAAACACGTGGGGGCCAAAAAAGCTCACGCCCGCAGGCTTTCCGTTGCAGAAACATTCCGCCATCTCTTCCCCTCTTACCAGAAACCGCTCCGTTCCCTCCTCCGTCTCCCGGAGAAAACGGTATCGATACACCGCCCGGTTATCCGTCCGTTCTTCCAGGACAAAACGTTCTGTCCAGTCCAGCGGCTCCCGGCCCGGCGCCGAAACATCTTCCTCTTTTCCACATTTTCCGTCGAATGCTCCGGCTTCCTCCACAACGGCGAGCAGAACATGGCAGGGCGGCAGGAGGAGAGAAAAAGCCGTTCCCCTTTCCGTCTGCCACACGGCAGCCCTTTCCGCCTTTCCATTCCACAGATCCACAAGCTGCAGTCCTGCCCGCTGCGGCAGGGTTACCTCCGTGCGGACGGTTTCCTCTCCCTCGTTGGAAAACAGAACCATCTGCGTCCCCCACTTTTTCAGGCAGACTGCGCGAAGATAAGGACAGGGCGCGTCGGTCAGCACGCTGCGAAGGCCGGGAAGACAGCACTCCGGTGCGGACGCGGACACGCATACGCCGGACAGCCGCTCCCTTCGTTCCGCATCTTCTTCCAGCAGCCCATACACATCCAGTACGATGTCATAGGCATATTCCCGGATGCACAGACGGCCCTCTTTGACCTCACATTCCGGAAGCAGGGCAACGGGCAGATAGTTGAATTCGATCTGATTTTCATACAGGCAGGCGATCTCCCGGTACGGCACCCGGTTGTTATCAACAAGAACCGCAACGCGCGCGCCGTTTACGGAATCCGTCATCAGGAAGGACAGCCGCTTGATATAATCAGAAATCCTCCGGTAATGCGGCCACCAGATGTTGTTCGGCCCCACATCCGGCGGCCGCTCCTCCTTCCGCTTTCCCGCCGTACTGTAATAGAAGGCATGAGGCACCAGAAGGTTCACCCCCCGGATGCTCAGCCAGTTGATGTACCAGATCATATCCCTTCCGGTAAAATGCCATTCCCAGGGCTTTCTGCTGCACACGCCGAAGCATTCGTTGGCGTTTCTGCGCCTCCCCAGGTGCCTGGCAATGTCCGCGCACAGCCTGGCCTGTACGGAGTCAAACTCCAGAAGGCCTCCGGTCTCCGGGGAAACCCGGCGCATGATCAGATCCTGTCCCGGAATCTGAAAATACAGCTCCTCCTCCACATCGTCGCTGGCCTCCGGATGCCCCATGAGGGCGATCCTGTGCGAAGCGCACCAGCGGGAAAGGCGGGCATAGAAGGTCTCGCGCAGATGCTTCTTGATCAGCCTGTGGTAAAGGGCCGTAGTCCCATTCTTTTCTCCGGTAAACAGCGCCTTCAGCTCTGAAAGCCGTCCCCCTCCTGCCAAAAGTTCCCGCTCCAGCCCGGGCACCCATTCCCGGTAAGCCGAGGCATTTCGCCCCAGCGCGCAGGGTTCGTCCGTGAAAAAGGCGATGACGATATTGCCGAAGTATTCCTTCAGCTCCTCATAATAGCGGTCGTGGGTCAGGCGGATGAAAGCTTCCACCGCGTCCGGATTCAGAATGTCCGCGGACTTCGGCGCGCCCGCCTCCCCGTCATCCTCTCCGAAATGGATGCCCCGGATGGTTCCCCCGGTAAAGCCGTACACCAGATACGTTCCATCCGCAAACGCGGCGATCACCTCCCCGCCCTCCGGCCGGTCCGAAAGCCGGATTCCTTTGGAGGCGTAGTCCGGGTTCTGTGCCACGACCATTCCATGAGCGGAGCCGGAAGGATACATCCCCTCATCATAAAGAACGATCTTCATCCCCAGCGCATCCGCGCATTTCACGATGAAGCGGACCGTCTGAAACCAGGCATCCGACAGATAAGGGACATCCTCCGGGATCCCGATTCGCGGATGCAGCACGATGGCGTCCACCCCCTTTGCCTTTATGTCCTTCAGCTGTTCTGCAATCTTCTCCTCATCCGGCCTGTCATTCAAAAACCAGAACGGAACGGGGGTGAATTCTTCCGGCGGGTCCGCAAGCGCCCGAAACAGTTCTTTTCTTCCTTCTTTCTCTGCCATTCTTCCTCCCTGTCTGCCGCCGGTCATGTCAGTCCATTTTCCTTTGCCGTGCGGCCGCTGTTCTCTTTCCGCTGATATGTTCTATTCTAGTCCAATCTGCAGCGTTTGTCGAGAGAAAATGTAAGTGCTTTCATTCTTTTCGAACCATGCCTGTCGGAAGACGGAAGCAAAGATTCTCCCGGAGAAAAAAACACGGAATTTCATCTGCCTGTCCCGGCATAGACTGTAGCAACAGACATTTTACGGGTATCAGATTTTATGTGGAAAGATTTCGTCCATCTCATACAATGCAGGATAAAACGGCTCCGTGAAATGGAAAACTATCAGGCCGTCATCCGGATGCAGCTCATCAAGTCGGCTCTGTTCCTCGTCGGCGTCATCGTCTTCGTCAAATGCATCACCACCTTCGTTCCGGAAGCGGTTTCCGTTTCCAGCACCATCAACGGGAGAGAGCTTCCCATCTACTGTGTGGAGACGCAGGAAAAGAAGGTCGCTCTCTCCTTCGACGCAGCCTGGGGAAACGAGGATACACAGAAGATTCTGGATATCCTCGCCAGGCACAATGTGCACGTTACTTTTTTCATGACGGGCGGCTGGGTGGATGCCTATCCGGACGACGTAAAGGCCATCCTGGAAGCAGGACACGACCTGGGCAACCACAGCGAAAACCACAAGAACATGAGCCAGCTTTCCAACGATGAAAAGCGGCAGGAAATCGTGAGCGTCCATCAGAAGGTAAAAGAACTGACCGGCTATGACATGTTCCTGTTCCGGCCGCCCTATGGGGATTATGATAACGACGTGATCCGTACCGCCTCCGAATGCGGCTATTACTCCATCCAGTGGGATGTGGACTCCCTGGACTGGAAGGATTACGGCACAGATTCCATCATTTCCACCGTATGCAATCACAAGCACCTGGGATGCGGCTCCATCATCCTGTGCCATAACGGCGCAAAATTTACGGCGGAAGCCCTGGATGAGCTGATCACCAACCTGAAGGGGCAGGGCTATGAGATCGTTCCGGTTTCCGAACTGATCTACCGGGACGGCTACCACATGAACGCGGAAGGCAGACAGATCAAAGACAGCTGACCGCCTTGCGGCAGGTCCTTTTTTCATGACAAAAAGCCCAAAAAAAGAAGAAATTTTTCTCCACCGAAAAAGGGTGAAAAAGGATTTCTTTCTACATTTCCATGTATTATAATGGCTTTTGAAAGGGTTTTTTTGTGGGATTTTTCCTCTATCAAATCCCCTGGCAGCAAGGATTCCGTCAGCATTGTTTGGAAAGGGGTGAATTTATGGGATCTCTTATACAACTTGTCGTTATTCTGTCGTTTTTCGCAGTGGTAATCGCCTTTGCCTTTGCCGTCTATCTGTATTTATGGGTGAAAAAGCAGCCCTCCGAAAACAAACGGATCATTGAAGTTTCCTCTCTGATCCAGGCGGGCGCCAATACCTTTATGAGAAGGGAATACGGTGTCCTCGCCAGGTTCGCGGGCGTGGCCGCCGTTCTGATTTTCCTGTTTCTTCCGGAACCTCTCTGGAACGGAAGCCTGCTCGGCCAGGATGGCAGTCTGGTCAGGCATTTCGCGATGACTGCCGCTTATCTGGCGGGTACGATCCTCTCCGCCATCGCCGGGAAAATCGGCATCCTGGTGGCCACCTCTGCCAATGGACGCACCGCGGAAGGGGCGAAAAAGGATCTGAAAACCGCGTTTCTGATCGGCTTCCGCGGCGGTTCGGTCATGGGCCTTGCGGTGGTGGGCTTCAGCCTGCTGGGCGTCATGGCCGTGCTTCTGATTGCGGCGGACGCCACCATCCTGCTGGGCTTTTCCTTTGGCGCCAGCTCCCTCGCTCTCTTCGCAAAGGCGGGCGGCGGCATTTTCACCAAAACGGCGGATGTGGCGGCGGACCTGACCGGAAAGGTGGAACTTGGCATTCCGGAGGATGATCCCAGAAATCCCGCTGTCATCGCTGACAACGTGGGCGACAACGTGGGCGACGTGGCCGGCATGGGCGCCGACCTGTTCGATTCCAACGTGGCCGCCATGGCCTCCGCCCTCGTCATGAGCCAGGCGCTGGACAGCGGCTTCGGCGCGAACACCGCCATGGTATTCTGCTATGCCGCCCTGGGGCTGATCGCTTCCATCATCGGAATCGCCTGTGCCAGAGTCGGCAAAAAAGGCAATCCCACCGGCGCGCTGAATGCCTCCACCTATACCACGACAGCCATTTTTCTGGTTCTGACGGCCATTGTCACACCTCTTCTTCCCGGCTTTCAGTGGAGAATCTGGGGCGCTTCCGCGGTCGGTCTGATCGTAGGCGTGGTCATCGGTATCACTACGGATTATTTCACGGATGATTCAAAGCCCATCGTGCAGAAGGTGGCGCATGCCTCCCGCTCCGGTTCGGCCTTCACCATCCTCTCCGGCGTTTCCTACGGCTTCATTTCCGCCCTTCCTGCCATGGTGGGCATCGCCGTTTCCGCCCTTGTGGCCTATATGCTCTGTGATCCGCTGGGCGAGGGCTACGCTCTCTTCGGAATCGCCATGGCCGCGGTCGGCATGCTTTCCATCGTGGGCATGATCATCAGCAACGATGCCTACGGCCCCATTGTGGACAACGCAAGAGGCCTTGCGGAAATGGGCGGACTGGGTGAGGAAACCATCCGCATCGCGGATGAGCTGGACAGCGCGGGCAATACCGTAAAGGCGGTGACCAAGGGCTTTTCCATCGGTGCCGCCGGACTGACCGTCATTTCTCTGCTCGGCGCCTATATGTCCGAGGTCAACGAGGCGCTTTCCGGCATGGGAAAAGAGCTGCTTACCGGCTTCGATATTCTGGATCCCACCGTTTTCTTCGGCATCCTGATCGGCGCAGCCATTCCCGCCGTATTCTCCGCCATGCTCATTCTCGGCGTGGATAAAAACGCCCAGCGCATGGTCGGAGAGATCCGCCGCCAGTTCCGGGAAATCAAAGGCCTGAAGGAAGGCAGGAAAGGCGTGAAGCCAGACTATGACACCTGTATCGGCATCGCCACATCCGGCGCGTTAAAGGAACTGATTCCGGCCGGACTTGTAACCATCGCCGCCACCGTCCTTGTGGGCTTCATCGGCGGACCTTCCGCCATCGGCGGTTTCCTTCTTGGCAACATCGTCAGCGGCCTTCTGCTCGCTCTGTTCATGTCCAACGCCGGAGGCCTGTGGGATAACGCAAAAAAATATGTGGAAGCGGGCAACGAGGGCGGCAAGGGCTCTGATGCCCACAAGGCGGCCGTCACGGGCGATACCGTCGGCGACCCCTTCAAGGATACGGCAGGCCCTTCCATCAACACCCAGATCACTGTGGTGTCCCTGGTAGCCTCCCTGCTCTCCGGCCTGTTCGCGGCGTTCTCGCTTTTTGGATAAACGAACGGAAGAAGGAGCTGTGAAAAAAGCATAGCCTAAAAACAAAGAAGGACCATGGAGCAAAAATAAGCCCAGGGCCCTTCTTTTGTGTCAAAATGAATCTGCAATGATAAATCTTAATGGAAGAGATCGAAGGACACGTCTCTCATCCCTTCGCCATCCACCTATACTGGTAAGGGGCAAGGGGCACCGCTTGGGGCGCGAAAGTTTCCCCGGTAAACAGGTCCTGATAGGTTCCGGAAAGGGAAGGCAGATGGGCCTGCTGGCATTCTCCAGAGAAATTGGCAAGGCAGACCAGCTCCCGCTCTTCCCACGTGCGGCGGATGGCGAACACCTTTGGAGTGAGGGTATCCCAGGTGGTCACGCGTGCGTCCGGACCGAAGCAGGGCTCGTTCCTGCGCAGCTCTTCCATCTGCTTCAGTCCGTCCCATATCTCCTGCTGCATGGTGCCGGGGACGGTGCGCAACGCCGCGTTCTCCCAGTTAAAAGGGCTTCTGTGCAGATATCTGCTGTCCTGTGCGGTATCCGGATTTTCCTTATAGCTGTAATCATTCACCTGGCCGATCTCATCGCCGCTGGAAAGCATGAGAAAGCCCTCCAGGCTCATGCAGGCCGCGTGCATCAGCAGGTCCCTTCGGATGCCGGTTCTCACCTGTTCCTGATCCCCCTCGAAACCGCCCTTCTCGATGCCGCAGAGGCTTGCCGTGGTACCGCAGCTCCTGGCGTCCCTGCTGACCGGGTCGAAGTTATAGAGTTCTCCTCTCGCAAAGCTTCCAGGGAAGGAACCTTCATAGAAGCGGTAGAGATACTCCTTGTGAAGCAGCGGATCGATCATCAGCCGCTTTTCCTCTTCCTCGTCCAGTCCCCAGCCGATATCGTCATGGCAGCGCAGATAATTGACAAAATAGCAGTTGTCCGGCAGGCTGTGGATCACATCCATCTGATGCTTCAGAAGCCTGGTGTCCTGGGTGGCAAGCGCGGCCCAGAGATTGACCATGCTGGAAACGCCGTAAAGCATGTGGCACTCCGGATGCTCCGGCGTCCCAAAATAGGCGGGAAGCTCCTTCGGGGCCATGACCACCTCTCCCTTCAGGATCACGGCCGGGCAGACCACCTCCAGCACCATGCGCAGCATGCGCACGATCCGGTGGACCTGCGGAAGGTTCCGGCAGCTGGTCCCAAGCTCCTTCCAGATATAGGGGACCGCGTCGATGCGGAAGATCTCCACGCCCAGGTTGGCAAGGAACAGGATGTTCGCCGTCATCTCGTTGAACACGACGGGATTCTGATAGTTCAGATCCCACTGATAGGGGTAAAAGGTGGTCAGCACATATTTTTTCATCTCCTCGCACCAGGTAAAATTGCCCGGCGCGGTGGCGGGAAATACCTGCGGCATGGTCTGCTCAAACTGAGAGGGAATATCATAGGTATCGTAGCACTGATACCGGTCCTGATATTCCTTCTCCCCGGCCTTCGCCCGCATCGCCCACTCATGGGTGTCCGCCGTGTGGTTCATCACCACGTCCAGGCAGAGGCTGATCCCCCGCTCCCGCAGCTTTCCCGTGAGGACCGAAAGCTGACGGTTGGTCCCGATCTGCGGATCCACCGTGCGGAAGTCCTCCACCGCGTAGCCGCCGTCATTCATGGGGTGAGGCATCTTCAGAAGGGGCATCAGATGCAGATAGGTGATCTTCTGCTCCGACAGGTAATCCAGCTTCTCCGTAAGCCCCTTCAGCCCGCCCGCGAACAGCTTCGGATACATGGTGATCCCAAGCATCCGGCTCTCCCGGTACCAGTCCGGCGTCTCCTCCCTCTTTCTGTCCAGCTCCTTCAGCGCCGCGGAGCGCTTCGCGTAAAATTCCCGCATGCTCTCCACGAGCCGTCCGTATCCCGCCTCGTCGTGATAAAGCTCTTCGTAGATCCCGTGAAGCTCCGCTTCATGGCGCGCAAGGCGCTCCGCAAAAAGTCCTGTTCTGGTCATTCTTTTTCTTCTCCTTCTTTTATCTGTCTGTTTTCATCCTCTCTGACCTTTTTCTCCCCGTCCACAGGGATGCAGAAGGTCACCAGTGTGCTCTCTCCTTCAATGCTCTGGATGTTCAGGCCGTACTCCTCTCCGTAGGTGAGACGGATCCTCTCATCCACGTTTTTCAGCCCGTAGCCGCCGGAATCCGTTTTCAGCAGGGTGGGAAGCTTCTCCTGCGGAATTCCCACGCCGTTGTCCAGGATCGTGAAGCGGATCTGATCCATTACCCTTGACACCGAAAGGAACAGCCGTCCCTTCTTCGGCTTGTTCGGCAGGATCCCGTGCACCAGCGCGTTTTCCACCAGCGGCTGCAGCAGCAGATTCGGCACATGGACCATGGGAAGCCCCGGATCCACCTGCCAGGTCACATCGAAAAGCTCCTCATGCAGAAGCTTCTGGATATCCAGATAGGAGCTCACGTTTTTCAGTTCGCTCTCCAGCGTGGTCTCCGACCTTCCCTTATTCAGCGTCGTCCGATAAAAAACGGACAATAGCTGGGACATGCGGCTGATCTCCTCCTGTCCCGCAAGCAGCGCCCTGCTGTTGATCAGGGACAGGCAGTTATACAGGAAATGGGGATTGATCTGCGCCTGCAGGGCCTTCAGCTCCGCCTCCCGCAGCAGGATCTTATTCTGGTAATCCTCCTGGATCAGCCGGTTCAGCCGGTCCAGCATCTCCTGAAAGCTCTTGGTCAGATCGCCGATCTCATCCGGGCAGTCGTCCCGCACGTCCACGGCCAGGTTTCCGTTCTTGACCTCCTGAATGTGCCCGTAGAACAGATTGATCCGCTTCATGAAAAGCGCCGCCCAGAACCCGCTCATCACCACGATCAGGATCAGGCAGGCCAGGATGATCAGGACGATCACCGCGCTCATCCGGGAAATGGGCTCTGTCAGAATGCGGGCGGGCTTTTCCAGAAGGATCTCCCAGTCCGCCAGCGTGGTCTCGCTGGTAAGGGAATACCACCTTCCCCTCTCCCTTCCTTCGTCCAGCGTGTCGGCGCTGAAGGAATACAGAAGCTGGCCGGGAGACGATACCTCCACCCTGCTGTCGCTGGAGACGCTTTCCAGCACCTGAAAAAAATACTCCGGATCCAGCGTGATGCTGATGCAGTTTTCCGAGTAGGAGCGCACATATTTTTCATAGGGCTCCGGCAGCTTCTGGATCACGCACAGCGTGCCGTCCTCATTCAGATACCATGAGGGCCTGGCCGTGACCGCCTCCGGCGTGTACCAGCCCTGCGCCTCCAGGTCGGAAACCGGCCTCAGCTGCTTTCCGTGCGTCAGCCCGGACTGGGCGTTGTACACGGTGATCTGGAGCACCTCCGGGTGCAGCACGTAAATGCTGTTTAAGAACACATCGAACTCATAATTGAGCTGCGAATAGGTATCCACGAGCTGCGAAGCATCCTGAAAGGGAATGGTGAACACCACGTTGGAGGAGGCCAGATAGGTCAGAAGCCCCTCGTATACCCGGATCTGCGTATCTGTGGACGCGACCGCCGTCTGAAGGGCGGAATCCATGGCCCGGTACTCCCTCGTATACAGAAGCCGCACCGTCTGCTGATAACAGAAGATCCCCATGACGCTCAGCGGGAGCATCCCCGTCAGAAAACAGATCACCCCCAGCTTTTTCCGGTATTTCATCCGCTGGAACCCGTTCAGCAGGCCTGTACGAAGCGCTGCGATTTTTCCGCCGATTCCCGTTTTTTTCATCCTTCCTCATTTCCTTTTCCCGCGTCCAAAGGGACGCTTATTCTTCTGTCAGGAGACCGGGCCCGAAGGCTTCCTCTCTTCCTGCCTGTACCTTTCCGGGGAGGAGCCGAAGTATTCCCGAAAGCTCTGGCAGAAATAGGAATAATTCGGATACCCCACCGCTTCTCCGATGTCGATCACCTTTCGGTTGGTCCCGGTGAGAAGGTCCCTTGCCCGCTCCATGCGAAGCTGCCTGATATACTGGGAAATGCTCTTTCCCATGGACTTCTTGAACAGCCTGCTCAGATAATCCGGCGTCAGGTATACGATGGAGGCCAGATGCTCCACGGACAGCTCCTGCCCGTAATTCGCGCCGATATAATCGAGCACCTCCAGGATCTCCCGCCGCATGACCGGCCCGGCGGAAAAGCTCCGAATGATGCCGGAAGCCAGCTTCTGCACCATGGATACGATCTCGGAAATATCCGGCTGCAGATACAGCTCGGAGATCATGGCGTCCAGCGTTTTCTTTTCTCCGCCCTTCCCGTCCGCGTAAGGGTACAGGGTGGTGAGAAGGTTGGAAAAAATGAATTTCACATAGATCTGGGACTGATTCTGCCTCGACCGGTATCTGGAAAACAGGCTGTCCAGCGCCTCCTGCAGCGCGGCCCCGTCCCGGTTTCCAAGCGCCCTTCTGATCTGAAGAAGCTGCCGGTTTTCATCCGTTTCACCATCCCCGCCCTCCTTCGCGTCCGCCGTCGTTTCCGCCGTAAACACATGCTCCTGCGGGGCCCAGAACCGCCGTTCCATCTGCTGCTCCACCTCCGCGTAGGCGTCCCTGAGGGAAGAAAACGCTACAAGCGGACGGCTGAAGGACAGCCAGCAGGGGATCCGGAACGTCTCCTGGATATGGGAATAGATCTGTCCGCCCAGCTCCTGCGAACCCTCCGCCGGCGTGCGCAGCATGAGGAGCGCCTGATTCGGAGACAGGTTCAGAGATTCCATGTCCAGCTTCAGGACGCAGCGCAGGCTCTCATAAAATACGAAGGAATTGTTCTCCAGAAAGTCGCCGTCAAAATCCACAAGAACCATGGTCCGAAACCGCTTCAGCTGGTCAAGGACAGCCGGCTCCGCCTTCGCGTGGTCAAAGTTTCCCGAAATGGAAAGCTGAAGCGCGTACTGAAGCAGGAAGGTCCGCCTCTCATCCCGCTCCCTGCGCGACGCCGCTTCCTCGTCCAGCTGTCCGATCAGCCCCTCCAGACTGCTTTTCAGATCCTCCGGGACCACCGGCTTCAGGATATAGTTTACCACACCGAGCGTCAGCGCGGTACGTGCGTATTCAAAATCGGCATAGCTGCTGAAAATAAGAAGCTTCATCTCCGGAAACAGCTTCTCCGCCTGCCGGATCAGCTCCAGCCCGTCCATCCGGGGCATCTGCACGTCCGTGAACAGGATGTCCGCCCCGCCCGTTTCCTTCAGCTTTTCCAGCGCCTCCAGCCCGTCTCCCGCCTCCGATACCTCCAGGGCAAGCCCGGATTCCGCGATCAGGAAGCGCACACATTCTCTTTCCGTCTTTTCATCATCTACCACCAGAATGCGATACATGTTCTTTTTTCCTCCGGCACTTTGTACACTGTTAGTATAGAATAAAAATCCCGCATTGTAAAACATAACCATCGTTTTCCGGAAAGAAAGCCGGATAACTGACATGTTTTCCGTTTTTTTGATATATACCCGTTTTCCCGGATTTGCTATGATACAAGACAGAAAGCAATGCGCGCTGCTTACATCGTTATCATGAATGGAGGAAGCAAAATGAAAAAGAGAACACTGGGCCTCATGCTCACCGCCGCGCTCGCCGCTGCCATGCTGGCCGGCTGCGGTTCCTCTGATCCCACGGCAAACATGTCAGAGGAAGAAAAGGCAGCCTGGGAAGCCGCCGCGAACGATCCCTACGGCAAATATCCGGAGACGGTGGTTTATACCACGGGCTACAACCTGACCAACCAGGGCGCGGATACCCTCTCCGGCACGCCCTATGAGAACGATACCCCTTCCGACAACGCCTACACCCGTTATCTGAAGGAAGTGCTGAACGTTCAGAACGAGAACGAATTTGAAGCCATCACCGGCGCGGACTATGACCAGAAGGTCTCCCTCGCCATCGCCAGCCAGGATATCCCGGACATCATGTACGTATCCGAGTATTCCACTCTGGTGGAGCTGGTGGAAAACGATCTGGTCGCCGACCTGACCGACGTATACAACAACATCGCCTGCGATACGGTAAAGGAAGCCTACGCCAGCTACGGCGAGGACAACAATCCGCTAAATACCGTCACCTTTGACGGAAAGATCATGGCGATCCCCAAGACCCAGTTAAGCGACGGCCAGGACTTCCTGTGGGTACGCAAGGACTGGATGGATAAGCTTGGCCTCACGGAGCCCTCCACCATCGACGAGATGGCGGATCTGCTGCGCGCCTTCATCTCCGGAGATCCGGACGGAAACGGCCAGGATGATACGGTAGGCCTTGTGGTACATAACGAAGTGTACGGCGGCTACCCCAACAACACCTTCGCCGTGGATAACCTTTTCACCGCTTTTGACGCCTATCCGGCCGTATGGATCGACGACGGCTCCGGAAACGCGGTATACGGCTCCGTACAGCCCGAGATGAAGGATGCCCTTCAGCTCATGAGAGACTGGTATTCGGAAGGCCTGATCGATAAGGAATTCACCACCCGTACCTATGACGACATCGTCGCCCTGCTCTCCAGCGGACAGTGCGGCGCCTACATCGGCCCCTGGTGGTCTCCCTTCAATCCGGCTCAGACCTCTACCTACGGCACCCAGGACGCGGAATGGATCAATATCTCCGCTCCGGTCGGCTCCGACGGAAAGATCAACGCGATCAACACCAAGTCCTACGGCGGCTTCGTCGTCGTACGCAAGGGCTATGAGCATCCCGAAGTGGCAATGAAGATCGTAAACGTGAACTCCGAATACTCCAAGCAGGACTTCTCCGATGCCTCCAAGGAAATCCGTGAGAACCAGACCATCGCCTACTTCAACTGGCCGCTTTACTGCGAGGTTCAGCCCGGCAACAACGCGGAGCTGATGACCCAGCATGTGGAAGCCGTCATGGACGGAAGCGCCGATGTTTCCACCCTGACCACCGAGGAACAGGGCTACTACGAGGCGGCTCAGAGATATCTGGAAGCCGAGGCTGCCGGACAGAAGGCGGACAGCGCGGATTACTCCCAGTATGTATCCCGTATCGTGGCCATGGACCGCATGATCGAGGAGCCCGCCAACTTCCTGACCCCTTCCTTCTTCGAGACCACGGACTCCATGTCCACCCGCTGGGCTTCCCTGGAGAAGCTTGAAATGCAGGCCATCCTGAAGATCATCGTCGGAGAAGAGGATCTGGATTACTTCGATCAGTTCGTATCCGAGTGGACCAGCGCCGGCGGCGACACCATCACCGAAGAAGTGAACGCGGCCATTCAGAAATAACCGCGGCCCTCGCTTACGATCGCAAATCCCAGACAGGGGCGGCCGGCCTGTGCCGGCCGCCCTTTTTCAAAAAGGAGCTTTCCGCTCCCAAACGGAGGAAATCATATGAAGGAAAAAACTGCGGCCGCCAGGCATCGGCTGACCAAAGAGGAAAAAATGTTTCACCTCATGCTCCTTCCCGGACTCATCGTCCTTCTCATCTTCGTATTCGTCCCTCTGGTCGGATCGCTGATGGCATTCCAGGACTATGTTCCGGCAAGAGGCCTGTTCGGCTCCAAATGGGTGGGCCTGGAAAACTACGAGTTCATCTTCACTCTGCCGGACGGACGCCAGGTGTTCATGAATACTCTGATCATCGCTTTCGCCAAGCTGGTGGTGAACATCTTCGTCCCCGTGACCTTCGCCATCCTGCTCAATGAGATCCGCCTGAAATTTTTCAAGCGTACCTTCCAGACCATCGTTTATCTGCCTCACTTTCTTTCCTGGGTCGTGCTGGCGACGGTCGTCACCAACATGTTCTCCCTGGGCGGCCCCTTCAACGCGGTGATCACCATGTTCGGCGGCGAACCCATTCAGTTCCTTGCCGACAACCGCTGGTTTCGGACCGTCATCGTGGGAACCGACGTGTGGAAGGAATTCGGCTACAACTCCGTAGTCTATCTCGCCGCCCTCACCAGCATCGATCCCGGCCTGTATGAAGCCGCGAGCATCGACGGCGCGGGACGCTTCAAGCAGACGATGCACATCACCGTTCCCGCCCTGCTTCCCACCGTGGTCCTGATGACGGCCCTGAACCTGGGAAACATCCTCAACGCGGGCTTCGACCAGATCTTCAACCTGTATAACCCCATCGTCTATGAGACGGCGGACATCATCGACACCTATGTATACCGTATCGGTATGGTGGAGCGTCAGTACAGCATCGGTACCGCGGTCGGACTGATGAAATCCGTGATCAGCTTCCTGCTGATCATCGGCGCCAACAAGGCTGCCCAGAAGCTTACCGGCTCCGGCATCTTCTGAGCGAAAGGAGGAATTTTCCGTGAAAAAAAGAATGAATCCGGTCACCATTCTGTCCCAGTGCATCATCTGGGCCGTCGTGATCATCCTCACGTTAAGCTGTCTGCTGCCGCTTCTTAACATGGTGGCCATCTCCTTCTCCGGAAGCGACGCCGTGGCGGCCAACGAAGTGGGACTGATCCCCAAAGATTTCAATGTCTCCACCTATCAGAAGCTGCTGGGAGACTCCCAGTTCTGGAGATCCTTCCTGATCTCTGTCGGCCGGGTCGTCCTCGGCACCCTGATCAACATGTTCTTCACGGTGACCATGGCCTACCCGCTCTCCAAGAGCAGGCACCGCTTCCATGCCAGAGACATCTACATGAAGATCGTCATCTTCGCCATGCTCTTTAACGGCGGCATCATCCCTCTGTTCATGGTGGTCAGCAAGCTTCATATGCTCAACACCATCTGGGCCCTGGTGCTTCCCGGCGCGGTTCCCGTGTTCAACGTGATCCTTCTGGTGAACTTCTTCAAGGGCGTTCCGGAATCCCTGGATGAGGCGGCCCGTATCGACGGCGCAAGCCCGATCCAGATCATGCTGAAGGTTTACCTTCCCGTTTCCCTGCCCGCTCTGGCGACCGTAGCTCTGTTCGCCATCGTCAACCACTGGAACGATTACTTCAGCGGCCTGATCTACATGACCAAGGCGGAGATGTACCCTCTGCAGACCTACATCCAGCAGCTTACCGTGGACCTGACTCAGATTACGGACGCCAACCAGCTCAAGCAGCTGTCCTCCATGAACAACAGGACCTTCAACGCGGCCAAGATCGTGGTATCCACCATCCCGCTGCTGGTGATCTATCCGTTCCTGCAGAAATACTTTGTATCCGGCATCGTCATCGGCGCGGTAAAGGAATAAAGACTGCGTCGGACGGCTATCAGAAAAGAGGAACCTATGGCAGTTCAGATTTCAGAAAACGGAAGGCTTTTTACCCTTCATACCAGAAACAGCAGTTATCAGATGTACGCGGATCCCTTCGGCACGCTGCTCCATCTGTATTACGGGAAAAGGACGGACGGGGAAAACCTGTCCGACCTGATCCTTCGCACGGACATGGGCTTTGCCGGGAATCCGCCCCAGGCCGGATCCGACCGGACCTATTCCCTGGATTACCTGCCCCAGGAGCTTCCCTCCAGCGGGGTGGGCGACTACCGGGACGACTGTGTGCGCATCCGTCATTCAGACGGCAGCTGCGCCGCCCAGTTCCTGTTCGACTCCTTCCAGGTGACGGAGGGCTCTTATTCCATTCCCGGCATGCCCGCCCTTTATGACACGGCGGGAGAATCCGGACAGACCCTGACCATCACCCTGCGGGAGGCATGCTCAGACGTGCGGGTCCAGCTCCTCTACGGCGTCTTTGAACAGGCCGACATCATCACCAGGGCGCTGAAGGTGGTGAATGCGGGAAAGACCCCCATCGTTCTGGAAAAGGCCCTTTCCATGAGCATGGATATCCTTTTCGGAGACTATAACATGATCTTCTTTGCCGGCAGGCACGCCATGGAACGCACCCTCTGCCGCCTTCCCGTTAAGCGGGCCGGCGTTCATATCGGAAGTGTGCGCGGCACCTCCAGCCATCACTACAACCCTTCCCTGATCCTGTGCAGCCCGCAGGCGGACGAGGACGCGGGAGACTGCTACGGCTTCTGCCTGGCATACAGCGGAGACTTCACCGCCTCTGCCCAGCAGGATCAGAGAGGCACGACCAGAGTACAGGCAGGCATCCATCCCGACCGGTTCTCCTTCCGCCTGGAGCCCGGAGAAAGCTTCCCTACGCCGCAGGCGATCCTGAGCTATTCCTCCTGCGGGCTTTCCGCCCTGTCGCAGAACTATCACCGCATCCTGCGGGAGCACATGTGCAGAGGCCCTTGGAAGCATGAGCGCCGCCCGGTCCTCATCAACAACTGGGAGGCCACCTATTTTGACTTTGACAGGGACAAGCTCCTTTCCATCGCCTCCCAGGCAGCGGAGCTTGGCATCGAAATGCTGGTGCTTGACGACGGCTGGTTCGGGAAACGAAACGACGACAACAGCGGACTGGGCGACTGGTTCGTAAACACACAGAAGCTTGGCGGCGCCCTGGGCGCTCTTTCCGAAGAGATCCACTCCATGGGCATGAAATTCGGCCTCTGGTTTGAGCCGGAGATGATTTCCGAAGACAGCGACCTGTACCGGGCCCATCCCGACTGGGCGCTGACCATTCCGGGCCGCGAGCCCAACCGGGGACGCAACCAGCTGGTTCTGGACATGGCCAATCCCGAGGTGCGCTCCTATCTTCTGGAACGGATGACGGACATCCTGTCTCACGCTCAGATCGATTATGTGAAATGGGACATGAACCGGAGCATCTGCGACGCCTACAGCAGCTATCTCGGGCCGGAACGGACCGGCGAGGTCTGCCACCGGTATGTGCTCGGCGTATATGATCTGATGGAACGCTTCCTTTCCCGCTTCCCCGGCGTCCTCCTGGAGGGCTGCAGCGGCGGCGGCGGACGGTTCGACGCGGCCATGCTCTACTACTCCCCGCAGATCTGGTGCAGTGACAACACGGACGCTGTCAACCGCCTGAGCATCCAGTACGGGACCTCCTTCTTCTATCCCGTCAGCGCGGTGGGGGCGCACGTGTCCGCCTGCCCGAACCACCAGACCGGCAGAAGCGTTCCCTTCCGCACCCGCGGCGACGTGGCCATGGCCGGTTCCTTCGGCTATGAACTGGATCTGAATCAGGTTACCGATGAGGAAAAAGAACAGGTAAGGGAACAGCTCAACAGCTTCCGGCGTCTCTATTCCCTTACCCACGAAGGGGACTATTACCGCCTGACCGAACCGGGAAAGGGCGATTTCATGGCCTGGGAATTCGTGGATGAAAACCGGGAGCACGCCATGCTCACCATCGTCCAGACGGAAAGCTTCGGCAATCCCGTTCCCATCCACACCGTGGTTAAGGGCCTTGATCCCGCAAAAAAATACCGCTGCCTGATGAATGGAGCGGTAAGAAGCGGCGCTTCCTGGATGGGCGCAGGGCTGACCCCGGACCGCATCCTGAAGCAGTATGAAAGTCTTGTGATCGAATTCGTGCGGGAGTCATAAGCCAGCCTCTTGGCTCCCGCACTGAGCCGGACGCCGGGTGGAAACTGCCTCCCCTTTCCCGAAGGAAAGCAGCTCTGCCCGGCGTCCTTTTTTCTTCATATTTCTCAGTGTTTCTGCCTTCCGGCAGAACTGAAGCGAAACCGCCTCCAAACAGTTCTTTCCTGCGGCAGACCTGTCCTTTCCAGGCAGGACAGGTCTGCCGCAGGCTTCGCCTTATGTCTCAGATTCGCTCTCCCCGTTCCAGCTTCGCAAACATCCGGATCAGAACCACAACAGCCGCAGTCGCCAGGACGATTTCCGCCGCGAACTGTGCGTAGGCAAGGCCATACAGCGGGAACAGAGCGTTCAGGATGATGAGGGCCGGAATCTCCAGCACCACTTTTCTGAGAATGGCGAAGATAAACGCGTTCTTTCCAAGGCCCACTGCCTGAAACACTCCCACCGCAAGGAAATCCATGCACAGGAAGGGCAGGCCGAGGCAGAAGCCCCGCAGAAACCGTGTCCCGTATGCGACGATTGTCGGATCCTGCATGAACATCCGGACGAGAGCGCCGGCTCCCACATAATACCCCGCTGCAACGATGACCAGGGCAGTCAGCGAAATTTTTGCCGCAAAAGTCAGCGTTTTTTTCATTCTCGGCGTATTCCCGCTGGCGTAGTTATAGCTGATGAGCGGCATGATTCCCTGCGACAGCCCCATGGCGATCTGCATCGGCACCATGTTGATCTTCTGGGTGATTCCCATGGCCGCCACCGCGTCAGAACCATAGGATGAAGTGAAATTGTTCAGGACGGTCATTCCCGTCACGTTCAACAGGTTCTGGATGGATGCGGGAATTCCCACGCCGCAGACGCCCAGCACAATTTTTCTCTTCAGGCAGAACATGGACGGTTTGATGCAGACATGCGTATTTTCGCGCTTCACATACAGGAGCACAAAGAAATAGCCGCAGGCCACGCAGTTGGAAAGGAAGGTGGCAAGGCCCGCTCCCTCCGCCCCCATGTTAAGGCCCCAGGGCAGAATGAAAACCGGATCCAGAATGATATTCAGAATACATCCGCTCATGGTGCCGATGCTGGCATGAAGCGCTGCACCTTCCGCCCTCACCAGATAGGCCATCACCACGTTCAGGATGGTGGGCGCCGCCCCGCAGGCCACCGTCCATCTCAGATATCCTGCGGTTGCCTCCGCAGTCGTCGCGTCCGCCCCCAGAATGGTCAGCACAAAAGGCTGGAAAACCACATATAACAGAGAAAACAGAAGTCCGCAGAAAATGGAGCAGTAAAAGCCGAACGCAGAGCTTCTGTGAACCGTTTCGTAATCCCGGCTCCCCAGCGCGCGGCTCATCATGCTGCTGCTTCCCACACCGAACAGGTTATTGACCGCGTTAAAGGCCAGAATCAGCGGCGCGGCCAGCGTGACAGCCGCGTTCTGGACGGAATTGTTCAGCATTCCCACAAAATAGGTATCCGCCAGATTATAAAGCACCGTCACCAGCGAACTCAATATGGTCGGCACCGCCAGCTTCGCAACGGCTCTGGGAATCGGCATTTCTTCAAATAGCAGGGTTTTCTGTTGATCTTCCACTTATGTAACCTCCCGAAACGAAAAATGTCATGAAACGCCCCAAAAAAGCGTCCCACGACATTTATTATATCGCTGTTATACGGGTTTATCAAAGGATTTCTTGCATTTTCTCCCCATCAGAGGCAAAACACATCCAGATCCCGTCCGTTTACCACATCCCCCTCGTATCCGGCGTCCCGGATTTCCTGCAGAATCGCCTCGCTTCTCCGGTTCATCTCCGCTTCCAGATTGATCCGGTTATCCTGAATGTTCATGTGATAAATCCGGTGATAGGTGACCAGCTTCTTCGGCTTCGCCTTCCCGGCCACCCGGGCCAGGTCCGTGCTCAGGGTATGCACTTCCCTGTGATACTTCTGCCATTTGGGTTCTCTTGCGGCAATCCCTGCCGTATATTCCACCTCATGGAGCAGAAGGTCGCAGCCTTTCGCCTTTTCTGCCATGATATCCAACGGTGCGGTATCTCCGCTGATGACGATCACCTTATCCCCCGCCACGAAGCGGTAGGCATAGCTCTCCAGGGTTCCGTGGCTGACGGGAAACGCCTCCACGCTGACCAGGTCATCCTGATAGATGATTCCGGGCGCAATCTCTTCGGCCTCCACACGGTAGCCCAGCTCATTCGCCTTTTCAAAGCCATGGATGCGGAAATCAATATCCACCGCATAGGCGGCAAGGATGTGCTCCGTCATGCTCCGGATTCCTTTCGGGCCGAACACCTTCAGCGGCTCGTTACGCTCCAGCACCCAGGGGGTGAAAATCAGGTCCGCAAACCCCGCCGTGTGGTCGGTATGCAGGTGGGTGCAGAAGGCCCTGGTCAGAAGATCCGGCCGCAGGGCGTCGATGCCCTGATGATAGGCCTGGGCCGCCCTTCGCACCACGCCGGGGCCGAAATCCACCAGATAGGCACGCTCTCCCACCACCACGGCCGTGGACGGGCCGCTGGCGTTCGGGCAGGCGTTGGGCGTTCCCGTTCCAAGC
The DNA here is from genome assembly GCA_900544445.1 of uncultured Lachnospiraceae bacterium. GTDB lineage: Bacteria > Bacillota > Clostridia > Lachnospirales > Lachnospiraceae > Eisenbergiella > Eisenbergiella intestinigallinarum. Next base: position 28,212 of record UQVK01000016.1, read on the forward strand.
AGTACAACCTTTACCTCCATCATGCCTCTCCCTCCGCTTTTGCCGGCTGGCCGGAAACATGCTTAATGGATATGCCGGTAAATCCATAAAATACGCTGAAGAACGGCGTCAGGTACAGCAGGAACAGATACGGGAAGAAAGCCGCCCAGGCCACGCCCAGCGTTCCCGACATGTAAACGCAATACCCATGCCAGGGAATCATGGGGCCTGCGAGCGTTCCCGCATCCTCCAGACATCTGGAAAGGATTTCCGGCGCCACTTTTCTGTCCCTGAACAGCGGCGCCATCAGGCGGCCGGTCAGCACGTGCGCCATGGGCTGGGAGCAGCTGATCAGGCTGACCACATAGCCCACCAGCAGGGTGGCGAGAATCAGCGTGCCGTCGCTGCGGATATGGCTCACGATCATTTCCAGGATATTTTCCAGCACGCCCAGCTTCTCAAGCATACCGCCCATGCCCACCGCGAAACAGATGATCGCCACATACTGCAGCATGCTGCTCATTCCGCCGCGGTTCAGAATCGTCTGAAGAATTCCGTTTTCAATGCCGGTGGTATAGCCGCTGTAGGCAATCTGAATCACCGACTGCAGGGAAGCGCCCTGCCAGAAAACGGAAACCGCGCCCGCCGCCACAGCGGAAATGCCCAGCGCCACAATGGCCTCCACCTTCAGAAGAAGCAGAACGATAATGAGGACGGCAGGGATCAGGGTCACAAATCCCAGCTGGAACTCTCCGTTCAGCGCCTCAATGTACAGATTCAGATCTCCGGCGCTGTAATCCCCGCTCGTCTGCCGGATTCCCAGAATGGTGAACAGAATCAGACTGATCAGAAAGGGCGGCAGCGTGGTCCAGAGCATGGATCTCACATGGTCTCCCAGCTTCGCGCCGGCCACCGCGGGCGCCAGGTTCGTGGTATCGGAAAGCGGACTGATCTTATCGCCGAACATGGAGCCGCAGATTACTGCGCCGGCCACCATGCCCGGATGGATTCCCATGGCGTTTCCGATCGCCATCATCGCCACGCCGGCGCTTCCCACCGAACCGTAGGAGGTTCCGGTCACCAGACTCAGCACCGCGCAGAACAGAAGCGTCAGAGGCAGCAGCCAGGTGGGATCGATCAGCCGCAGGCCTCCCACGATAATGGTTGCAATCGTGCCGCTCTGCAGCCATGTGCCGATCATTACGCCGATGGCCATCAGCAGGCACACCGTCGGGACAACCACGCGGATGGCCTCATAGGCTCCGCCGATGATCCTTCCGAATTCAATCCGGAGAATTTTACAGAACAGATAGATAATGATCCAGCTCATAAACAGCCCGATCATGGGGTCTCCGGTTTTCAGGAGGATGCAGATGGCCACCGCGAAGATGATGAACACCAGCAAAATCACGGACTGCAGCTTATTCAGCTTTTTCTCTTGTGTCATGACAGGTTCCCTTCCTTTGTTTTCTTTTCTGGTTCAACGCGTCAAAGTAGCAAATACCCTGTCATTATACTCCACCGGTCAGAAAAAAACAAGGCGGCCTGCGCCGCCCTGTTCAAATTTTCTCCGCTTCCTCCAGCAGGCTGCTCATGCTCTTCAGGCCGATGAGCAGGGTGGAGGTATTGTGAAACAGCGCGGAGGTGGCGGGCTGAATCACGCCGCCCACGCCAAGCAGGATCAGCCCGGCATTGAAGCCCACGATAAAGCGGTAGTTGCCGCGGATGCGCTTCATCAGCGCGTTACTGATCCGTTTCAGGGTCACGAGCTGATACAGGCTGTCGGCGCTCACGGTGATGTCCGCGATCTCCCGCGCGATTTCCGCGCCGTCACTGATGGCGATTCCCACGTCCGCAGCGGACAGGGCCGGAGAATCATTGATGCCGTCTCCGATCATGATCACCCTTCTTCCGTCCGCTTTCTCCCGTTCCACAAATGCCGCCTTGTCCTCCGGGAGCACCTCGGAATAGTATTCGTCCACCCCGACCCGGCGGGCCACCGCCGCCGCTGTCCGTTCGCTGTCTCCGGTCATCATCACCACCTTGCGGATGCCTTCCGCCTTCAGGGAACGGATGATCTCAGCCGCCTCCTCCCGCAGAGGGTCCTCAATGCAGATCACCGCCGCCAGATGATTGTCCATGGCCAGATACAGATGGGAATATTCCTCCGGAAGCGAAGCGAAAAGGGCTTCCTTTCCTTCCGGGACCGTACATTTTTCATCCTCAAACACAAAATGGCAGCTTCCGATCACCACGCGCTTTTCTCCGATAGTGGTGGAAATTCCGTGGGCTACCATATATTCCACCTTCGAGTGCATTTCCTGGTGGTCCAGCTTCTTTTTTTTCGCCGCCTCCACCACGGCCCGCGCCATGGAGTGGGGAAAATGCTCCTCCAGGCAGGCGGCGATGCGCAGCAGCTCATCCGGCGTCTCGCCGTTAAAGGAGATGACGGTGGCCACGGTGGGGCAGGCCCTGGTGAGCGTGCCTGTCTTGTCAAAGACAATGGTTTCCGCTTCCGCCACGGCTTCCAGATATTTTCCTCCCTTTACCGTCACATGGTGCCGTCCCGCTTCCCGGATGGCGGACAGCACGGAGATGGGCATGGCAAGCTTCAGCGCGCAGGAAAAATCCACCATCAGAACGGCCAGCGCCTTTGTCACGTTCCGAGTAAGGAGCCACACCAGAATCGTTCCCATGAGAGTCCAGGGCACCAGGCTGTCGGCAAGATGCTCCGCCTTTCCTTCCAGCGAGGACTTCAGCTTTTCCGACTCTTCGATCATGGTGACGATCTTTTCAAATCTGCTGGAACCGCCCACTGCCTTTACACGCACGGTCAGCTCCCCTTCCTCCACCACGCTTCCCGCATAGACGGAATTTCCGGGGATGCGGCGCACGGGGACGGATTCCCCGGTGAGGGAGGACTGATTCACCATGGCCTCCCCTTCCTCCACCAGCCCGTCGAAGGGAATCACATTTCCCATGTGGACCACCACCAGATCCCCTTCCCGGATCTGCGATGCGGAAACCAGAAGCTCCTGATCTCCGGTTTTCTGCCATACCCTGCTCACATTCAGGGACATGGTCCGCGCCAGGTCGTCCACCGATTTTTTATGCGTCCATTCCTCCAGAAGTTCTCCCACGCCGAGCAGGAACATGACCGAGGAGGCGGTGTCCATATCCCCGCGGAATACGGAAACGCCGATCGCCACCGCATCCAGAACCGGAACCTCGATTTTCCCTTTTGCCAGCGTTTCTGCGCCCTTTTTCAGATATTTTACGGATTTTACCGCCGTAACAAGCGCCCGCAGGGACCAGGGGACGAACAGCTTCGAAGCAAAACGCAGCAGTACCTTCATCACCAGCTTTTCCTGATACCGGGCGTTCATTTCTCTTCCGGAATTTTCGATAAGACCTTCCGGAACCTCCACCCGGTCATAGCGGAAGCTCTGCAGCCCTTTAAGGACCGCCGCTCTGTCTCCCCGATAGCAGATGACCGCATCCTGCGTGCGCTCATACACCTTCGCTTCCGTCACGCCGTCCAGCTTTTGCAGGTAATAGAGCAGAATGTCCGCCTGACTGCAGGTCATTCTGTTCTGAACCAGATGGACTCTCATCCGCCCTTTTATTTCATGCCTGATCCGTATTTTCACCGCAGTTTCTCCTCAGGCCCTGGCGCCCTCTGCCGAGCCTTCCTCCGGAATATCCGCAGGCGCTTCTTCCTCCGCCTCGCGTTCCTCGTTGATCGCCTTCGCTTCCTCGTAGATATCCTCTGCGTTTTCCTGAATGGTGGTCGCCGTCTTCATCACGCTCGCCTTCGCCCTCAGGACCGCCGCCGTGCAGTTCGTGTAGAATTTCTTCGCGTCTTTGCTGGAAAGCAGCTTGATCCCGGCGGTTCCGAACAGAACTCCCGCCGCAAAAATTCCCGTTTTCTTCGCGTCAATGCATTTCAGACATTTGAACATATCTTCCTCCGTTTCCGCCGCCTCTGGCGGCATTTTCCTCTTATTTGTGCCGATAGCCCGTGATCAGTGTCATGGCCAGGCAGAATACCATCGCCCAGGCCCAGAATCTGTGCTGTTTCATGTTCCGCTTCCCTCCATTCCCGGATGCCTCTGCCGGCGCCGTGTCCGCCGGACAGACCGACAGGGAAGCCTCCGGGCTCTTTTCTCCCCTGCTTCCCTGTGTTATTTGCTTATTATAGGCCGCCATTTCGGGATTTTCCAGCAATTTCCCTGTTGATGAGAAATTTCCTCGATTAAATGAAAAAGGACCCGCACAGGTCCTTTTTCGTTTCGTATGTTTGTATGTGGTTTGGTTGGTTAGTGTTATCTAACTTCTTATAGTATATCTGTGATTTCCTCTTCTGTCAAATGAATTTTGAAAAAACAATACTTTCTCTCGCCATTTTCTGCCAATTGGTATCACCCGTCGGCAGGGCAGACAGGGAACGCGCGGCCTCTGCCGACTGGGGTCCCTCCGCCGCATGCGGCAGAGGGGCCTGTTTTTCGCTGTTTTACCCGTTGTCCTGCCCGCTCTTTCATCCTTCCTCCGCGTCAGTTGGAGCTGGGATGGGGCATGAACTGGTAGAGCTGCATGGCCGTTTTCTGGACGGGCATGGTTTGCAGCACGATCTTTCCGGGGCCGCTGATGTAGGTGTTAAACAGACCTTCACCGCCCAGGAAAATATTTTTTGCTCCCCTGACCATTTCAATATCAATGGAGCAGGTGCCGTCCATCATGGCGAGGTGTCCCGTATCCACAATCATCCGCTGTCCCGCTTCCAGCTGGTATTCCACCGCGGAACCGTCGATTTCCAGAAGCACCGTACCGTTTCCGGAAAATTTCTGCATGATGAAGCCTTCTCCGCCGAAGAAGCCCTTTCCCAGTCTTTTCTGGAAAAAGATTTCCATATCCACGCCGGAGTCGCAGGCGAGGAAGCTCCGTTTCTGCGCGATCACCGTTCTTCCGGCGGAAAGCTCCACCGCGATAATGGAGCCGGGGAAGCTGGATGCAAACGCGATTTCGCCGTCCCGCTCCGCCGTATACCGGTTGCGGAACAGGGTTTCACCGGAAAACATCCGTCCGAACACCTTGCCGATGCCGCCGCCTTCCGTTTCCATCCGGATTCCGTCCGTCATCCATGACATTGCTCCGGCCTCGCAGTAAAGCGCTTCCCCTCTCTGCAGGCTGCAGACCGCTACCGGCAGCGTATCTCCCTTAATTTCATATCTCATATCGTCCCTCCTGTTGTTCAGACCCCTTTTCTGCCGTCCGGCTTTTCCCGTTCCCAAAGCGGCACGGCATCGGATGTCGTTACGTTACGGATACAGTCTATCCTATTTTTTCTCCTGTGACAACAGCGTAAAACGCCTTTCCCGGAGAATCGCCTCCCGGTTGAATCCTGTAGTATTTTCTGTTATACTTTCCACAAAAATCCGGAACGAAAATGCCGCCGGAAAGCGGCAGAAAAAGAGGAAAACATGGATCTTCGTGTATTACAGTATTTTCTGGCGGTGGCCAGAGAACAGAGCATCACCGCCGCGGCGGAATCCCTGCATCTGTCCCAGCCCACCCTTTCCACGCAGCTGAAGGCGCTGGAGGATGAGCTGGGGAAACAGCTTCTGATCCGCGGCGCCAGGGGCTCCCGGAAGGTGGTTCTGACAGAGGAAGGAATGATTCTGCGGAAGCGCGCGGAGGAAATTCTGGATCTGGTCCGGAAAACGGAAAATGAGATTTCCCTTTCCAACGATGTGATTGCAGGGGACGTTTGTATCGGAACGGGAGAAAGCAACATCATACGGATTTTTGCGCAGACGGCCAGACAGCTTCAGCAGAAATACCCCGACATCCACTATCATATTTCCAGCGGCAATGCGGATTTCGTTATGGACCAGCTGGATAAGGGGCTGATCGATTTCGGGCTTCTGTATGACTCTGTGGACATGTCAAAATACGACACGCTGAAGGTTCCCCTGAAGGATGTGTGGGGCGTTCTGATGCGGCGGGATTCCCCGCTGGCGGACAGAGAAGCCGTCCGGCCGGAGGATCTGTGGGACAAGCCCCTCATCGTCTCCCATCAGGCAAACGCCAGACGGGTTCTCTCCGACTGGCTGAAGCGGGATCCGAGCGGACTCAACGTGGTCGCCACCTACAATCTGGTCCTGAACGCTTCCATTCTGACGGACGAAGGCTTTGGCTATACCATCTGCTATGATAAGCTGCTGGATATCGTAAAAAGCGAATCTCTCTGCTTCCGTCCGCTCACTCCCGCCCTGAAGGCAGAAGCAACCATTGTCTGGAAGAAATATCAGGTATTTTCCAGGGCTTCGGAAGTATTTCTCCGGCAGCTTCAGAAAAATTTTTCCAGGTTTGACAGCCCGTCCGCTCTTTCCACCTGAAAAAATGCGCTGCAGCGGGAAACTGCCCTCTCACAGTCTGCCTGCCGCAGCGCGTTTTTATCTTCATACGGTCCAGTCCGCGCTTTTCTTCTGAATCTGCACCATATGTCTGTAAAGTCCGTCCTGCTCCATCAGCTCCGCAGGGCTGCCCTGCTGGACCGTCCTTCCGTTTTCCAGAACGACGATTCTGTCCGCTCCTGCCACCGTGCGCATGCGATGGGCGATGATCAGCACCGTCTTATTGCGGATCAGGCGGGACAGAGCCTCCTGAACGGCGCTTTCATTTTCCACGTCCAGGCTTGCGGTTGCCTCGTCAAGCAAAATGACGGGCGCATCCTTTAAAAGGGCCCTGGCGATGGAAATTCTCTGGCGTTCTCCTCCCGAAAGGGTGGAGCCGTTCTCCCCGATGAGGGTCTGATAGCCGTCCGGAAGGCGGCGAATGAATGCATCGCACTGGGCGGCCTTCGCCGCTTCCATCACCTCTTCGTCCGTCGCCCCCCTGCGGCCGAGCCGGATATTTTCCATCACCGTATCCCGAAACAGCACCACATCCTGAAAAACCACCGCATAATATTTCAGAAGGGTTTCCGGATCCACACCGGAAATGTCCGTTCCGCCCAGGGTAATTTTTCCCGCGTTCACATCCCAGAATCTGGCAGCCAGCTTCACAGCCGTGGACTTTCCTCCTCCGGACGGACCGATCAGGGCGGTCACCTCTCCCTGCTTCGCGGTAAAGCTCACATCGTTCAAAACGCCCTCTCCCTCATGATAGGAGAAGCTGACATGATCGAATGTGATATCATAGTTTTCCGGGGTAAAATGCTCCGTTCCCTCCTGCGAAGGCTGCTCCTGAATGGCGCGCATCCGCTCGATCTTCAGCTTTGCGCTGAAGGTGGCGGCGATGTTCTGAAGCACCATGCCCAGCGGATCGTAGAGCCTTGCCGCCGCGAACAGAAAGCCCAGGAAAAACAGGAAATCCAGCTCTCCCGCAAGCAGCAGGGCCGCTCCTGTCAGGATGGTGGTGGCAAGGCCGATGCGCAGAAAGGCCTGGGCGGAGCAGACGAAAGCCCCGGTCACCAGCTCCGAATGGATGGAGCTTTTTTCCATGGTTTTCAGTTTGTCGTCCAGTTCCTTCAGATACGCTTCCTTCCTGCCGCAGGAGCGGATGTCCCGAACGGTTTCCAGCCCCTCCTGGATGCAGTCGGACACGGCCCGTTTGGTCAGGATATTCGTGGTGCCAAAGCTGTCCTGCAGCTTTTTGGAGCCCGCCGTCAGAACCACCGCCACAGGAACCACCCACAGCACGGCGAGCGCCATCCGCCAGTCCCACAGAAACATGCACACCCCGATGAAAAGGGTGAAAAAAACAGAAGCGAAAAGCTGCGGGATATAATGGGAAAACATCTGATCCAGACTGGAACAGTCCGAAATCATGGTGGAGGTCAGATCGCTCAGATCCCGGTTCCCGAAAAAGGAAAGGGGGAGCTTCCGCAGCGTCTCCGCCAGGGATATCCTTCGGCTGGCGCTCTCCTTATAGGTGGCGAGATACAGGGACGCATACTGAAACCAGTGCAGAATGAACAGCAGCACAAGCACCGCAGCCGCCGCTCCCGTATACAGCCAGAACCGGTCCACAGGCTCTCCTCCCCGTTCCGGGAACTGCAGCAGATACTGTACCGCCGCCATGGTGACGCCCACCGGAAGCATCAGGCTGACGTTGCACAGAAAGCACCAGACCACCGCCTTTACCAGATCCTTTGCGCCCTGCTCACTCAGGGCAAACAGATGTTGAAGTCTTTGTGTCATACCTTACTCCTTTCCAACCTTCCAGCGGGCGCTCTTCTGGTAATCCGCCCACATGCCGGCATAAACACCGCCTGCGGCAAGAAGCGCTCCGTGCGTACCCCGTTCCGCGATACGGCCGTCTGAAAGCACCAGAATCTCATCCGCATTCTGAACGGTGGACAGACGGTGCGCGATCATCAGCACCGTTTTTCCCCGCACCAGCGTCTCAAAGGCCTTCTGAATCTGGTACTCATTTTCCGGATCGGCAAAGGCGGACGCCTCGTCCAGAACGATGATGGGCGCGTCCTTCAGGATCGCTCTTGCCAGCGCGATTCTCTGGCACTCACCGCCCGAGAGATAGACGCCCTTCGTGCCGATCACCGTGTCCAGCCCCTCCGGCAGCTTTTCCAGGATATCCCCGCACTGGGCGGCCAGGGCCGCCTCCATCACCTGTTCTCTGGAAGCCTCCGGGCGCGCCGCGCGGATGTTTTCCAGAATGCTCTGCTTAAAGAGCCTGGTATCCTGAAAGACAAAGGCCACCTGCCGCATCAGCGCCTGCGCGTCCATTTCCCGCACGTCCACGCCGCCCACCGTCACGCGCCCTGCCGTCACATCCCAGAAACGGGGAATCAGGCTGCCCGCCGTGGTCTTTCCGCCGCCGGACGGCCCTACCAGCGCCACCGTGCTTCCCGGGCGGACGGTGAAGCTCACGTCCGAAAGGGCGGGACGCGCCGCGCCCGGGTAGGTGAAGGAAACGTGTTCAAAGGCCACCTGTGTACCCTGCGGCTTTTGGGGCCGCAAAGCCTCCGGCAGAGGCTCTTCCATCAGGATTTTTTCCAGCTGTCCCATGGCCTCGTCCGCCTCCATCACCGCCTCGCTCATATACATGATCCGGTTGATCATGGCTCCGCAGGCCGGAGCGAACAGGGAATAGAAAATGAAATTGACCAGCACCCTTTTCCCATCCCCGCCGGAGGCCAGCAGCAGGGCCGCTGGGATCAGAAGGACAAAGGCTCCGTTGATACAGGTCAGAAACCCCGTCTGCCCGCTCCGGCAGCTCATGGCGTAATCGCTGGCCAGCCGGCTGTAGGACTGGATCGCCGCATAAAACGCCTTGAAGGAGTACACGGTCTGCTGGAACACCTTCACCACCGGAATGCCCCGGACGTATTCCACCGCCTCCGCGCTCATTTTTTCAATCTCCTGCTGATACCGGTGGAAGAAGCCCGCGTTTTTCCCGCCCATCATCATGCACATGCAGACCACCGCAAGCACCATGGTGAGCAGACACAGAAGCCCCATCCGCCAGTCGAACAGAAACAGCATCACGATTCCCGCCACTGGCGTGAGAATGGCCGCCGTCAGATCAGGCAGCTTATGGGCCAGCAGGTCCTCCGTCAGCCCCGCGTTGTCGTCGATGAGCTTTCTCAGCCGCCCGGACTGGTTTCCGGTGAAAAATCCCAGCGGGAGGTCCATCACATGAGCCATTCCAGCCCTCCGGATGTTCCTCGCCGTCCGGAAGGCGGCGATGTGGGTACACATCAGGGCCGCGAAATAAAGGACAATGTTGGCGGCCGCGAAGAGCACGGCCATCCAGCCCCATTTCACCAGGCCGCCTGATCCGCCCGCCGCGGCCACATCCGGGAATACGGCGAGCACATCCCTGGCCGCCGCCCAGACGCAGATGTAGGGGACGAGCCCCAGCACCGCCGCAGCGCCGGAAAGGATGCAGCCCGTTATCGTCAGATATCTGTGGCCGCCCGCATAGGACAGAATCTTTTTCAGACTGCTTTCTTTTGCGTTTGACACTTGAATCCCTCCTGTCATATAAAATGATTAGTTATAACTAACTTCACATTGCCTGATTATAGACGCATCAAAAAACGCCCGCTACTCCAAACGGACGTTTTGCTCCATACGGCTTTTCTTTTTATATTCCAACGGGCTCATTCCATAAATATCCCGGAAAGCGGAGGAAAATTTGCTGGCGTTCTGATATCCCACGCTCTCCGCGATCTCCGTAACGCTCCGCCCGCCCCTGCCCAGCAGAAAGGCGGCCTCCTCCATCCGCCTGCGCTTCAGATAAGCATAGGGCGGCTCCCCGTACATCTGCCGGAAATACTTTTTCACGGTGGAAACGCCCAGGCCATATTCCTCCGCCAGCTCCGAAATGGAAATCCGCGCCTGCAGGTCGGCGGTCAGCCGCTGGCCCATTTCCTGCACTCTGCGTCCCCGGTCCATCCCGTAATAAAAGCTGCCTGTCCGGCGCATCTGTTTTCTCCTCTCCTGTAAAAAAAGGATCAGCTCCCCGGTCTTGAGCCGATAGTAGGCGTTCTGCCCCTCAGACGGGACGTGATACAGCTCCGAAAAAATGTGCTGGATCTTCGGTTCACTGCGCAGAAGCAGGAAAGAGCAGGACTCGAAAAGCCCTTCAAAAAGAGCCTCCAGATCCGGCGCTTCCCCGCCCAGCATCTGCTGAAGGGAAACGGATGCCCTCCGGATATCCAGAACCAGGCTGATTCCCTGATAAAGCCCCTGAGTGAACCGGCTCTCCACCGGAGGCCTTCCCATGTCGCTGACGGCGAAGTCGCATGGCCCGAGCCATGCCGTCCTCCCGTCCGGCATGGTGCACTCGAACCGCCCCGCCAGACAGTGATTGATCTCCACCATCCCCGGACAGCGCGCCTCCTCCTGTATGCCGCAGGCGGTGTGAAAATCGTTGAAAATCACCGTCACCCCGTCCATCACCGCATGGGCCGTCATGGTGCCCCAGCCGTCCGCAAACTCCATCCGGTACACCTTCACCTTTCCGTCTCCTCCCGCCAGCCGGGATTCTCCCGGAAAAATGCCGTCCCTTCTCGCCATCCCCTCTCACCTCTTTCCGTGCACCACCACGCTTTTGACGCCTTTCTTTTTCAGATAGCCGCAGCTTTTCAGACCGGAAAGAACCACCTGGTTCCACTGGGCGCCGGAAAGGGGAAAAACGGTTCCGTCGTCCAGCTCCACCGCGCAGGCCTCCTCCCCCGCTTCCTCCGGCCCGAAATCGATCCGGTACATGTTCTTCCGGCTGATCGCCCCGATTTCCTCCAGCATGTTCACCAGACGGTATACGGTCGCGGGGCCGATACCCGGATTCTTTTCCGAAGCCCTGTAGAAAATCTCCTTGCAGCAGGAGCATTCCTCCTCCAGAATGATGTCGATCAGCATCAGCCTCTGCCTGGTGATCCGGCAGCCCCTTTCCCGCAGCTTCCGGATCACCATTTCCTTCTGCATATCCGTCCTGCGATAGCTCAGAGCCTCCATCTTTCTTCTGTTTTTACCGGTTTTCTTCTCTCCGCCTGCCTGTTTCGGCCCGGATGCTTCCTGCCCCATCTTTTCCTCCATGCCTCTGCGCCCTTTGCACGGCCGCGCGGGGAATGCTTCCTTCTCCGTGGATGCCGGGATACCTTTTGTCTTACATGCCTTACAATGGTTAGTATATTCTAACAATCGTAAGCAGTCAATAACTATCTTTCCTGCCTTTTTCCCTATTGACAAAAATCCTTATCACCTGTAAACTGGGAGAAAAGAGATGGGTTTTCACCGTACAGTTTTACTCAAGCGGGCTGCTCGTTTCTTTTTTTATTGCCAGAAAATCATAAAGGTATTTCTTACCATCCGCGTCATGCCGCACAAGCATTCTGGCGAAAAAAATATTATATCGGCAAATCTCCCCTGCTCTATCATCGTACACCGGCAGGGCAAACCTTACATCATAACGATACCACCCATATTTCGCATCTTTTGCATGCTTTCTTTTCATATTTTCGGAATATTCTCTATTCGCAGCGATTTGGATCAATTCCGGGATTCCCTGTACAGCATTTGCCTTCGCTTTTGCAACCGCTCCTTTTAACGCAAGTCTGCTTTCCGAGCCTGCGTATTCATTTGGAAAATTCCCGGATATATATATCTTTTCTGATGAAGCCGTAATCTCATAGGATTTCCCTACATACCTTTTTAGATATTCCTCTACTTCCTTCCAGTCTTCTTTCTTTTTTCCTTTAAATTGTATGTAATTTATAAGAACTATTCTTTCTCCATCCGGACCAACAATAATATCAACCTTCCTGTTCATAGTGAAAAGTATTGTTCCTCTTTTCCTTTCCCGGCAGGCATACGCAGAATCATCCCACCGCTTTTTCGCCTGTTTTCCACTCCAGCATCCAGGTAAACCCGGCAGATTCGCCATAAGAAAATGCAGATTGTCAGATGTGTTGTTCTTATCATAAAGCGCTCTGAAAAAAATGTCAAATCCGAAATCAGGGATTCATAGATTAGCATCAGTTGCCGGGTCATTGCCTGTTTGATGATGCAGTCGATGACCGCTGGCACGGCATACCAGACGCACAAGATAGAAAAAAGCCGTGAAGAAATGCGGGTTACACCGCGCCTCTTCACAGCTTTTCGGCTCCATCCCGGAGCGTCACATTAACCCATATTGGAAAACCGTTCCACCGCCTTGGTAAAATTCCGGATCGTCTGCTCCGCGTCTCCGTGCTCGATCCCGTCTCTCACACAGTGCTGGATATGCCCCTCCAGCACCACCTGTCCCGCCTTATGCAGGGCCGACTTCGCGGCATTGATCTGAGAAAGAATGTCCTCGCAGGGAACGTCCTCATCCACCATCCGGTCGATGGCCTGCACCTGGCCGATGATCTTCTTCAGCCGCCGGTGCAGATTCTCCGCATCCATACATTGCTTCACATTCGCACCTCCTTTTACCTTAAGGGGTATGCGTATATTATCCTGCATTTTCTGCGGACTGTCAAGCCGGGGCGCACCGCTCTTTTCAGCAGGCAGTTACTCATTCCAGGCGCATCCGCAGGTTATTCCACCTTCACCCACACAGCCGAGCAGGCCGGAATGGTCATCTGTCCGTCCTGCGTCTTCAGCTCTCCGCCGAAGCGGTAAATAACCTCGCCGGTCTTTAAGTCACAGGGGAAGCTTTCCTCCCGGTCGGAAGGATTCAGCACCACCAGGATCTTTTCGCCGTCCTTTCCTTCTCCCGCGCTTCTCAGATAGGCGAAGGGATAGGCGTTTTCCCGCGCATATACGAAGGCAATCTCTCCGCGGCTCAAAAGGGCCGGGTGCGCCTGCCGGATGGCGATGAGCTTCTTCACCTCATGATAAAGGGAATCCTCTCTGGCCTGCTGGTTCTGTACCGTCGGGCGGTCTGCGCTCTCATCCTGACAGATATAGAGCTTTTCCTTTGCGGCGCTGCTGAAGCCCGCGTTCACGCCGTCATCCCACTGCATGGGCGTCCGGGAGCCGGTCCGGTTGAAACCGCCCTCCACGGAAGTCAGACCGGCCAGATAGCGCATGCCGATCTCGTCGCCGTAATAGATAAACGGTGCTCCCGGCATGGACAGCAGAAATGCGAAGGCCACCTTCAGATCCTCCTCGTCCAGTCTCCAGGCGATCCTTTCCATATCGTGGTTGCCGGAGGGGATGCAGATCAGCCCCTTTTTCTCCGACTTTTCATAATTCTCCACATATTTCTTCACAAACTGAGAGATGTCCCCCTTTCCCTCTTTGGAAAAGTAGGGATGCTCGCAGCGGAACAGGTCGTTATAATGAGAAGGCCCGAAATGAAGCAGAAAATCCATGTGGAAGCCGCCCTGCAGGGACTTGTCCGGCTCCCCCCACTCGGAAACCAGCACGGCGTCCGGGAATTCCTCATCCAGGAACGCGCGCACCTTTTTCCAGAGGGCGATGGTTCCCTTTCCTTCCTCGTCCTGCTTCACCAGAGAACCCGCCATATCCACACGGAAGCCGTCACAGCCCATCTGCAGCCAGAAGCGCATCACATCCTTCATGGCCTCCAGCGTGGCCTTCGGCCCTTCGTCCTCCGGAGACATTTGCCATGGCCTGGTGATTTTATAATAGCCGTAATTCAGCGCGGGCTGGGAAGAGAAAAAATTCACCGCACAGGAGCCGTCCCGGTCAGAAATTCCTCTCAGGCTCGCCATATCCTCCGGCGCCTCCCAGATGCTGTCCGTCCATACGTAACGGTCCGTGTATTCGTTTTTCTCCGCCTTCATGGATTCCCGAAACCAGGGATGTTCCACCGAAGTATGTCCCGGAACCAGATCCAGCAGCACATGCATGCCCCGCTTATGCGCCTCCGCAAACAGCCGCTTCGCATCCTCGTTGGTGCCGTATCTGGGCGCAATGGTATAATAGTCCGCCACATCATAGCCGGCGTCCCCGAAGGGGGATACGAAGCAGGGATTCAGCCAGAGGGCGTTGCAGCCCAGCTCCCTGATATAATCCAGCTTTTCGATCACACCCGGCAGATCCCCGATTCCATCGCTGTTGGTGTCCAGAAAGGACTGGGGATAGATTTCATAAAAAACCGCATTGTCAAGCCATTCTGCCATTTTATTTTACCTCCACCCTGCTGTTAAAGCGGTCCAGAAGCAGCGCCAGCACGATGCCCACCGCGATACAGATCAGATTCACCACAGCCGTTCCCACAGAAGCGAAGCCGGAGAAGGGAATGATCATCACCGTAGCCGCAATAACGATGCCGATGATTCCATGGAACGCAATGGAATAAAAATGATCAAACAGCGCATTGACCGCCTTCGCGAAACAGATTACCGTCACCAGCGCGCCGATTCCGCCGGGGATCAGAACGCCCATATCCAGATGGCCGATTCCATCCACAAAGGGGGTATACAGTCCGAGAGGCATCAGCAGTGTGGAAAAGCTCATTCCGGGAGCAATCACACTCAGCGCCAGGCAGAAGCCGCAGAACAGATACCAGACAAAATTAGGGGTAATCTGTACAGATGAAACCCTCAGCGCACCCAGCAGCACAAAAATGAAAATCATGCAGACCGCAAGGGAAATCCAGGAGCCTTTGCTTCGTCCCTTCTCTCCCGCCTCCCGAAACAGAGACGGCAGCATGCCCGTAATCAGTCCGATGAACAGGCACACGGAAGGATCCGGATATTTTTCCAGAAAAAAGGACAACAGGTTGGCGATTCCCAGGAATCCCACCACGCCTCCGATTCCGTAGGGGATCAGCATGGGCACATGGGTCTTAAACCGGGCAAAGGGTTTGGAGAGGAATTCCATCACAGGCTTGTAAACGCCGAACACCACGGCAAGCACACCGCCGGAGATGCCGGGCAGAACCGCTCCCAGCCCAATCAGCGCGCCCTGAATGATGTGATAGACGATCAGAAACGGATTTCCTCCGCCAGTTCCGTTTCTTTGTTCTTTTCTGATTTCCGTTTTACTCATAATTATCTCCATCTTTATGATCTAAATTTTGCCGTTCTCTTCCCTGCCTCCCGGCAGGCCTCCACCGAAAGACGCTTTTGCCTG
The DNA here is from genome assembly GCA_900544445.1 of uncultured Lachnospiraceae bacterium. Taxonomy (GTDB): domain Bacteria; phylum Bacillota; class Clostridia; order Lachnospirales; family Lachnospiraceae; genus Eisenbergiella; species Eisenbergiella intestinigallinarum. The sequence continues at coordinate 43,751 of UQVK01000016.1, forward strand.
CAAGGAGAGCCGAACGGCCGCATCGTGCTGATTATACTGTTTTCACGGCCTTTTTTCAAGTAGCCCGTCCAAAGTTTCCTGACGGCCTGCGGTTTTCACGCTTTTTACCTTCCGTTCATAAATCCGGTCCGTTTCCCGCACGCTGCCGTACAGAAGCTCTCCTGCCGGATCGTGCTTCGCCTGATTTTCCAGGGCCCGCGTGCGGCTCTGATTCGCGTAGCAGTAAAGGCAGCCGTTGGGACAGGTATGGTATGCGCCCACATCGATGCTTTCCATGCAGCCGCAGCCCTTTCTCTGCCCCCTGTCCGGTTTCAGATCCAGCCCGCAGCCGCAGGTCTGTTCCAGGAGCCTTTCGTCCAGACAGCCCCCCTGTTCTATGCCATACTCCCGCAGATCCCATCCCTCGCAGCAGGTCTGAATCCGCATTCCATGCGCTCCGGCAATCCTCCCGATCCCCTGCGCCAGCCGGCGGACCTGCTCCTCTCCGATTTCCTTCACTTCCGTCCCCTTCAGCTTCGCATACAGATCCACAAAGCTGACCACCACCCGGTCCGCATGCCCTGCGAGCATCCCGCACATCCGGGAAAACGCCTCCTCATGCCGCCCGAGCGTCCACTCCCCGGTCAACAGGATCGGATCATACCGCCAGACCATGCGTCCGGGCCCGATCCGCTCCGAAAGTTTCAGAAAATTCTCCAGGATTCCCTCCTTCGCCCGAAGCCCGCTCTCCAGCTCCTTCCCATAGGGTGTGATGGTATATTGAAAGCAGTATGGATATCCCATTTTTTCAATTTCGGCAAGCCTTCCCATCATCGGCCCCGCGTCCTTGGTCCAGAACACAATGCAGTCCACCACATCAGGGTTAAGCGGTATGCGGCTGATCTGCGAAGCGTTCATCGGATTTCTCACCAGCACGGATCCGGCGCGCAGACGGTTCACAAACCACTCCGAATACCAGCAGGGAATGTCCGTTCTTCTTGATGCGGATAAAATCATCTGTTCTCCCTTCCGCCCTCCGGGCTTATCCGATTGCGCGATACGCACAGCGAACGGCCTGGCCGTTCGCTGTACCGGGCAGCTCGCAGCATAGCTGCTCGCTGTCCGTTGCCCGTCGGATGTCCGCTCGTCTGTGCAGGCAAGCCTGCCCATCCGTGCGGCCGCCCTCCGGGCTTATCGCGCAAAAACCCCGGCAGCATCATTCCTGCGAAATGATACCGCCGGGGTTCCTTCAATCATGCTTAAAGCGCCGTAATGCTGACTGCATGCATATAAGCGTCAGAGCCATAGGCGCAGGACACGCTGACCTGCTTTCCGCGGACCAGCACCTTGCAGTTATTCAGACTGCTTAAAACGTCCAGCTTCAGCTCCATCATTCCGCCGCTCGTCTTCAGATAGAGCATGTTTTCATTGGATTTTCCATCCACGGTTCCCGTCACCGTGACGGTGGAAGAGGTGTTCACATTCGCCGGAGAGGTGCTCTCCTTTTCTGCCACAATGCGCGACGCATGCTGATACGCGTCCGAACCGCGGTAGAAAGAAACGGTCAGTTCTCTGCCCGGCATCAGCACCTTACCATTCGAGGCATCCGTGCCGCCATCGATCACGATCTCCATCAGACCGCCGTCCGTGGACAGATACAGCAGATTTTCCTTCGTCTGATCCGTCACCTTCCCCTTCACCGTGGTAACGGAAACCCCGTTTATCGTCTCTGTCGTCGTCTTTGACGTATCCGCATCCGAAATGCTCACCGCGTGCATCCAGGCATCGGAGCCTCTCGCACAGGTAACCTGATATTCCTTTCCCGCCACCAGAACGGTCACGCCGTTCATATTCGTGGTCGCATCCAGCTTGATCTGCATCTCCCCCTGCGGGGTGTCCAGATACAGAATATCCTCTCTGGTCTTATCATCGATCTCACCCGTCACGGTCACCGTGCTGGAATAATCGATCGTACTCGCATCCACCGGCGTGCTGTTGGTGATTTTCGCCGCATGCAGGTAAGCGTCAGAGCCATAGGTCACATCCACATAAATCTCTCTTCCGGGAAGCAGGATCTTGCACGCGCTGGCATCCGTATTCGCATCCAGCTTGATCTCCATCTTCCCCTGCGCCGTGGAAAGCATCAACAGTTCTTCCGTCGTTCCGGACAAAATCGTTCCGTAGACTGTGGCAATCACCTCAGCCGCCCTGACCTGCATCACGCCGACCGGTAAAAATGCCGACAGGAGCATCAGGCTGACCAGCAGGGCCGCCGTCCTCTTTCTGCCCTTCTTCATAAGCATAACCCTCCCTTTCGTCCTTTGTATTATCACAGGTTAGGATCATCATATAATATTTGTCCGGGAAAAGCAACTGATTTCACGCATCCGAAACACAGCCCCAGATTGGTGTGTCGTTCCAAAGAATGCTTTTCTTCCTTTATGAAGTCCCATGATTTTTTATAATCCCCGCATACCGAAAACCCGGAATCAGAAATAAAGGTCAGAAAAGCGTTCGGCTGATCCCTGTATTTTTTTGCAAAGACATAGGCATCCCGCTCTTTTTCTTCGTCGCTGCTGTTCAGTTTGTCGTACAAGACATGATCCAGATTAGAGGACAAATAGTATGCTCTGTATGGAACCGCTCCCCAAACTTTGCTTATTGAACAAATGCGGTCTATATTTTCTCTTTTTCTCTGATTCCTTTTTATCATCTGTTCCGGCCTTGCTGTCCATATCCCGGTCGTTGTATAGAACGGTTCCTCTCTTTCCGCATCCAGAACAATGGCTTCATCGGGAATATAGGCTCCGTCCATATCAATTAAATGAATCACTTCCTGAAAATCTGCCGCTTTATAATGGTTGGATCTGGCATATCCGCGAACCATATTCCCTATTTTGGCAGCAATATTCTGCGGGGTAACAGTACGGTCAGATGTGATATCTCCATGCGTGATCTCGACATGCACGGCATTTTTATCATACAGGCGAACCAGAATGACGCCCAGTGCGGCATCATCAGACGGGCCCTCTACGATTACAAAAACGATTTTTTTACGGGCCAAGAATTTCACCCGCCTCTCTGAACGCCAGAGCGATTTCCGCATTATTGGTCAGTTCATAAACCGGTTCACTCTGTTCGCCCAAAACGATATCCCTGAAATAGAAATCCCGCAGATTATTATTATCCTTGATATTGGTCATCCGAATATACCGCTTTGAGGGACTGGTTGTTGTAAAGGCAATAAATCCTCTATCCAGCGTTTCCAGCGGTCGAAGATTGTGAGAAGTAAAAATCAGCTGTCCCTTTCCTTTTTCAGAGATAATCCTCAGCAGTTCTCCAAGCAGATACTCAAAAATTCCGGAATCCAGCTCATCAATGGCAACCGTTATGGAAGACTGATTATATACAACGATCAACAGCTGAAGGACAGAAATAATTTTTTTAATACCTTCCGATTCATATTTTAATGGTATTTCTTTTGCATTTTTATGTGATATCAACTGAATCCTGGTACCTTCACTTCCATTTTCCATAATCTGCGTACCAAGATCTTTCAGGCTGATAGTCAACCCCGGAACAATCTGTTTCAGCACAATGTTCATGTCGTCGAGCACTTTCGCGACAATGTCCACCGTCATTTTGGGAATCACAGCAGCCGCTTCCAGCGGGAGCATCATCTGCCCCACGGCCCCTTTCCCATTCTCCTCATATTTGAAGGCCAGGGGAAGCGCGTTCATGCTGATCATTCCCGTATTTGTTGTCTTAATAACAAACAGTTCATAGTTGCCGTAAAAGGCCAGACTTTCCAGCAGCGTCAGATGACGCATAAATTCCGCGTCCTGCTCCTTTACCGTCCGCCGCTCTCTCACAGCATTCAACAGTTCTCTCGAAAAGATAAAGGATCGGGATGTATTGGCTGCCATTTGCCTTGATACAAGCAAATTCACCATTTTATCCTTTTCTTTTCCAATCAGGCATTCATACTTGGCCACAGGGACAAAAGCCTGATCCGTGCGCGTATCAATCAGAGGACTTTTTCTCAGCCTTTCCTGACCGTCATCAAACGAATAACTGAGGATTTCATCAGAAATCACCGCCATTGTCCGTTTTTCACGGACAGGATCCACATCCAGATTCTGTTCTTGTGTGTTCTCTTCCTTCCGAAGATGAAATTCATAAAAAACTTCGTATTTCCCAATGGAAGTCTTCACATCAAATGTGTACGACAATGCGGCATATTCTGCTTCCACATGAATGAAATCCGCCATTTCTGCCGGAACCGCTTTCCCGCAGAGAACATACTTTAACAGCTGCAAAGCGTCGATCAGGGCTGTTTTTCCTGATCCATTCTGCCCATATAACCCCAGAACGCTTGCCCTGTAGTCTTTCCTGCGATTATAAAATCCCAGTTTTCCATCCTTCACATTCTTAAAATTCCGAATGGATATTTCCGATAAACGAACTGTTGAATTTTTCATATTCTCAACCTCCGTTTTGAATATGATTATTTTATCACCTTCATTTATTCTAGTCAATCAAATTTGATTTTATTCACTTTTTGTTCCGTTTTTATTCTTTAATTCTTCATTTCCTGTAAAAGTATCTCATATACTTATCCTCTCACATCCAGAAACTGCGCCTGTCCGTGGATTTTCATCAGGACGGAATCCGCAGGAACGAAGATGCAGTCCCCCCTGAAAAAGCTGAGGGAGCCGCTCTCTCCGAAGGTGATGCTGCCGCAGCCGTCGGTGCACAGAAGGACGCGGAAGGAGGTACTATCCGCCTGGTAGTCCACCAGCTCCCTGCACCGCTCGGTATTGACAAGCATGCGGTATACTTCAAAATATCTGCAGCGGCACAGAAGCTCCGAGGCACAGCCCCGGCGGTATTTCAGGACGCGGAGCGGCTGCCGCGGCTCCGCGCTGGCCTTCAGGTTCGCCGCCTCCAGCGCCTTGTCGATATGAAGCTCACGCCTGTTTCCGTTTTTGTCAACGCGGTCATAGTCGTACAGACGGTAGGTCAGATTGGAGCTTTCCTGAATTTCCGCCACAAGCACGCCCGCGCCGATGGCATGGATGGTGCCCGCTTCAATATAGAACAGGTCATTCTTCTTCACCGGCACCTTCTGCAGATACTTTTCCACGGTGCCGTTTTCAATGCTCTTTCGCAGCTGCGCCTTACTCACGTCATGATACAGGCCGTATACCAGCTTCGCATCCTTTTTCGCATCGAGCACATACCACATCTCCGTTTTTCCCAGCTGCCCGTTCTCATGCTCCCTGGCATACGCATCGGTGGGATGTACCTGCACGGAAAGATCCTTTTTGGCATCGATCAGCTTGATCAGGATCGGAAGCTCTCCCTTTGTCTCCGGATGGGTTCCCAGATATTCCGGATGGGCCTTCAGCACCGCCGCAAGCGTCTGTCCCGCGAACGCGCCGCTCGCCACCACGCTCGGGCCGTCCGGATGGGTAGAGCATTCCCAGGTCTCCGCCAGAGGGCTCATATCGATTCCCTTGGAAAAATCATCGTTCAGCCGGCTTCCTCCCCAGAGATAGTCCTTGCCATCCGGCTTCAGCCAAAAAGGCTCCGGCTTCTTTCTGTTATTCATACTCGAGCTCGTATTTCTGTTTGTCATGAACGGAAATCTCCCTGCCAAGCTGAACCTCCACCAGCTTCAGCTCGCTTTCTGCAATGACTGTATGCCGGCAGCCCGACTGCATCGTGATCACATCGCCTGCCTTTACCTCCTGCTCCATGCCGTCCACGATCGTCCTTCCGGTGCCGGAGGTCACGACCCAGACCTCGTCCCGGTTTCTGTGGCTGTGATAATTCATCCGGTGCCCAGCCTTCAGCGTCACCTTGATGGTCAGGCTCTCCTCCTCCACATCCATCACCCGGAAGCTGCCCCAGCTTTTCTCCGCAAACATGACCTGCTGATCCAGCCGGTCCACAAAAGGCTTAATATAGGAGCTCTGCTCCTTATCGCTCACCAGGATTCCCTCCGGGGAGGCGGAAATCACCACATCATGCAGTCCCATGGCGAGCACCGGCACATTCAGCTCATTGATCACATGCACGTTTTCACAGGTCTCGTTCATGATGGCGTCACCGACGCTGTTTTCCTCCATCGCCTCCGTCAACGTATTCCAGGTCCCCAGATCCTTCCACTGGCCCGAAAAACGCATCACCTGGATTTTCTCTTCCTTTTCCACCACCGCATAGTCAAAGGAAATGCTTCTCAGCGTATCATACCGCGCAAACAGATCATGATAATCGGTAAAATCCATCAGCTCATGGGCCTTATCCAGCACGAACTGAAGCTGAAAAGCGAACACGCCGCCGTTCCAGAGCGCGCCCTTTTGGATATATTCCGCAGCGGTACGGGCATCCGGCTTCTCTTTAAAGTTGGAAACGGAAGCGATTTTTTCTCCGCTTTCCGGAATGATATAGCCGTATTTTTCCGAAGGATAGGTGGGTTCGATTCCCATCAGCACCAGATTGGAATTCCCTTCTGCCGCCAGCTTTTCCAGCTTTTTGAGCGCCTCAAAATAGTCATCCTCCACGTAAGGGTCCACCGGGCAGACCAGCACAACCTCCCGGGGATCAATGCCCTTCACATCCGCCAGATAAGATGCCGCCAGCGCGATCGCCGGGAAGGTATCCCGGCGGCAGGGCTCCACGGAAATGTCCACGCCCTCTCCCAACTGGTTATGGATGGAGGAAACCTGCGTTTTGCTGGTGGCAATGGTAACGGAAGCGGACGGATCCGCCTTCCTGATCTGGCGGCAGACCCGCTGCACCATGGACTCATAGTTTCCGTCCTCTGTCCGAAAAATCTTGATGAACTGCTTGGAACGGACGTCGTTCGACAGCGGCCACAGCCGCTTGCCGGAACCGCCCGACAGTAACACGATGTTCATACAGCCTCCCTTCCGGAGCCCCAGGACTCTGGGAGTCCGACGCTCCGGCGAAATCACAGGTCCGTTATCTTTCCGCCCGCATGGGGTTGTTCAGGAAATCCTCATAGGACAGACGGATGCCTTCCTCCAGTTCCGTCTGATAGGTCCAGCCCAGCGCCGTCGCCTTGCTCACATCCAGAAGCTTTCTGGGCGTTCCGTTGGGCTTCGTGGTATCCCACTCGATCTTTCCGGTGTAGCCGACCACCTTCGCCACCAGCTCGGTCAGTTCTTTAATGGTCAGTTCCTTGCCCGTTCCGGCGTTCACCGTTTCGTTTCCGCTGTAATGGTTCATCAGGAACACGCACAGATTCGCCAGATCATCCACGTACAGAAATTCCCGAAGCGGAGAACCGTCTCCCCAGCAGGTGACCGTCTCCTTCCCTTCCACCTTCGCCTCATGGAAGCGGCGGATCAGCGCCGGCAGCACATGGCTGTGGGTGGGATGATAGTTATCGTTGGGCCCATACAGATTGGTGGGCATGACGCTGATATAGTCCGTTCCGTACTGCCGGTTCAGATACTCGCAGTATTTCAGTCCGGAAATCTTCGCCAGCGCGTACGCCTCGTTGGTCTTCTCCAGTTCACTGGTCAACAGGCAGCTTTCCGGCATCGGCTGGGGAGCCATGCGCGGATAGATGCAGGAGCTTCCCAGAAACTCCAGCTTCTTGCAGCCGTTCTGCCAGGCGGAATGGATCACGTTCATTTCCAGAATCATGTTGTCATACATGAAATCCGCAAGCGCTTCCTGGTTGGCCACGATGCCGCCCACCTTTGCCGCCGCAAGGAACACATATTCCGGCTTCTCCTCGGCAAAAAAGGCTTCCACCGCGTCCTGGCGGCACAGATCCAGCTCTTTATGGGTGCGGGTGATGATATTGTTGTAGCCCTGACGGTTCAGCTCCCGCACGATGGCGGAGCCAACCATGCCGCGATGACCCGCCACGTAAATTTTCGCATTTTTTTCCATCATGATCCTTATCTTCTTTCTTCTATGATTTCTCTTACGCCCTTACACGCTCTTCATTGCCTTCTCGCATTTTGCCAGCGCACGGTCATGCTCCGCCATGATCTTCACCAGCTGCTCGTAGCTGGTCTTCTGCGGATTCCATCCCAGCACGGTCTTCGCCTTGGTGGGATCGCCCCAGAGATTGTCCACATCGGTGGGACGGAACCAGGCCGGATTCACACACACCAGCATCTTTCCGGTCTCGGCGTCATAGCCCTTTTCATCCAGCCCCGTACCTTCCCAACGAATGGTGATGCCGTTGGCCGCGAAGGCCTTTTCCGTGAAATCGCGGACCGTATGCTGCACGCCGGTGGCGATGACAAAATCCTCCGGCTTTTCCTGCTGCATGATCAGCCACATGCACTCCACATAGTCCTTCGCATAGCCCCAGTCACGCAGAGAGTCCATGTTTCCAAGCTCCAGATGATCCTGCAGTCCTTCCGCAATCCTGCCCGCTGCCAGCGTGATTTTTCTGGTGACAAAATTTTCACCGCGGCGTTCGGACTCATGATTAAACAGAATGCCGTTTACCGCAAACATCCCATAAGCTTCCCGATATTCCTTCGTGATCCAGAAGCCGTACTGCTTCGCCACCGCATAGGGGCTGTAGGGATGAAACGGCGTGGTCTCCTTCTGGGGAACCTCTTCCACCTTGCCATACAGTTCGGAAGTGGATGCCTGATAAACCTTCGTCTTCTTCATCAGCCCCAGCAGACGGACCGCTTCCAGCACGCGCAGAACGCCGATCGCGTCCACCTCTCCGGAATACTCCGGCACGTCGAAGGAAACCTGGACATGGCTCTGTGCGGCCAGGTTATAGATCTCATCCGGCTGCACCAGACCGATGATACGAATCATGGAAGAGGAATCGGCCAGATCCCCGTCGTGCAGCGTGATTCGATCCAGGATGTGCTCGATCCGCCCCGTGTTGGCGCTGGAAGCGCGGCGGGTAACGCCGTGTACCTCATATCCCTTCTCCAGAAGGAACTCTGCCAGATAGGAACCGTCCTGCCCGGTGATTCCCGTTATCAATGCCACTTTCTTCGCATTCTCACTCATTATCCAAACTCCTTGTCTTTTCTGTTGTTTCTTTCTATTTTTCCCGTGTTACCTGTAACACATGTAATTCTACCCCAAACTGCTGTGGAAAAGAATTACAGATCCTGAGGAAAAGGTTGCACGATATTGGGTTTACGAATGGCGCGGAGTGAACTGTAAAAGCCTTTCTTCAAAATTCTCAGCCATCTCCCTTCCAGCTCTTTCGGAACTCGCTCGGACTTACTCCCTCCACTTTTTTAAATAACCGGCTCAGATAAGCCGGTTCAATCTGGAGCTCCGCCGCAAGGGACTCCGCCGTCCGGTCCGTAAAACGCAGCTGCTGCTTCACCCAGGTCACCCGCATCTGGTTCAGATAGGCGTTCACCGTAACCCCATACCGGTCCTTGAAAAGCGTGAGCAGATAATATTTATTAATGAAAAAACGGGCTGCCAGATCGTCCAGCGTGATTTTTTCCCGAAAGTTCTCGTCCAGATATTCCTTCACCTGCTGGACGTTCGCCGTCTTATCCACCGGGGCATCCTGAAGCGTATCTGCGGATGCTTCGGCCGGATCGGTCGGATCCATGCCGAAATCCCGGAGCGCGCTTCCGGATGATTTTGCAGACCCTTTCATGGAACCGGATCTTCCGGGCGCTTTTTTCCTGGTGTCCCAGGCATCTTCCATGAGAAGGATCAGCAGAGAGGACAGCTTTTCCTGAATCCGCATGTCCCGGACATAATCGGCCGAACCGGCGATCTGAAAGAGTTCCGTCAGAATGGACATATAGTTCTCCGGATGTGCCGGACGAAATACGGGCCTGCCGCCCCGCTCCTGATATTTCCGGTAGATGGCGTTCATGTTCGGGCCGTAAAAATGGCACCATTGCAGGGACCAGAGGCCGGAGTGAGCGGGCTGGCCGCTGTCCTGCATTCCCGTTTCATGGCTGTAGGGCTTTCTGCAGTCGATGAACACACAGTCTCCGGTCCGAAGTTCATGGACGACACCTCCATAGACCAGCCTTCCCGTGCCGGAAAGAACTGAAAAAAACAGGCAGGAATGAAGTCCTGTACGCTCGCTCTTATGGGGATGCAGAGCCTGAAGGGTGCCCGTCTCCTGCAGATGAAGCAGACTGGAACGCGCAAAGACAGACGGGGTGTAGATGATCCGGCTGGAACGGACGGTATCTGTGTTGTTGGTGCTGAATAGGCTGTCCATGTGCTCCCCTTTCTCCCTCTGCGTGGGTATTCTGTGTGTTGTTCAGGCAATCTCAACGGGCGCAGGCCGGGAATGCCGCAACGGACTGCCGGATGTCCCTATTTCATGCCATCACAACCATGCACTCTTTCTCATAAAAGGCGATCCCATACCTGATGATCTTTTTCATGCCCCGGCGTTTCAGGCCTTCCGCATACTTCTTTTCTCCGATCTGTTTTAAAGCTTCCGCGCAGGCTGCCTCCAGATTTCCGTCATGTGCATATTTCAGTTCGATCACAATTCCTGTCCGGTCCGGCGTCTGGATAGAAATGTCACTGTATCCCTCACCCGTCTCAGCGTTGGACTTTACCAGCCAGCTGTCCTGGTTCTGCAAAAGCCCGATTAACATCCCATGATAAAAGTTTTCCTTCATATTTCTGCGCACTGCCGTATCCCGTACACTGATGGATTCCCACAGATAATCGTCAAGCATCTCCCGGATCGTATCCGTATCACCGGCCGGGAATGCCGCGCAGAAATGGCTGATCCTCGAAGTATCGGAACGTGTCACCTCACGGAACCAGTCTTCGACCAGTTCATAAAAAAGTTTCCGGATCTCTCCATTGGGGACCCATAGCCGGAATATATCCGCATCCTCCTCTTTCACATGCGTCCCTGTCAGGTAGCCGGTGGAATACAGCACGCTCCACACATTTTCAATACTGTCATCAATCTCACGGTATGTCAGTTCCTGTTTGATGCGTTTGGTTATCTGCCCGCCGTTTAACAGCTCTTCCACTTCGTTTTTCGTGGTCAGGTTCGCTTTCTTCAGCAGGCGGCGGATCAGGTCATTGCCGCTGGTGTTGGCCCAGTAGTTTTGGGGCGGGGCGTATGGATCTGCCAGCAGCTCATCGCAATAATTAATCACATCCCAAGGACAATATACATCCCTGTCTCCAAAACGGTACCCGTCATACCACTCCCGAATCACAGCTTTACAGGAGGACAAGCCATAGAACTTAAGGATCTCATCCACATCTGCACTGGTAAAGCCAAAATACTCATCATACCTGACATCCGAGATCGTGTGTACTTTCGGATTGTTCAACCCGGTGAAGATACTCTCCCTGGATATCCGCAGGCACCCGGTGAGTACTGCAAAGTGCAGGCTGTCATTGGTTTTCAATGCATTATCAAAAAGACTGCGGATGAGCGACACCATCTCATCATAGTATCCTCTTTGGAATGCCTTATCCAATGGTACATCATACTCATCGATCAGCAGGATGACTTTTTGTCCATAGTACCTGTTCAAAAGCTGGGAGAGAGTCCTGAGGCTGTCGACCAGCGCATCCTCAGGCATGGTATATTTTGAACTGCCTTTCGCTTCCACATTGACCAGTTGATTGTATGAATTTTTATCATTCTCATCCAGTTTCACGCTATCACACAGGAAACGAAATCTTCCGGCCTCATTCCCAATAACTGTTCTCAATGCTGCCACCGCTGAATCATATTGCAAACCGCCCACGCTCTTCAGGCTGATGGAGATCACAGGAAACTTTCCCATATACTTCTCACACAGGTCTTTTTCCTGCATGATCTTCAAGCCCTCGAACAGCGCCGGATCGCCCCCTGTCTCAAAAAAGCATTTCAACATGCTCATATTGAGAGATTTGCCAAACCGTCTGGGACGGGTAAACAGGTTTACCTCGCCCCAGTTCTGCAGGAGTTCTTTTATAAACAGTGTTTTATCTACATAGTAAAAATCATTCGTTCTGATTTTTTCAAATCCATCGATACCGATGGGAAGTTTCTTTCTCACCATAATACCTTCCCAACACTCCTTTCCGCCATCAGCGACCTGGAGCTTTCTATACACATCTCTTTATACTGAGAACCTGAAAAATCACTCCACAAACTCACCAAAGGGTATAAACCACCTATTATGCATCCATTTTACCGTTAAGCCGCAAGGTGGTCAAGTTTGCAGCGAAAATAATCGGGGCTGTGAAAAAAGCATAGCCTAAAAACAGAGAAGGACCATGGTCGCAATGCTCCCACGGAATAACGTCGCCGGATGGTCCCCACGGAGAAAGTCATCCTGATGCTTCCCGCCTGTCCCTACATATACTTTTACCACATGCTTCTCCGCCACCCATTTCGCAGGCTCAAACCGCAGCTGCCAGAATACCTCATCCGGCATGCCTT
>UQVK01000017.1 GCA_900544445.1 uncultured Lachnospiraceae bacterium
GCGTTTTCCCGCAGATGACAAGGCCGCTGGTGTTTCTGTCCAGGCGGTTGCAGACGGAGGGACGGAAGCTGGAAAGTTCCTCCTCCTTCAGCTTTCCGTCCGCAAGCAGATAGTCCGTCAGCCATTCGTTCAGGGAGTAATCCTGTGCCTGCGCCTTCTGGGTCAGCAGTCCGGCGGGCTTATCCGCAAGAAGCACCTGGCTGTCCTCGTACAAAACCGGAACGGAAAGAAGCTCTTCTTTCCGGACGGTGGAAACCGGAGAAGCGGTTCCCCGGAATTTGTCAATAGTTTCCTCCGAAAGAAAAAAGCAGACCCGGTCTCCTGCGTTCAGCTTCTCGCTCCCATCCGCTTTGTGGCCGTTCAGCGTGATGTTCTTTTTTCGGAGCATTTTATAAAGGAAACCGCTTCCGGCTTCCTTCAGATATTTTTTCAGATATTTGTCAAAACGTTGTCCGCCCTCGTTGGGGCCGATGGTCACTTCTCTCATGGGACTTCCTTTCACATGCCGGAATATACGCCGGAGGATCAAATGGAAATGGCCTTTATCAGAGAAAATACGGCGTTCGTCTGCGTATCTTCCACAGAGAGCTCCTTTAACTGATCCAGGCGGTTCAGATATTTGGGCGTATCCTGAAAGATTTTCACGCGTACATCCTTAATGGCATCCTTTGCCATCATCTCCTTCAGATGCTTCTCGCAGGCGTCGGTTTTACACTTGGGATTCACGGTAAGGCCGATCAGGCTGTTGCCCTTAAAAACCAGGTGTACCAGCTCAAAGGTGGCGTCATAGCTGGTGAGAACCACATCATAAAGCTGGGGAAGTCCCTGTGCATGGGGAAGGATCCGTTCATGCAGCTCTTCACTGCAGCCCTTCGCCCGAAGGAACATGATCATGCCCACCGCGCTGCGGCTGGCGGGCAGGCAGCCGAGCACTGCCACGATGGTCAGCAGGTTTTTATTCGTGCCGGTGGTCAGCAAGCCGGACAGATATACCGCAAGGGAAAGGCAGAAAAGCACCGCCGTTTTGGCGATTTCCAGCTTCCGCTGATGCTTCAGATATCCGTAATCACCCTTTTTCGTCTTCTGTTTTTTCATGAAATTCTCAATACTCCATTCCGGAGCTCCCGCGGCGGGGCAAAGAGCTCTCAAATTCAGGTCGTCTGACGGCTGTTGGCGCACTGGCGCCCGCAAACGCTTTGCCCTGGCAATCAGGGGGCGATACAGCCGCTTTTGTTAGTGTATCATATTCTGATGTTGGGGTCAAAAAATCTTTTGCTTCCAGTTCAGCCCTGCCTGAATTGTCTAATGTAAAGGAAACTTGACATAAGGTATATAAAATGCTATATTCAAAATGTAAAGGAACCTTGTCAAAGTGAGGTGGTCATTTCGTGGAAAACAGGGTTGAGGAGCTGCGGAAGGCCCTCGGACTGAACCAGGAGGATTTCGCCAGGGCAATCCGGGTATCCAGGCAGACGGTCAGCTCCATTGAAAATGGAAAATATAATCCATCGCTGGAGCTTGCATTCGTCATCTCGGATTTTTTCGGAAAAAGCATTGAAGAGATTTTTCTCCACAAAACGTTGAACAGGACGGATCCGCAGGAAGAAAAGGAAACGGAAGGCGGGGAACTTTAAGAAGGGAGGTTGCCATGAAAAAGAGTTATTTCATCACAGGAGCGGTTTATCTGGCGGTCGGATGTCTGATGCTGACCGTTGCTCTCCTCACGGAAAGCAGGCTGGAAGGTATTCTGTTCGGGCTGGCAGGAGCGGGAATCGTGCCGGGAATCCAGATGATCGTGCGGTATTTTTACTGGAGCCGTCCGCAGAACAGACAGCGCTATCAGGAAAAGAGGGAGCAGGAAAGAATCGAGCAGCACGATGAGCGGAAGGAAAAGCTCCGGGACAGGGCTGGACGGTATGCCTATGCGCTGGGACTCGTGGTGATCAGCCTTTCCATCCTCATTTTCTCGGTTCTCGGAGCGCTGGGGATCGTGGAGCAGTACAGGCTGGTCGTTCTGTTCCTGGGCGGATATCTGATTTTCCAGTTCGCGACGGGAGAAGCCATTTACCGGAAACTTCTGAAAAAATATTGATGATCCTGAAAGGAAAGGCGCCGCGAAATACCGCAGCGCCTTTCTGGTGTCCGGGCTTCTGTCAGGAGAACCACTCTCCTATAATCCCAGAAACTGAATCAGCAGCAGCCAGGCCAGTCCGTAGTAGGAAACGGCGGCGACCAGATCGTTTACCGTGGTGATCAGGGGGCCGGAAGCAACTGCCGGATCGATCTTTAATTTTTTGAAAAGGATCGGAATTGCGGTTCCGGCAACACTGGAAAGGGTCATGGAAATCAGAAGCGCGATTCCGATGCAGGCGGACACCGCAAAGGCAAAGCCGGGCGTTCTTCCCTTAATCAGACAGATATATGCTCCGATGAGCAGAAGGGATGCGGCGGCAAGAACAATTCCGTTAAGGGCACCCACCCGTGTTTCCTTCACGATCAGGGCCAGCTTCTGCTTTCCGGTGATCTGTTCATCCATCAGCACACGGATGGTCACAGCAAGGGACTGGGTTCCCACGTTTCCCGCCATATCCAGAACCAGCGACTGGAAGCTTACCAGGATCGTCAGCTGGGCGACGATGCCTTCAAACAGCCCCACCACGCTGGACACTACCATGCCGAGGCCAAGAAGAACGATGAGCCAGGGCAGCCTTTTGCTGATGCTTTTTTTCAGCGGCTCTTCCATGTCCTCTTCGGCGGACAGACCGGCCAGCTTTGCGTAATCCTCTCCCATCGCTTCATCCACCAGTTCCACGATATCCTGGGAGGTGATGACGCCGATGAGCCGGTTTTCATTATCCAGAACGGGAATGGAATCCTCGGAGTAATCCCGCAGGCGCTCAATGCATTCCTCGGTCTGCTCCTGCGCATACACATAAGGATAGGAGGTTGCGATGATTTCCTCCAGTTCCGTACCGTCTCTGGCGATGATCAGATCCTTTAAATCAATGGCTCCGCAGAAGGTCTGATCTGCGTCGGTGACATAAATGGTCGATACGTTGTCATTCTCAGCAGCCTGGTCCACCAGCTCCCGCATGGCCTGCCGGACGCTGATTCCGGCCTGAATCCGGATATAATTTGTGGTCATCCGGCTTCCGATTTCGTCTTCATCAAAGGAACCGATCAGGGCGATATCCCGCCTGGTCTCATCATCCATCAGATCGATCAGCGTCGCCCGTTCCGTTTTGTTCAGCTGCTTTAAATACTCCACCGCTGTGTCGGTTTCCAGATGGGACAGAATTTCCGACTGCTTCCGCACGCCCAGTTCGCTGAAATAAAGGGCGAAATCATCCGTATATTCCAGCACATCGGAAAGCGTCTGCGCATCCAGGAGACAGTAAAGTCTTGCGCGCTCTTCCCGGCTGAGCTGTTCCAGCACATCAGCGATGTCGTTTTCATGATAATTGCGGAGTTCCTCTTTTAAAAGCTTCGGGGACATCCCGCTTCTTAAGAGTGCAAGAAGTTCCTTCTGATAATCGGGATGCTGACCGCCGGAAGCGTTCCCGGCAGGAAGCCCGCTGTTGTTCTGACCGGAAAGGTCAGTGAAATTTACATTCCTGTTTTTCTCCATACCGCTTGCTCCTTTCGCTTTTTAATCATGCAGAATTTCCGAAAGGAGAAAACTCTCCTTTCGTCCTCAGGCTGCCTGCGCTGAAGCGTGCGGATGAAAGGATGACTGCTCATCCCGTAAGGACGTCTGCCCCGCGGCGGATATCCCCGGAGAGCCTGTGCTGCAAAAGGGCATAAAAATACCATTGCCGCGCAAATCGGTGCAGATCCTTTCATCAACACAAACGGTCCGCAAAAAGGGCAATGGTATCCAATATCGTCAAATGGTATGTGAATCGGAATATGGGCGGATCGGGCCGACCATGTCCGCATTCCGACATACATGCATACTTCGCCTATTGTCTGCCATGCCCCAACTTCGTCCATTACTACTGCCGCAGCCGTCCATACTCTCACCTCACTTTTCTCTTATATCGTATTTATATGTTCCGTTGGCAGAATATATCCATTTCCGCCATTTGTAAACTACCATAAATGGCAGGGAATTGTCAACCTTTCTCGTAAAAAAGAACCCCCAAAGTTCCCGGACCGCAATGGCTTGAAATCACGCCTCCCGCCCTGGTAATGAGAATTTCTTCAAAATGATGGAGACCCTTCAGATATTCCTCCACAGACCGGATCACGGCTTCTTCGCATCCGGAATGGGTGATGAAAATTCTGTGGGGATCCGCCTGGCGAAGCTGCATTTCCATATCCTGCACATATTTCAGAATCACCTTGTCCTGATTGCCCCGGTACTTCTTCCCGGCTTCCATTTTTCCGTCCGTCACTTCTATTCTGGGCTTCAGCTTCAGTTTTCCGCCGAAAAGCGCCACAACGGAGGAGCATCTTCCGCCCATTGCCAGATAATCCAGACGCTCTACCACAAAGCTGGCCCTGACCCTGCCACGCTCCTGCTCAATCTGCGTTACGATCTCCTGCGCGGCAAGCCCCTGTCCGGCAAGCTCTGCCGCCCGGAGAACCTGCAGTCCGATTCCGGTGGAAAGATTCTTAGAATCGATGACGTACAAGCCCGTATAGTTCAGCTCTTCCTTTACCATGCGCATCACATTGCAGGTCGTGGACATGGACTCGGATATGCCGAAAAAGATCATTTCATCTCCGTTTTTCTGAAAAGCGGATGCCATTTCCAACGCCCTGTCGTAGGCGACGGCAGCCGTTTTCGGCGTCTTATGCATTTTTTCCGACCAGACATAGATCTCGTCAGGGCTGATCTCTTCCCCGTCGCTGTAGCTCTTCATATCCAGCACGATGTTCAGGGGCAGAATGCTGATCCCATATTTCTGTAACAGGCTTTCTGATAAGTCACATGTGCTGTCCGCTGTTATTCTGATTTTTCCCATTTTGCGTTTCTCCCGTAATCTCTTTTTTCATCACCTGTGCGGATGACCGCTTGCTCCCCCAGTCCAGAGAGATTCTTTCACAGCTGCAGAAGCCGAGTCTTTCCCAGAAGGGCTTCACGTTATCCTTATATTTGGAGTAAAGGTTTAAAAATTTTATTCTGTTCTCCGGATTCCTCTGACAGACAGTCCGCGGAAAGCGCTCCACTCTTCCACCATCCCGGAAAGTTCCCGGAAAAGAGTGGCCTCCTCCGGCAGCTTCCCCTCTTCGTCCTTCCAAAGCGTGACCTCCACATCCAGTCCGCTCCCTTTTTTTCGGGAAGTCCAGATGCCGACTGCCTTTCCCTGAAAAATCACCGCGCCGGGATTGGAGACGGTCCGCCAGATTTTCCGCTGAAGGGTCCTGTCAGGCTGGAGCACCGCACGGTCCCGCTGGTCCAGATAGGGATCGTAACCGTTCAGAAGAAGAAGCGGGCGGGAAAAATCCGGTTTGGAAAACAGGCTGTCGTGGTCGTCGGCAAGAATCCATGCCTTTTTTCCGCTTACGCGGACTTCCTCCATTTCCTCTGAAACCGCGGCCCACAGCCTGCGGGCCTGCTCTTTGGAGCAGCCAAGCCAGTCCGCGAACATGGTGGGGACCGCCGGTCCATAGCAGTGCAGATACTTTCTCACCAGTGCTTTCTGCGCCTCTCTCCGGGCCATTTCATCCAGGGAAGTCCCCAGCCAGTTCTGAAAGGAGGTGAAGGAAGGGCCTTCCGGCAGACGCCTGCCGAATACCACCAGGCCGCAGAAGGCACATGGGCGAAGCAGGAAGGAAACCACCGCTCCACCCACGGTCTGACGGTCCGGTTCTCCGTACATGGAGGGCTGCATCCAGAGCTTCCGCTTTTCTTCAGGAAGAAAGGGGAGCATCCACTGGGCAAGGGTCTGATCCAGCGGATTCTTTCCCACAATTACGTTTCTGTCCAGCCCGGAAATAACCTGCTTCAACAGTTCGAACAGGTGGCCCATTTCCATTCCCAGATAATCCAGCGCCAGGGTGATGCCCCGCGTATAGATCCAGGGTTCATCCTCCTGTGGAATCAGCGCGGAAAGGAAGGTGCCGCTTTCGGAGGCCGGAAAGACAAAAGGCGCGCCCCGCAGGCTCCAGGCCTGAAGGAGCGCTTTACCCGTTTCCGAATCTGTCGGACTGCCATATAAAAGCCGCTCCATCTGCATGAGGCTGCAGGAGGGGATGCGGTGATACAGGGCATTCTCCCATGCGCCGGGAGGGGTATTCTGCATACCGCAGGCCCCCACAGCTTCCGGAATATCTTCATATGCATACGTTCGGTCAAGATGATGGGCGCGAAGCCGGAAGGCCCGGATCTGCGCCACGCTCGGTTCGTTCATTTTTTCCTCCATGCCGAAGCGTTGCTGAGGCACGTGCGCCGAACCTCCAGTTCGGCGCTGCGATAACGGGATTTGCGACGTTTCGGCGCAAATCTTTCTTTCCCCCCATTATACGCCGCAGGCGTACCTGTTATCAAGTGTGATGCACGGTCTACATGCGCTTCAGAAACCGCGTTATCATGAGGATCAGCGAATGGGGACACAGTTTTGTCAGCAGGCCGAAGGCCCGGATCGGCAGGCTGTATACCGCTGAGGGATGTCGTCTGGCGGATGCGTAAAGGGCATCTGCCACCACATCCTTTGCGTCCGCCATCACATATTTTTTGATTGCCAGCGTGGACGCCTTTCTCTCGGCACGTTCGAAAAATTCCGTCCGCACCGGGCCGGGACAGACGGCCGTGACGAAAATTCCCTTTTCCCGGAGCTCTTCTCCCAGCGCCCGGGAAAAGCTGAGCACATAGGATTTTCCCGCCGCGTAGACCGCAAATCCGGGCTGGGGAAGAAAGGCGGCGCTGCTGGCCAGCTGAATGATCCGGCTCCCCCGTTTCATAAAGGGAAGACAGATATGAGTCATGTGGGTCAGAGCCCGGCAGTTTAAGTCGATCATGCCAAGCTGTTCCCGGGTTTCCAGATCCGCCACATTTCCCATCACCCCATAGCCGGAGCTGTTGATGAGCATGCGGATCACCGGGCATTCCCGCTCCAGCGTTCTCTGGAAGGTATCCAGCTGTACGGAGTCGGTGAGATCCATGGCAAAGATGCGCGTTTTATGCCGCAGCTTTTCGGAGAGCTCCTTCAAGCGTTCTCCCCGTCTTGCGATCAGCCAGAATTCCTCTATGGTTCTGAGCCCCTGATCCAGCTGGCGGGCGAACTCCCACCCCATTCCGGAAGAAGCGCCGGTTATGATGATTACGTTCATATTAAGAAAGTCCTTTCAACCTTTTCTCTTTTACCGGATAAAATTCGTCATTTCGCCGGTTTCCCTTTCAGGAAGACCGTATTTTTCCTTTCCCAGCTGAATGCTCTTCATCAGGAAGGTCATGTTGCGGGCAAGGGTGCGCATGACGCGCAGGCCTTCCGCATCCTGCAGAGCCTCTCCGGGAAGACGGCCGTGAATGCTGTTCCAGTAGCAGCTGGAAGCCACGGGCATTCCCGCGATGGTGAAAAATTTGTTCAGCTCGTCAAAGGTCGCGGACAGTCCGCCTCTTCTTGCCGCCACCACCGCTGCGCCCACCTTCATGCTTTTGTCAAAATGGGTGCTGTAGAAAAGCCTGGTGAGAAAGGCGACCAGCGTTGCGTTGGCGGATGCGTAATAGACCGGGCTGGCGACGACCAGACCATCGCAGGCTTCAAATTTGGGCGCGGCCTCGTTTACGATATCGTCAAATACGCATTTTCCCGTTTCCGCACAGCGTCCGCAGGCGATGCAGCCTCTGACATCTTTATTCCCGATGGACAGAATTTCCGTTTCCACGCCTTCCTGGGCAAACACCTTTTCCATCTCTCCAAGCGCAATGGATGTATTGCCGTTTGCTCTGGGACTTCCGTTGATCATTAATACCTTCATTGCTGTTTCTCCTTTTCCTTTGATTATGACTCTTTCCGTTTTTTTCTCCAGACAGCTTCAGCCAGAGAGACCGGGCAGTTTTTCCGCCGTCTCTCTGGCTCCTGTGTGCATTATGCGTATTATATACATAATGAATTTTCTTCTTTACTGTCTGGTGTTGATGTAGTTTACAAGCCCTTCCGCGTCGATGATCCGCTGCATGAATTCGGGAAAAGCCTGGCCCTGATAAGAGGTTCCTTTGGTCAGGTCGGTGATCACGCCGGTGTCAAAATTGACCTCGACTTCATCGCCGTCCTCGATTTCCGCTGCCGCTTTGGGGCACTCAATGATGGGAAGGCCGATGTTGATGGCATTGCGGTAGAAAATACGGGCGAAGGTTTCCGCAATGACGCAGCTTACGCCCGCTGCCTTGATGGCAATCGGGGCATGCTCTCTGGAGGAGCCGCAGCCGAAGTTTTTCTCAGCCACGATGATGTCGCCCTTCTGCACCTTTTTGATGAACTCTTTATCAATATCCTCCATACAATGTGTGGCGAGCTCCGCCGGATCAGAGGAATTCAGATAGCGGGCAGGGATGATCACGTCCGTATCGATATTATCGCCGTATTTGAATACGCGTCCTTTTGCATTTTTCATTGATTCTCTCCATTCTGCCGCAGAGTGACCGCGGCGCATGATATTTCAGGCTCTGATATCAGGCGTCCAGCGCGCCGGGCCAGGAAATGGTTCCCGTGACCGCGCTCGCAGCCGCCACAGCGGGGCTCGCCAGATAGATTTCCGAATTCACATGGCCCATGCGTCCCACAAAGTTGCGGTTCGTGGTGGATACGCAGCGTTCCCCTTCTGCAAGAACGCCCATATAGCCGCCCAGGCAGGGACCGCAGGTGGGGGTGCTGACAATGGCGCCGGCTTCAATGAAGATTTTCAGCAGGCCTTCCTCCATGGCCTGAAGGTAAATGGCCTGGGTTGCAGGGATGATGATGCAGCGGATTCCCTTCGCCACATGACGGCCGCGCAGAACCTCAGCCGCACAGCGGATGTCTTCGATCCGTCCGTTGGTGCAGGAGCCGATAACGACCTGATCGATTTGAATCTCGTCCGTGATCTCATCGATGGTTTTCGTATTTTCCGGAAGATGAGGGAATGCCACGGTGGGTCTTAAAGAGGACAGATCAATGGTGATTTCCTCATCATAGACGGCATCCGCATCGGCCTCATAGACGACGGGCGTTTTGGAAGAATGCTCTTTGATGTAGGAAAGCGCCTGATCGTCCACCGGGAAAATTCCGTTCTTCGCTCCCGTTTCGATCGCCATGTTCGCGATGGTGAAGCGGTCATCCATGCACAGGCTGGATACGCCGTCTCCCGCAAACTCCAGGGACTTGTACAGGGCGCCGTCCACACCGATTTTTCCGATCAGATGCAGGATCACGTCCTTGCCGGAAACCCATTTGGGAAGGCTTCCCGTCAGCGTGACGCGGATTGCGGAAGGAACCTTGAACCAGGCTTTTCCGGTAGCCATTCCGGCAGCCATATCCGTGCTTCCCACGCCCGTGGAGAAGGCGCCCAGAGCGCCGTAGGTGCAGGTATGGGAATCCGCGCCGATCACCACGTCGCCTGCCACCACCAGACCCTTTTCGGGCAGCAGGGCATGTTCGATTCCCATCTCTCCCACTTCAAAATAATTGGTGATCTGGTTCCAGTATGCGAATTCTCTTACGCATTTGCAGTGTTCCGCCGATTTGATGTCCTTATTCGGGACAAAGTGGTCCGGTACCAGGGCGATTTTGTCCTTGTCAAAAACGCCGTCCACCTTCATTTTTTCCATTTCCTTAATCGCTACAGGACTGGTAATATCATTTCCAAGCACCAGATCCAGATCGGCCTCGATGAGCTGTCCCGCTTCCACGGACTCAAGATGCGCATGCGCCGCCAGAATCTTTTGTGTCATCGTCATTCCCATGGCATATAACCTCCGTCTTATTGATAAAAACAGTGTAACATATCCGGAAGATTCGGGAAAATACTTTTCTATTATGTTTACTATAATGACGTGTTATATTATAATTTATTATAATGAATATAAGTTATAAAAAGAGGTATGTATGGAACAGAATCTGAATCTTTATCACATCTTCGTCACCGTCGCGAGATGCAAAAACATCTCCGGAGCGGCACGGGCGCTTTATATCAGCCAGCCGGCCATCAGCAAGGCGATTTCCCGGCTGGAACAGAACCTGAACACCACCCTGTTTCTGCGGTCAAGCCGTGGCGTGAAGCTCACCGAGGCCGGCGAAATCCTTTACCGGCAGGTGGAGAGCGCGTTTCTCGCCATCAATCAGGGCGAACAGCAGCTGAAAAAAATGCAGGAGCTGGGAATCGGACACCTTTCCATCGGCGCCAGCAGTACCCTCTGCAAATATGTGCTTCTGCCCTATCTGCGCACGTTCACGGAGGAAAACCCGCACATCCAGATTTCCATCTCCTGCCAGTCCACCTACCAGACGGTTCAGGAGATGGAAAACGGATCCGTGGATATCGGCCTGATCGGAGAAAATGATCAGATGGATAAGCTTTCCTTTTATCCCCTTCAGGAGATCGAGGACATTTTCGTGTGTACCGGAAGCTATCTTGGCAATCTGAAGGAAAGGGCAAACCTTCCCGCCTCTCCCACCGCACGGGAGATCATCGGTGCATCCACGCTGATGCTTCTGGATAAGGGAAATATCACGAGGCAGTATATCGACAAATATCTGGCTGTGGAAGGTATTCTGGCAGGACAGGCGCTGGAGGTCACTTCCATGGATCTGCTCATCGATTTTGCCAGACTCGGCCTCGGAATCGCCTGCGTCATCCGTTCCTTTGTCAAAAGGGAGCTGGAGGAAGGAACGCTCATCAGCCTGCCCCTTGAGGCGGAGATCCCCAAACGGAGAATCGGCTTCGCCGTCCTGAAAAACACGCCCCTGTCTCCGGCGATGCAGAAATTTATGGACAGCGTTTTTGGACCCGGCGGAAAGTTTGCCGGCCTGGTTTGAGAAGGCGAAGGAGCGGTCTTCGGAGCCTTATGTGCGAGATTTTTTGCAGAGAATAATAGCCAGGTCTGTGCAAGGCCTGGCTATTAGTATAAAATTTATTTATGCGACTAAATTACAGTTTTCACATAAGAATTATTTTCAGATTATATCATACGAAGTAATTTTTGTTGCTCGCTTTTAAATTCTTCGTCGGTAAGCAATCCAGATTCTTTCATCATTTTAAGTTTTTCTACTTTTTGTTTAAAATCGTTGATTGAATCTGAGGATGATTCAATCATATTGTTACTAGCAGAATTTGCGCCCGCAATCTCTACTCTTAAAAGGCTTCCATCTTCAATGACATTTACTGACTGATGTAAAACAGTTTTCTTTTCCAGTTCATCTACGATGCCATATTTCTTTTCAGGAAGATATGTCTGTAAAAAATTATAAATATCCTGTGGTAATTCAATATCAATATATTGTTTTTTTGTATCAGAATAAAAATTCAGC
Source organism: uncultured Lachnospiraceae bacterium (assembly GCA_900544445.1). GTDB lineage: Bacteria > Bacillota > Clostridia > Lachnospirales > Lachnospiraceae > Eisenbergiella > Eisenbergiella intestinigallinarum. The sequence goes on from UQVK01000017.1 coordinate 11,454, forward strand.
ATAACATTTCTATTGTCGATTTTTTTAATATCTGTATCTAAAGAAAAAGAACTATATCCTAATGTATGTTCAGCAGGTTTATATGTCAGCGCAGCACCTAATGCCATACCCATCAACCCAAATAGTACCCCTCCTCCTACTGTTGCTAATTTTGAAATCTTCCCACCAGTTAAGCTGCCTCCATAGCTTGAATAGTCACCATGAATATCTGAAACATATGAAATATTTCCGGCTTTTTCATAGTAATGAATATTTTTATATTCAATTATTCCATTATTTTCTTCTTCAGAATAACCATCAATTTTCAGAAAGTTTAGATTTCTGTTTTCATCTATATATATTAATGCAATTTTGTTATTCTCTGAAAACAATGTAAATGTTGGCGTAGATTCTTTTATGTGAAACGAAAAGCAATTATTGTAAAATTTAGATGCTTTATTTTCCTTTTCAATTGCGATTCTTTTTTGGTTTTCTTTGTTTTCAGATTCCAGTTTTTGTTTCTTTTCTTCTGCCTTCAGGAATTCAGTCTGTTTCTCCAAAATAAGATTGTACCATTTGGAGATGTCGTTAATTCCCGGCAGCACAATCGTTTCTTTACTTCTATTCACAACAGAATTGGAATTATATTCAATAAATAATGCCCTCTGGTTATTTACATTATCTATGAACACCCTTGTAATGTCTTTATATCTCACTTCAAACGATTCCGTTTCTTTACTGAGTTCGTTATCAAAAAACATGAAGCAGACACCATCAATATAGGAAGGATAGATATATAACTTTATATTATGCTTTTTAGCAAAAATACCATTTTTGTATTCTCCAGAATAAAAGTCAATGCATTTTTCTATGTTTAAATTCATATAAATGTCCTCCGTTATTGAACAGTTTTTGCACTTCATTATTATAGCACAATATAACAAAATATAATATAAACAGTAGGATATTCACAACAAAAGATAACCAATTTGCTATATAAGGCAAATTAATCTCATTTGACGATTCTTTTCGTCAAAATGGATTTTGGGGAGAAAATGGTGCTTTTAGTACACTATTTGATATAAAAAGAATAGAAGAAGTGAATATTTCGGATTAAAAATGGCAAAAAGATGCTGCCGCATCTATGATTTTCTAATCATTGATGCGACAGCCACCTTTTGACTTCGGATTTCTGAACAGGATAAAAAATCAGTTGTCGATCAGCTTGTTGGTATCGTTCCAGCTGTAGAGCTTGCGCAGCTCTGCGCCCACCTGCTCGAGCTGATGAGAAGCCTCTCTCTTTCTCATTGCCATGAAGTGAGGGCAGTTCGCCTGATTCTCAAGCAGCCAGTCCTTGGCGAAGGTACCATCCTGAATATCGGAAAGGATCTTCTTCATCGCCTTCTTGGTCTCCTCGGTAACCACCTTCGGTCCGGTGATGTAATCGCCGTACTCCGCGGTGTTGGAGATGGAATATCTCATTCCGGCAAAGCCGCTTTCGTAGATCAGGTCCACGATCAGCTTCATCTCGTGAATACACTCAAAATATGCGCTTTCAGGCTCATATCCGGCCTCTACCAGCGTCTCAAAACCGGCCTTCATCAGGGCGCATACGCCGCCGCACAGAACCGCCTGCTCACCGAACAGATCCGTTTCCGTCTCCTCACGGAAGGTGGTCTGCAGCACGCCTGCTCTCGCGCCGCCGATTCCCAGCGCATAAGCCAGAGCCAGGTCATGTGCCTTTCCGGTGGCATCCTGCTGTACTGCGATCAGACAGGGAACGCCCTTGCCTGCGAGATACTCGCTTCTTACGGTATGTCCGGGTCCCTTGGGAGCGATCATGGTCACATCAACATCTGCGGGAGGCTTGATCTGTCCGAAATGGATGGAAAAGCCGTGTGCAAACATCAGCATGTTTCCGGGCTCAAGATTGGGCTCGATGGATTCCTTATAAAGGGCAGCCTGCTTCTCATCGTTGATGAGGATCATGATGATATCGGCCTTCTTCGCCGCTTCTGCAGCCGTATATACGGTCAGACCCTGCGCTTCTGCCTTCGCCCAGGATTTGGAGCCTTCATACAGTCCGACAATGACATTGCAGCCGGATTCCTTCAGATTCAGGGCATGTGCATGTCCCTGGCTGCCGTAACCGATCACTGCGATCGTCTTATCCTGAAGTAAAGACAGGTCACAGTCTTCCTGATAATAAATCTTTGCCATTTTTCTTTCCTCCATTATGTTGATATAACTGAAAGGCGGCAGGCCGCCTCAGAGTCCTTTAAGAAAAATCTGTGCGGAAATCTCCATGGAAATTTTCGTTTACAGATCGATATAGACTACATCTTCCGTTCCGCGGGACAGACCGGCGATACCGGTACGGGCGAGCTCGAGAATTTCGTAGTTGCTCAGCAGATTGATGCAGGCATCCAGCTTGCTCTGATTACCGGTGAGTTCCACGATCAGGTTTTCCGGTCCCACATCGATGATGTTCGCACGGAAAATATTGGAAATGGCAATCACATCCTGTCTCTGCGCCGCTGTTACCTTTACCTTGATCAGGGCGAGCTCTCTGTAAACGCTCTTCTCCGGCTTCAGCTCCCGGATATCCCTCACGTCCACAAGCTTTCCAACCTGTTTTTCGATCTGCTCCAGAATCTCATCGTCCCCTGAGGTCACAATGGTGATTCGCGTGAGCCTGGGATCTGCGGTCACACCGGCCGTGATGCTTTCAATATTATAGCCTCTTCTGGAGAACAGGCCGGATATCCGGCTCAGAACACCGGAAGTATTATCCACAAGAAGCTGAAAAACTTTTTTCTGCGTTGTCTGCATCAGCTGCACCTCCGTCCGTTGTTGATTTATTCTAGCAACATTGCGCTTCCTTGTCAATCTATGATAGTCAGTCATGGTTTCCATAACTCTTTGTTATGGAATGACAAATACTGTGAATGATTCGTTATACCGTCACCGTCATCCGCTCAGCTGTCGCTCTCCGCGCACTTTGTCAGGGCCAGCGTCCCGGTGCGCGCCACTTCGACGATGCTGATGGTCTGAAGCATGTTCAGAAAAATCTGCACCCGTTCCGGTGTGTCGCAGATCTGAATGAGCATCATGTGCTTTGACATATCGACGATAGACGCGTTCATAATCGCGCAGTTCTCCATGATGTCCTTGCGGTTATTCCGGTTATATTTGATCTTTACCAGCATCAACTCCCTGCTGATGCTGATCTGTTCGTCAAAGGTGCGTACCTTGATGACATCCAGCTTTTTGTTGAGCTGCTTTTCGATCTGTTCGATGGTCCGCTGGTCTCCGCTGCTGACGATGGTCATGCAGGAAACTGCCGGGTCGTCCGTCTCTCCCACCGCGAGTGAGTTGATGTTATAGCATCTTCTGGAGAACAGTCCTGCCACCTTGCAGAGCACGCCGGATCTGTTTTCCACAAGTACCGAATATATTTTTTTCATAGCATATCTCCATTCCGCCGCGCCTGGAAGCGGCCTTTTGTCCGCCTTGCCGCGCGTTTTATTTTACCAGATCCATGGGGTCGATCATGCATTCCAGAAGACAGGAGGCATCATCCTTCAGGAATTCATCCAGAACGGCGTCCATCTCTTTGTTGTCCGTAAGCTTCAGGTAGGGAATCTCATAGGCCTGCGCGATTTTATCCAGCTTCGGCGTGCCTGAAATATCCACGACGGAATATCTGTCCTTGTAATTGTAGTGCTGGAACTCCCTCACCATGCCAAGATAGTTGTTGCGGAATACAACGATTTTCACCGGAATATGGTGCTGCTGTATGGTCGCAAGCTCCATCATGGACATCTGGAAGGAACCGTCGCCGCAGACGGCGATCACCTGCTTGGACATATCTCCCAGCTTGGCTCCCATGGCTGCAGGAATGGAATAACCCATGGTGCCCATGCCGCCGGAGGTGAGGAAACGTCCTTCCCGCACGATATGGTAGGCACAGGAAAAGATCTGGTTCTGTCCCACGTCGGCCACATAGACGCCGTCCGGTTCCATGCGCTCTGACAGGCGGCGGATAAAGGCTTCCGGGTCCACATAAGCCGGATTGGGATGGCGGGTCTGCTTCATGGTCCTGCGGTATTCGTTCAGCCTTTCAATCCATTCCTCATGCTCACAGGTGAATTCCTGATTTTCAAAATCGGCAAAGATATGTCTCGCATCTCCTACCAGAGGGATGGTGGGACCGGCGTTCTTTCCAATCTCCGCAGGGTCCACATCGATATGTACCAGTACCTTGTCATGGGTGATGATGTCCGGCTGGTTCACGGAACGGTCAGCAACGCGCGCGCCGACCATGATCAGAAGGTCGGATTCGTTCATCGCGCGGTTGGCATAGGCCTTTCCGTTATTGCCGACCATGCCGAAATACATGGGATGCTCCGTGGGCATGACGCCGATTCCCATCATGGTGGAGACCACGGGGATGCGGAACTTTTCTGCGAAGCTTCTCAGTTCCTCGCAGGCACCGCTCAGGGTTACGCCGCCGCCCGCATAGATCAGCGGACGCTTCGCCTTTTCCAGCTCCTGAATGACCTTTCGGATCTGGACGGCATGTCCCTTTACCGTAGGTTTATAGGTCCGCATGCTTACCTCCTCCGGATAGCGGAAGCGGTTAAGCTGCGCATTCTGGATGTCGATCGGGATGTCGATGAGGACAGGTCCTTTCCGTCCCGTACTCGCCACATAGAAGGCTTCCTTGAAAATCCGGGGAATATCGTTTACATCCCGCACCAGATAGCTGTATTTTACAAAGGACTCCGCCGCTCCGGTGATATCCGCTTCCTGGAACACATCGCTTCCCAGAAGCTCGCTGTTGACCTGGCCGGTGATGCATACGAGAGGGATGCTGTCGGCAAAAGCCGTGGCGATTCCGGTCAGCAGATTGGTGGCTCCGGGACCGGAGGTGACGGCGCAGACGCCGACCTTTCCCGTTACCCTCGCCATGCCGCTCGCAGCATGGGCTGCATTCTGTTCTGTCCGGATCAGAATCGTCCGGATATCGGAATTCAGGATACTGTCGTAGAAGGGACAGATCGCAACGCCGGGGTAGCCGAATACCTCCGTCACGCCCTCCAGTTCCAGACACTTTATGATCGCATCCGCTCCATTCATCTGTGTTTCCCGCCTTTCTTAATATGATAAAAAATTATTGAAATCTGCCGAAAAATTCAGCCAGAGGCTCAATCACCCGGTTCAGGTCGGCAATCGCCTCGTTCAGCTGCATTCACAGCCCAAGCAGCCGTTTTGCAAGGCGCACCGCGTCCGCGGCGTCCTTCGAATAGCCGTCCGCATGGATTTCATCCGCATATTCCTGTGTGATCACTGCGCCTCCAATGATGATTTTCGCGGTCAGCCCGGCCTCCTTCGCAAGAAGGATCACATGCTTCATTTCCTGCATGGTCGTGGTCATCAGAGCGGAAAGGCCAATCAGGGCCGCCTTGTTTTCTTTTGCCGTGCGGATGATGTCCTCAGCCGGAACGTCCTTCCCCAGGTCAATCACCTGAAAACCGTAATTCTTCATCATCAGGGCGACCAGATTTTTGCCGATGTCGTGGATGTCGCCCTTCACGGTTGCCAGCACCACAACGGGAAGTTTTTCCCGGTTTTCATCCTGCAGCAGATAAGGCTCCAGAACGCCGATGGAAAGTTTCATCGCTTCCGCTCCGGAAATCAGCTGGGGAAGGAAGTATCTTCCGCAGTCAAACAGCTCTCCCACCCGGTTAATGGCTGGCATCAGGCAGTCATTGAGGATGGCTCCGGCTTCCAGACCGCTTTCCAGCGCTTTTTCTGTCAGCGCAGCGATGCCGTTCCGGTTTCCCTTCAGCACCGCCTCATAGAGTTCGCCTCCCAGTCCGGCAGGAACGGACGACGCGCCTGCAGCAGCCGCATTTCCTGTTCCGAATGCTTTTTCCCCGGAAGGCTCTGAGGGACGGGCGGCCCGGGCAGCAGAAGCTGCCGTTGCAGCGGTTTTTGCCGCCGCTTCAGCCCTTGCGGCATATGCATTGGCAAAGGCGATATAGCGTTCAGCGGCTCCTTCCTTATTCAGCAGAAGGTCCGAGGCAAAGGCCGCTGCCATGAGCTGCTGCTGGGAAGGGTTTGCGATGGCCATGGTCAGCCCGGACTGGATGGCCATGGTCAGAAACGCGCTGTTTATCTGAATCCGCTCCGGCAGGCCGAAGGAAATATTGGACAGGCCGACCACCGTGGCGAAATCGTTCTGCCTGCAGTAGCGGATGGTCTCCAGGGTTTCCTTTGCCGCCTCCGGATTGGCGCCGACCGTGGTCACCAGGCCGTCCACAACGATGTCTTCCTTTGTGAGTCCGAAGGATGCAGCGCGCTCCCAGATTTTTTCAATAATATCCTTCTTCTCCTGAAGGCTTCCCGGAAGTCCCGCATCGGAAAGGGGGAGAAGAATGAACATGGCGCCGTATTTTCTGGCCATGGGAATCAGCTTTTCAAATTTTTCCGTTTCCAGAGAGATGGAATTGATCAGCGCGCGGCCCGGATACCGGCGAAGCGCAGCTTCCAGAACGTCGATGTGGCTGGAATCCAGGGACAGGGGAAGCTGTGTCACCTGCGTCACCTCGTCGATGGCGTGAAGCATCAGCGCTTTTTCATCCACGCCGCTCATTCCCATATTGACATCCAGAATTGCCGCGCCCGCTTCCTCCTGCTCTTCGGCGAACTGTACCGTTAAATCAAAACGCCCTTCCCGAAGCTCTGCCTGCAGCTTTTTCTTCCCGGTGGGATTGATCCGCTCTCCGATGACCAGAAAAGGATCGGAAAGGCCGAAGGAAACAGTTTTCCGTTCCGAGGTCAGATACCGGATTCCATCCGGCCTTCTGGGAACATCGGCGGGCTTCTTTCCCTTTACGGCTTCGGCAAGCCGTCCGATATGCGCCGGAGTGGTTCCACAGCAGCCGCCGAGGATCACGGCGCCGGCCGCATATACCGCTTCCATCTCCCGACCGAAGGAAGGCGCGTCCATGTCATAAACCGTTTTTCCCAGGCTGTCCAGAGAAGGAAGGCCGGCATTGGGCTTGGCAATGATGGGAATGCGGGTGACCGACGCCATCCGGCGGATGATATCCGCCATCGCATCCGGGCCGGTGGAGCAGTTGGCGCCCACCGCATCCGCGCCGAGGCTTTCCAGGACGACAGCCGCTGTCGCTGCATCCGTTCCGTAAAGGCTTCTGCCATCCTTTTCAAAGGTCATCGTCACCATGACGGGGAGATCCGGACAGGTTTCCTTAGCCGCGATCAGCGCGGCCCGGCATTCCTGCAGGCTCATCATGGTTTCCACGACCAGCAGATCCACGCCAGCCTCCACCAGATAGCCGATCTGTTCCCGGTATACTGTCACCAGCTCTTCGAAATCCATCCTTCCGATGGGGGCAAGCTGCTCTCCCGTCATGGTCAGATCCCCGGCAATCCGCGTTTCTTTTCCGGCGGCACGCCTGGAGGCTTCCACCAGAGCCAGGTTCAGTTCGCGGATGTTTCCTTCCAGGCCATATTCGGCCAGTTTGATCCGGTTGGCGGTAAAGGTGGGCGCATACAGGATATCCGTTCCTGCGCTGACGTATTCCTTCTGCAGACCTGTCAGCACATCCGGATGCTCCGTAATCCATTCCTCCGGGCAGACGCCGCCGGGCATGCCGCGGGACATCAGGTTGGAGCCCGTCGCTCCGTCCAGAAGGACGATCCCTTTATTTATCACAAAATCTCTGAATTCCTGTTTGGTCATTAATTTTCTTCTGCCTTTCTGATTCTGCTTTGCAAATATGAAACATTTTATCATGATTTTCGGCAAAAGGGAAGATACCGTACTTGTCCATCGGTAAAGTACTGCGTTTCACACCGGGATATTCTGTCGGGAAAGTAACGGTTGAGCGCCTTCCGGGTATATGTTATAATCAGCGATATGGTATTCGATGATCTACTTTTCAGATAAAAGGCAGGCGGAGGAAGCGAGATGCGCATGCGAACGGAAATACAAAGACTTACAAAAAAGAGAGAGGCATCCAGGTGGAAAAACAGGAAAGAAGAACCGGCCGGAAGATGTTCGGCAGATTTTTTTGCCCGAAAAGTATGCAGAGCGTTCTGTCTGGCGGGCTGCCTCTCCCTTCTGCTTCTTTCCGGCTGCGGAAAGGATCAGGAACTGGAACAGTTCTATTCTGAAATGGAAAGCTTTACGGAACGCGCAAATCAGAACTTTCAGACGCTTTCCGGAATCGATCCTTCTTCGGAGAACGCTGTGGATGAGCTCCTTGCCGCCATGGATTCTCTCGCGGAAACCTTTACCGTGCTTGCAGAGATTTCCGTACCGGAAGAATTCGCTTCTATCGAGGAAATTGCGGATGAAGCCTCCTCCTATATGACAGAGGCCGCTGCCCTGTATCATGAAGCATATGCGGACGGAGGCTATTCGGAAAATACGGCTGCGACGGCACAGGAAAATTATGACCGCGCCGTCATGCGCATGAACGTTATTTCCGAGGTACTGCAGGGAGAAACGCCTACAGATGCCGCCGTTACCGTGACAACTGAGCCTGCTTCTCAGCAGTAAGGCAATAGAAACAGGACTGCCGTCTGGTGCTGCATGTTCACCCAAACGACAGTCCTGTCTCTTTTTATGAAGAACCTTTCATTACAGTTACCGTTTTATTTGTCCGCAATCGCTGCCTGCGCTGCAGCCAGTCTGGCGATGGGAACGCGGAACGGGGAACAGGATACATAGTTCAGGCCGATGCGGTGGCAGAATTCGATGGAGGAAGGATCTCCGCCATGCTCGCCGCAGATGCCCAGCTTAATGTCCGGACGGGTGCTGCGTCCCTTTTCCGCCGCCATGCGGATGAGCTGTCCCACGCCGTTCTGATCCAGCTTGGCGAACGGATCGGACTCATAAATCTTGCTCTTATAATAATCAACCAGGAACTTGCCCGCATCGTCACGGGAGAAGCCGTAGGTCATCTGGGTCAGATCGTTGGTTCCGAAGGAGAAGAATTCTGCTTCTTCAGCGATCTCATTGGCCAGAAGAGCCGCACGGGGGATCTCAATCATGGTTCCGATATGATAGGAGATGTCGGAACCCTTTTCCGCCTTCACTTTTTCTGCGGTTTCCACAACCACATCCTTAACGAACTTCAGTTCCTTCTTATCGCCCACCAGGGGGATCATGATCTCGGGAACGATGTTGAAGCCCTTCTCTTCCTTTACCTCAATTGCCGCTTCGATGACCGCTCTCGTCTGCATTCTCGCGATTTCCGGATAGGTAACGGACAGACGGCAGCCTCTGTGTCCCATCATCGGGTTGAACTCATGCAGGCTGTCGCAGGCCGCTTTTACTTCCGCAACGCTCAGATTCATCTCTACCGCAAGGTCTTCGATGTCCTTTTCTTCCGTGGGAACAAATTCATGAAGCGGAGGATCCAGGAAACGGATGGTAACCGGGTTCTCTCCCATCACCTCATAAATGGCCTTGAAATCACCCTTCTGAAACGGGATCAATTCATTTAATGCAGCTTCTCTGGCTTCGCTGGTGGTGGAGAGGATCATCTTACGAATTTTCGGAATTCTTTCAGGAGCGAAGAACATGTGCTCTGTCCGGCAGAGACCGATGCCTTCTGCTCCAAGCCGCAGAGCGTTTGCCGCGTCTTCCGGCGTATCCGCATTGGTGCGCACATTCAGTTTGCGGAAGGAGTCGGCCCATTCCATGATCCGTTTGAAATTGCCGCTGATGGTAGCATCCTGAGTAGCAATATCGCCGTCATAAATTTTTCCGGTGGAGCCGTCCAGAGAAATGTAGTCGCCTTCATGGTAGGTCTTTCCGCCGAGGGTAAAGTATTTTGCTTCTTCATCGATCACAATGTCGCCGCAGCCGGAAATACAGGCAGTTCCCATACCCCTTGCCACAACAGCCGCATGGGAAGTCATGCCGCCGCGAACAGTCAGAACGCCTTCCGCCGCATGCATGCCCTCGATATCCTCCGGAGAGGTCTCGAGTCTGACCAGAATCACCCGTTCACCCGTCTCATGGGCTTCCTTTGCCTCTTCAGCGGTAAAATAAATCTTGCCTGCTGCTGCGCCCGGTGAAGCAGGAAGAGCCTGTCCGATCACAACGCCGTTTTTCAGGGCTTCCGGATCAAAGGTGGGATGCAGAAGCTGGTCAAGAGACTTTGCTTCAATACGGCTCACCGCTTCTTCCGGAGTGATCATGCCTTCATCTACCAGATCGCAGGCAATCTGCAGGGCTGCAGGCGCCGTTCTCTTTCCGTTTCTGGTCTGCAGGAAATAAAGCTTTCCTTCTTCGATGGTAAATTCCATATCCTGCATATCCCGGTAATGCTGCTCCAGTTTTGTGGCAATTTCAATAAACTGCCTGTAGCATTCAGGAAGATCCTCTTCCAGACGGGTAATCGGCTGAGGGGTACGGATTCCTGCCACTACGTCTTCCCCCTGGGCATTGATCAGGTATTCGCCATAAATTCCCTTTGCGCCAGTGGAAGGATTTCTTGTGAAAGCAACACCGGTTCCGGAAGTATTGCCCATATTTCCGAAAACCATGGACTGTACGTTGACTGCCGTACCCCAGTCCCCGGGAATGTCGTTCATTCTGCGGTAAACGATGGCACGCTCATTATCCCAGGAACGAAATACGGCTTTTACCGCTTCCATCAGCTGTACCTTGGGATCCTGAGGGAAATCCGCCCCCATCTTATCTTTATAAATCGCCTTGAAGCGTTCAATCACCTCTTTCAGATCGTCAGCTGTCAGATCCGTATCAAAGCGCGCTCCCTTGGCTTCCTTGATCTCATCGAGAACCCTTTCAAAAAGGGATTTGGGAACCTCCATTACCACATCCGAAAACATCTGAATGAATCTGCGGTAGGAATCGTAGGCAAATCTGGGATTTCCCGTCTTCTTGGCGAAGCCTTCCACGGAAACGTCAGTAAGACCCAGATTCAGAATCGTATCCATCATGCCGGGCATGGATGCTCTTGCGCCGGAACGTACGGAAACGAGAAGCGGATTTTCCGTATCTCCAAAAGTCTTTCCCTGCAGCTTTTCCAGGTCGGCAAGTGCGTCAAAAATCTGTCCCTGAATTTCATCGGAAATCTGCTTTCCGTTGTGATAGTAATCCGTACAGGCCTCTGTCGTTACAGTGAAGCCCTGCGGAATGGGAAGGCCCAGATTGGTCATCTCTGCCAGATTGGCGCCCTTCCCGCCCAGAAGAGCCCGCATGTCTGCGTTGCCCTCCTTGAAAGAATAAACCCATTTTGCCATTTAATCAGTTCCCCCTTTGAACAAAATATTTGGTAATGGTGTCCAGACAAAAGCTTTTTTGGTACTAATGCCTGTTATTGCGAGTCCATTATAACATAGCTTTCCGCATAATGCACGTATAATTTGTCATTTTTTAGATAAATTTCCGCACTTTTACAGAAAAATTGTTCATTTCCTACAAATGATTCCATGCAGCAGGGGAAATACAGATTTCTTTTCATCAAAAAACCGGGGCTTCAGCGCCCCGGTTTTTCAAACATGCAAACCTTAAAAACCAAATCTTAAAAATCAAATTTATCCGCGAACCAGGCCTCCAGCCCGTCGATCGGCACTCTCTCCTGCTCCATGGAATCACGGAAGCGGACGGTTACGCATCCGTCCGTTTCGGAATCAAAATCATAGGTTACGCAGAAAGGCGTTCCGATTTCGTCCTGGCGGCGGTAGCGCTTGCCGATGTTGCCTCTGTCGTCAAATTCACAGTTATATTTCTGAGAGAGTCTGTCGTAAATCTTCTCTGCGCCCTCATTCAGCTTCTTGGAAAGCGGAAGAATACCGATCTTCACAGGCGCGAGCGCAGGATGAAAATGAAGCACCGTTCTCACATCACCCTCTCCGATTTCCTCTTCGTCATAGGCGGAGCAGAGGAAGGCAAGCACCACACGGTCAGCTCCCAGCGAAGGCTCGATCACGTAGGGAATGTACTTCATATTCTTCTGGTCGTCAAAATAGCTCAGATCCTGTCCGGATACCTCCGCATGACGGCTCAGGTCATAGTCGGTTCTGTCCGCAATGCCCCAGAGTTCGCCCCAGCCGAAGGGGAACAGGAATTCAATGTCGGTGGTCGCCTTGGAGTAGAAAGAAAGCTCTTCCTTCTCATGGTCTCTGACGCGCATCTCATCTTCCTTCATGCCAAGGGACTTCAGCCAGTCAATGCAGAACTGTTTCCAGTAGGCAAACCATTCCAGGTCCGTATCCGGCTCACAGAAAAATTCCAGCTCCATCTGTTCAAATTCACGGGTACGGAAGGTGAAGTTACCGGGCGTGATTTCGTTACGGAAGGATTTTCCGATCTGGCCGATGCCGAAGGGAATCTTCTTGCGGGAAGTACGCTGCACGTTCTTGAAGTTGACAAAAATGCCCTGTGCGGTTTCCGGACGCAGGTACACGGTATTTTTCGCATCTTCTGTTACTCCCTGGAAGGTCTTGAACATCAGATTGAACTGACGGATCTCCGTAAAATTATGCTTTCCGCAGGTCGGGCAGGGAATGTTATGTTCGTTGATGAAATCCATCATCTTTTCCTGGCTCCAGCCGTCCACGGAGCCGTCGAGCTGGATACCGTTTTCTTCCGCATAATCCTCGATCAGCTTATCCGCGCGGAACCGTTCATGACACTCACGGCAGTCCATCAGGGGATCAGAGAAGCCGCCGAGATGTCCGCTTGCCACCCAGGTCTGGGGATTCATCAGAATGGCGCAGTCCACGCCCACATTATAACGGTTTCCCGTGATGAACTTCTGCCACCAGGCCTTCTTCACGTTATTTTTCAGCTCCACGCCCAGGTTACCGTAATCCCAGGTATTCGCAAGACCGCCGTAAATCTCGGAGCCGGGATACACAAAGCCTCTCGCCTTGGCAAGCGCTACAATTTTTTCCATTGTTTTTTCCATAACTTCCTCTTTCCTGCTGCATCGGCAGCATTTTATTCTGAGAAAAAGGGCGAAGCCCTTTTTCCAGGAAAAAAATCAGAGATTTTTTCCGCCTCTTTCCTGCTGCATCGGCAGCATTTTATTTTATCTGAAAATAATGTAGGAAAGCGCCGCAGAATCCGTCACCGTTGCCGAGCGGCTTCCGGACACTTCCACACCTGAACTGGCATACAGGATGTCCGCGTAGGGCCTGATGACGATTGGCTCGCGGACCACGATAATATGACGGTCACCCATTTCCAGAATATCCTGCCGGCCGATCGTCGTTCCCTCTTCCTGGGCGCTCACAAGTTCAACGTCCAGATCATAGCCGGCGCTGAAGGCGTCCCGTACCGTTCCGCAGAAGAGCGCCTGCCTGTAGAAGGAGGAATAATCTTCCGCCCCCTGGAAGGTCATCACCATGGTGATCACTCCGTCAGTAACTTCTGTGGAATTCACCTTAATCCGTTCACTTCCTGCGCTTTCATTATAAGAATCAACCTGTGTCTGAACCTGACTCTGCAGTTCGTCCAGACTGTAGTAGGACGCTGAAAAATCCTCCACAATAGTATGGACAACCTGCCCGTTCTTTCGAAATTCCAGGCTTGTCACATCCTCCGTGCCTTCGTTCCCACCGCATCCGGCAAGCAGCAGCATTGTCGCCAGAAGAAGCAAAACCATTTTTCGCATATAGAAATTCCTCACATTTTCGTGTATCTTCCCCGTTGTTTCTCCGCATCCCTTTACCGGGATGTACACATCTTCCCCATTATATCCGACCTTTTCCCGTTTTTCAACCCAAATTTACAGAGTGTCCAGAATCTGCAGGCTGTGAAACGGCTCGTTCAGGAAACGTTTCCGATAAAAATCCGCGAGCCTTTTCAGTTCTCCGAGCACCTGAGGGCTGACGGTAAAGGTGTACAGCTTTTCCACAGGGGCGGTGGTCATATAATGCATGGCGTATATGGTGGAATCCTGCCATTTTGACTCATCAGGCAGTCCGGGGAATTCCCCGTTAATCACTATGGTCCGTATTTCAAATATGTACCGGACAAGTTCTTTCGGGATGCTGGATGCCGACAGCGCCCGAAGAGACTGATAAAGGAGCTTCAGGAGCTCCCTTTCATCATTGTTTTCCCGTGCGCAGTAGTCACAGATTTCCAGAAAATACTGTCCGAAGCAGGCACCTTCAAAATCCTTCCGAAGCGCTTCGAAATAATTGGAAATGGAAGCCTCGGTCAGCGTATAGGAATTTTTTCCCGCGTACAGTCCGAACTGGCCGAAGGAAAACGGGCAGGTGGGCGCAAGCAGGCGGCTGCTCTGTTTCCTTGCGCCTCTGGCGAAGGCCGCCAGCTTGCCCCTTTCCTTTGTCAGGATGACCACTCTTTTGTCATATTCGCCGACCGGCTCCGCCTTCAGAACGAGGCCTGTCATCGTAAGTAAATCCTGCATAAGTATCCGTTCCCGCTTCCTTGTGTCCTTTTTCCGCCTTCGCGGCGTATTTCAGATAATCCGCCACCTTTCCCGACAGCCAAAACCGGTTCCATTCGCTCCTGTCCTCCATTTTTACCTCCATACCGAAGCGTTTCTGCGCCAGGGCGCGCGTGCCGAATCTTCTGTGCGGCCGCTGCTTTCCCGCGCTTACGCGCTCAGGTTCTCTTCTGTTTTCAAAAAACGGATGGTATTAGGTTCTGCTGTTTCGGGTTCTTCTATACCGTATCTTTTGGATTGTAGCCAAAATTTTTTAACAGGAAATCACTGTCGCGCCAGTCCTTTTTCACCTTCACCCAAAGCTGGAGGTTGACACGGCATCCAAGCATTTCCTCGATATCGACGCGGGCTTTGGAACCGATGGTCTTGAGCATCGCGCCGCCTTTGCCGATGATGATCCCCTTATGGGAATCCCTTTCACAGATGATGGTGGCTTCGATATCCATGATCTGACCGCGCTGCTTCATGCGCTCAACAGCCACGGCGATACCGTGAGGGACCTCATCCCCCAGGCAGCGGAGGGCTTTTTCCCGGATGAGCTCGGCCACAATCTGGCGTTCCGGCTGGTCGGTGACGGTATCCTCATCATAAAAGGGATCGCCATAAGGAAGATATTTCAGAATGCAGCGGATCAGTTCGTCGGTATTCGCGCCCGTCCTTGCAGAAACGGGGACAATTTCGGCAAAATCCAGTTCCTTCCGATAGGCGTCTATAGCCGGAAAAACCTCGTCCTTTTTTACCGTATCGGTCTTATTGATTACGAGAATGACCGGGGTATGTCCCTGGGCCTTTTTCAGCTGCTCGATGATGTATCGTTCTCCGGCTCCGATGAAGGTGGTGGGCTCCACCAGCCACAAAATCACATCCACGTCGCGAAGGGTGCCTTCTGCGGCACGGAGCATATAGTTTCCCAGCTTGTTTTTGGCGCGGTTGATTCCCGGCGTGTCCAGGAACACAATCTGTCCGTCCGTTCCTGTATAAACCGCCTGAATGCGGTTCCTGGTGGTCTGCGGCTTTCTGGATGTGATGGAAACCTTCTGCCCCACCAACCGGTTGATGAGGGTGGATTTGCCCACGTTGGGCCTGCCGATCAGCGTGGCGAAGCCGGAGCGGAAGTTCTCTCCCGCTCCGGCTGCCATTTCGGCTCCTTCACCCGTCTCCTGCGGCTTTCCGCCGCTTCCATGTTCTGCAAAATATGCGTCAAGATCCATTCGGTCTCTCCTTGTCTGTTTTCTGATTGTTGGGTGTCTGTGGCTGCTGTGCGGACGGTGCCGGGGCGCGCTGAATGCTCTGGCCGTCTTCCGGACTTCCCGGGCCCGCCGCAGGCCCGACGTTTTCCGGCCGTATATTCCCCGGCCCGGCATTTGGAGGTCCCCCGGGACCGCCGAAGGGACCATAATAAGGCCCGGCATTCCTTTTCCCCGCAGCTCTTTTGGCGTTATTCTTTTCTGAAATGCGCAGGAACAGCCGGATTACGATCACTGCAATGATGATTCCAACGGCAAGCACCAGCAGGATAGGAAGGGAAATGACGAATCCGATGAAGAATTCTTTGATTCCATTCCCAACACGGTATACGTTTTCTGTGAAACCGGTTCGGATACGTTCCCAGGTTCCCTTTTCGGCAGGCGGCGTATAACGCTCCACCTCGTCGATGGAGAGATAAACCGTGCTGTAATTCACCTGATTGTCCATGGTGCGAAGCTGGGATTCCATGCTTTCCAGCTGATAGCGCACCTCTGTCAGACGGCTTTCCAGGGCGATGATCTCCTCCAGCGTTTCCGCCTGTTCCAATAAAGAGAGGAGTCGGTCTTCTTCCTCCTCGTACATGCGCCTGCGGCTTTCCAGATCCACATAGGTGAGGGTCACATCCTCCACGGTCTCCTGGCGGGACACAATGTTGGAGATCTCCTCTACCTGCGAAACGAATTCGTCAAGCCGGTCCGCCGGGATCCGCAATGTCAGAGATGCGCTGCGGTTCCCCACGCTGCTTTCGTTGTAGGCTTCAAAGCTTTCCGTATAACCGCCAAGCTCCTCCACACGGCTCTGAATGTTGGAAACCAGCCCCGTATAATCCTCCGTTTCCACCGACATGTTCACATTTTTGATCAGTTTTCTGTCAGATCCTGCATTTTCATCCAGCGCTGCGGTCTCTGAACCGGAACCCACATCCGTTTCCGCGGCTTCCTCATAAATACCGGCCTCCTGAACGGCTCCTTCCGCCGGCATGCTGTTGGACCAGGCGGCTGAATCCGAGGCACTGGAGCCGGAACTGGCTCCACAGGCCGGGATAGTGAGCATAATCAAAAAGGCTGCGACAGATAGAACGGCTTTCCACCTTTGAAGCACCAGACCGGTTGAAACGGCTTTTCCTGTCTTCTTTTTCATAAAACCCCTCCCCTTCAAAATATAGACGCTTTTTTCGGTCAGAAAAAGCACAGCACACTACTTTTTCAGAGACTGCTGCCAGCGGGAATCAATACAGATTTTCCAGATGCTGGAACATGTCTTCCTGTTCTCTGATTTTTTCTTCATTTCCCACCACGCAGAGGCAGTCGTCCTGCATGAACGCACGGATATGGGCTGCCAGCGTACGGATATCATCCTGTGTGGCGGAAAGCACCTCATTCCTTTCTTTCTGCAGATCGGCCAGCGTCTGATTGGTCAGAAAAGCGCTCATGGAACGCAGGCCCTTTGCCGCAGGATTTAAGGGCGTGTCCATCTCGCTGACAGCGCCGATGATGTACTGGGTCATGGTACGCTCGTCCCCGTCAAAGTTCTCCACGAAATCTGCGGCTCTTTCGTATACTTCCACCGTTCCCTTCAGGTTGGGATCCCGGTAGGAAACGAAGTAGCTGTCTCCGCTCTTTCCGAAGGTACACATACATCCATAGGCGCCGCCCTTGACGCGGACTTCCTGCCACAGATATTCGTAGCTCATCAGAACCTTCAGCACGCGCAGAGCACCGGTGTAGGAAAGCCCCTTGTTGATGAAGTTTCCGGCCCGGCAGACATACTGCACCTGAGACGCGGACAGGAAGCCTTCGTTTCTCTTCTCGGGCTGGATAACGAAGGGTTCTCCATGCAGGGATTCCGTAAAGAGGGAGGCCTTCACTCCTTCCGCCAGCCGGAGAAATTCCTCGTAGTGCTCCCTCGTTCCGATGTAGTCAAGCAGCAGGTTCTCCGGGCGGAAAATGCAGCGGACCAGACGGTTCAGCTTTTCCTTCAGTTCGTCCTTTCTGCTGTCGAAATTCTTCTCCAGATCGTCCACCAGACGATAGAAGGGCATACCGCTCAGACGCTCCTGGATGGCCGCCGGTCTGGAAAAATAGGACATGGCACGTCCCGCCGCCACGCTGTGTCCTGCGGAAATCAGTGCGGACTGCAGGTGGGATTTCAGCTCGGCCAGAATCTCATAGAGCCGTTTCTCATCGTCGAAGCGGGACTGCAGCATGATTTCCCGAGCCAGCTGCGTCGCTTTTGCGAGGTTGTCCTCCAGGGTTTTTGCCTTGATCTCAAAGGTTACCCTGCATTCGTCCAGATTCTTTGCATTGGTGAACAGGTTGGTCACCGCTGTGATGCCGCCCGTTTCCATGTTGATCTCATGGAACAGCTCATCAAAGGAATGAACTTCCGTGTCCACATAACCCAGCACCGCCTTCAGGATGCCGATATAGGAAAACAGCTCCTCCGGCACCGCCTTCAGATCGAACAGGAAGCGGAAATAGCTGATGTGGTTGGTGAACAGTTCATGGTACATCACCGTGCTGCCGCTTAAGGTTCCGATCTCATTGACCAGGGGTTCCGCCTCTTTCCGGATATCCTCCCGCTTCAGGAGGGGAATGCAGGCCAGCGCCTCCTTCGTATCGGGCGTTTCCTGATACTCCCGCAGCGCTTCGGTCTCGCGGATGATGCCGTCGATCTCTTTCGCGGAAAGACCGGCCTTATAGTCGGCCAGCTTCCTTTTCAGCAGTTCGTCATGCTCCCTGGAAAGGCCCTTTTTCGGCGCAAGGGTCAGAACGCTCTTGTGTCCGTTGTCTATCATCCAGGTCCGGATCAGCTTCTCAAAATAATCCGTATCCGCCTTCTCGCGCAGGCTTCTGTAGGTATCCCCCGCTTCGATATGGATGAAAGGCTTCGTATCGTCATACAGCCAGCTGTCCATCACCTGCAGACCATACATGAGTCCGGCCGGCCAGGAGCCGAAATCCGCTTCCCGGTAACGGAACTCATAGTAATTCAGCCCGGCCTTCAGCGCCTTCTTATCGATGCCTTCCTCTGCGATACGGGAAAGCTCCTTTTCGATCGTCTCCACGAAGGCGGCCTTGTCAGAAAGGTTCGCGTTCTTGGCGATGATGCTGAAATAGGGCTGGCGAAGGCCGTTTTCATAATAGCTGTAAACGTCCTTGCCGATCTTTTTGTCGAGCAGCGCCTGCTTCAGGGGCGCGCCAGGCGCGCTGCAGAGGACATAGTCCAGCACCTGGAATGCAATATAGCGCTCCCGGTCCAGATTGTCGCCCACCACAATGTTGTAGGACAGATAGGAATTGTCCGTCTGAGGCTCGCTGTCCGTGATGGGATACTGGGCGGAAGCCTCTTTTTTCTCCGCAAAGGGTGACTGTACGGCGATTTCCGAATCCACTTCAATCCGGTCAAAATGGGACAGATATTCCCGGTCCAGATAGTCCAGCTTCTCCGCCATGTCCATATTTCCGTACAGATAGATATAGCTGTTGGAAGGGTGATAGAATTTCCGGTGGAAATCCAGAAATTCTTCATAAGTCAGCTCCGGAATCACATCCGGGTCGCCGCCGGACTCCATGGCGTATGGCGTATCCGGATACAGGGTTTCGGAAATCTTGCGCTCCAGCACGTCATCCGGAGAGGAAAAAGCACCCTTCATTTCGTTGTAAACCACGCCGTTGATGGTAAGCTCCGCTTCCGGGTTCTCCAGCTCGTAGTGCCAGCCCTCCTGCTCGAAGATTTTTTTCTCTTTGTAAATGTTGGGATAGAACACCGCATCCAGATAGACATGCATCAGGTTCTGGAAATCGGTGTCGTTGCAGCTGGCAATCGGATATACGGTTTTGTCCGGATAGGTCATGGCGTTTAAGAAGGTGTTCAGACTGCCCTTCGCCAGCTCAATGAAGGGGTCCTTCACCGGGAAATTCCGGCTTCCCTCCAGCACGGAATGCTCGATGATATGGGCGACACCCGTGCTGTTCTTCGGCGGGGTACGGAATCCGATGTAAAACACCTTGTTTTCATCCTCATTGGATAAAAGAGCGATTCTCGCTCCGCTCTTCTTATGCTCCAGCAGGCAGCTTAAGGAATTTAAGTCCTCAATCCGCCGCGTTTCAATTATTGAATAGTTTGTCAGTTCTTCCAGCTTCATATTTTCCTCCATGCCGAAACATTTTACACGTTAGATATGCTAAAGTATATCATCTTTTGGAAGATTTATAAAGCTTGAGTTATTTCCTGCGAAAAGGGAAGTTGATAAGCTTCTGTATCGATTCGAATCGCTGCGTAATAGATGGCATAGAGAAACAGGAAAAAAAGGAGCGCCGTTTCAAATGCCTGCAGGATCCAGAGGTCGTTGGAAAACAGAGAACTGACAGAAAAGTCATCGGCTCCCATGGAGCAGCTCTGCGTACGGAGAAGCGCCTTATATGGTTCCATATGTGTGCCACAAATTTGACCAGAAGCTTTCTAAATGGAAACAGGCACCAGCAAAAGCCGATGCCTGTTCTTCCGTCAATATTTCATTCTGAACTTCTGTGATCTCTACCGATTTCAGTAATTTCTGTATGGAATCTGCATTTCTGTCAAATATTGATTGGGGCATCTGGAGGCTGATACCATAAAAACCGGAGTTCATCTGCCCGATCACAACATAATGATCCACGAAAGTTTCACCATCGTTCGTCTCATATTTGTTTTTATAATATTGTGCCTCTAATCCCTGATCTGTTATCAGTGTTTCCGGAGGTTCCGGGTAAAAATCTGATACATTTAAAGTCCCATGCTGGCCACTTATCTGGATTGCGGCATTTTCTTCCCCTTCAACCTGTATCCGGATTCCCCAGTCAGGCCCCTCCTCTTCTGCCTCCCATATGAAATAATTCCATTCTTCAGGTACATTAACGTGTAAGGTGACGGAAACGGAACCAACCTGGAACTTGTTGCAGCATGTCGGCACATCGGGCTCCACAAAGACCACAGTACCGGTAAGGCCCAGCATGACAGACAGAAGAGACGCCATAACCGTATTAATTATTTCCTTCATATATCATCCCTCCCAATACATATAGCATTATGGTGTCAGTTTCAGAAAGCAAGGATTTTCTGAGCCAGAACCAGATCCTCCTGAATCATCTGTACCTTTGACTTTTCGATCAGAATATTTCCACCCGTAATGATGTAGGATGGAAGCACCCGTATTTTCCCATAATAATATTCATTGTTCCTCAGTTTATAGGTAGAACCGCTGGGGATCACGCTCTTCTGCCCCTGCGTCCGGGCAATCAGATTCAGCGCCTTTTTGGCCACATCCCCCATAAGCATGATAATCTTCAGATGCTCGAAAAGCCGCAGTTCTTCTTCCAGAACAGGTAATTGCGCCCGGATGACGTCGGAAGGAACGGTATAACCGTCCTTCGGAGTTTTGGTCGCCGTTGTGATATAAATTCCCTTATGGATAATATCCTCCATGGTTTTTACGCGGATTCCGGCACTGTTCATGATTGGTACCGTTGTGCGCATAAAATCCGCTTCCGGGTTACGACTGTAAAAATAATCTTCAGGGTCAGCCGGAACGGTTTCGCTGATCATCATGATACGAATGCTGTCGGGATCGAGAGAAATGTCTGGAAGCTGCATACGGTCTCCTTCCGGAATTTCGGGATGTGCTGCCAGAAAAGATTTCAGGTGCTCTTTCATCGATAAAATCATAAGTGACTCCTTCCTGCCCTCATTCGTGGCAAACAGAACATTCCTAATAACTGAAATACCGCTCTTCTCTTGCACTCATAATATCATGAATAGTATAATTAGAAAACAAAAATCAGGAGATATGAGAAGTATGAAATTTACGACCAGTCCTTTCGGCACTTTTGACAGCTATTTTTCAGCGGATGTTTTTGCCGTATTTCAGGAAAAATGGATTTTCTGCAGGCACAAAGAACGAACCACCTGGGAGCATCCCAGCGGATGGATTGAAGAAGGGGAAACGCCTCTGGAAGCGGCAAAACGGGAACTTTTTGAAGAAACGGGAGCGGTAGACTTTGAATTGGAGCCGCTGTGCGACTATTCCATAGACGGGACGCTGAACGGCTATCATTATAAGGGAAATGGACAGGTTTATCTGGCGATGGTACACAGGCTGGAAGAAATTCCTCCCTACAGCGAAATGGGGGAAATCGGCCTTTTCGATTCTCTGCCGGAGGAACTGACCTATCCGATTCTGCGGGAGTATTTTCCAATTGCGGAGGAAAGGTTGCGGTCGAAAACGGCCGTCAAAGGAAACCTCTGACAGCCGTTTTTTGCGCGATAAGCCCGGCAAGCAGCCGTCATGCTTGCATGTACGGCCATTTGCCGGGCAAGTACAGCTCACGGTATATATGCCGTGAGCTGGGCGCATCGCGCTATCGGATAGGGGAAGGTACTTCCCCTATCCGATAACTGCTCTGAGTCAGCGCAGATTTTTCCCCCGTACTGGCCTTTGCAGAAAAGAAGACCGGTAAAGCTGCTTTCGTACCTGAAGTCCCAGTATGCAGGCAAGAGCCAGGGAACAGACATCCTTGACCAGATAGGGAACCGAAACCAGAACCGCCGCCTGCCAGAAGCCCATGTTCCCGAGAATGGCAAACTGCGCCGTCCCGAGCACATGGCAGATAAGGAGGCCGATAATTCCAAGGACAAAGCCTGCGGCTGTAGACAGAAGCGCCGTTTTTCCTTTTCCTGCGTCTTTTTTCCCGCTGTCCGGTGCTCCTTTCATCATCGCTGCCCCTGCGCCAGCAAAAAAGGCCAGAAACAGAAAGCCCCAGATAAAACCGCCCGTCTTGCCAACAATCGCGCCAAGACCGCCGTTGAAGCCAGAAAATACGGGAACGCCCACCGCGCCCAGCAGAATATAAATAAAGGTGGAAATGGTTCCAAGCTTCGCTCCGAGCACCACGCCGGTGAGCGCCACCGCGAAGGTCTGAAGCGTAACCGGAACGCCGGAAGGAAGCGGAAAGGCGATCTGGGCCAAAACAGCGATCACCGCCGCAAACATTGCCGTTATAATCATGGTTTTTGTAGATTTCATTGAGTTATTCTCCTGCTGTCATTTTTCAGCATAGAAAGAACCGGACTGTCGGCTCTTCATGCTGCCCTTGCAGGAAAGAGGATAACATAAAGGAAGACAAATGTCAACCATTATTAACAGATGGTTGACATTTGCCTTTACAACAAACACTTGATGGATAAAAATAGTTTTCGGAAAATTTTTTACAGCAGAACTATTGCTTCAAGCAGGCTGCTGCATTTATGGTCAGCCTCCAATACTTTCGATTGATTATGTACCAGAATCGTATGCATGCCAACCCTTTTCCCGCCGAAAATATCTGCAACGGGATTATCTCCGATCATATAACAAATATCCGGTTGCTGTGCAGCTTTTATAGCGTATTGAAAGATCTCTATCCTGGGTTTTTCATATCCAATATTTGAAGAGATCAGACAACCGGAAAAGAATTCGTTTAATCCCAAATCTTTTATCAGTCTTCCCAGTTCAGGAAAATTGTTGGACAGGATAAAATTTTTATACCCTTTTTCTCTACATTGAGTCAGACAAAAAACGGCATCTTCATATACTTTATAGTGGGAACTATCCCAGATATATTCGCGAAACGTTTTGCATATTTTAGGCCAGTCATTTTCTGATATGTGATTCTTCATGAAAAAAGTTTTAAATTCCCGGAAAACAGCTTTTTTCATTTTCTCATATCCTCCCTGACCTTTTTCATCGCCACAATCGTAAATTCCCCCGGAACCCTTTCATCCGTCCACGCTGGATGCTCGTCAAACCTTTTCAGGCTGAAACCGCTGCGGATCACACTATTGATGATCTCGCTGAGCGTATATTTTCGATAACTGCACTTTGGCATCTTTTCCCTGATTTCCTTTTCAAAAAAGCGGGCATGGGCCATTTCTCCTTCAAAAACCTCCTGAGAAAAATAACTCATCGCAGGTGATCCTGTCTCCAGCAGATCGGCAATTTTGGTAAATGGATGGAAATCACTGCAGATCATGATTCCTCCCGGTTTCAGAAGAATATACATCATATCCATAAAGGCGTCAATGTCATGAAAATAATGAAGAATGCCGCCTTCCATAAAAACAACATCAAAGGCATCACCAAACCGTTTCCGGTCAATTTCCAGCACGTTGCAGACCTCATAATCGATCAAAACCCCAGCCGCATCCGCAAGTTCCAGGGCGTATCTCCGATTATCCACAGAGATATCAAAAACCGTCACCAAAGCGCCCAGTGCCGCTAACGGAACCGCTTTTTTTCCACAGGACCCGCAGATGTAAAAAAGAGACCGTCCCGTTTCATCCAGACGATCTCTTCTCTTCCATCACTCCTTACACGACAACCGTCGCAAGCCCCAGCTTGCTGACGCGCATCTCTTCCACTACAATCGTATCCTTTTTCTGATGCAGCTCTGCGCTGTCCACCACTTCATCCAGCGCGTATTCCCGGTTCACGTAACCGGACTTCTTCCTTTTTTTGCCGTCCGCCTCTTCCCAGACGCTCATGCGGAAACGGGTCTTCATCTTTTTCAAGACACGGTAGGACGCACTGTCCTTTGTCAGATAGAAAAGATGATTTTCCGGCGTGGTGTCTCCCGCCACTTCGCTCAGAATGATGCGGACGATTACCTCCCGCAGTTTGTGGGGAAGATCTTCGTTTTCCGCGAGTTCTCCGTAGGTGGAACGGGCGCCGACATAAATGTTGGAAATATCCTGCAGGATATATTTAAAATCATTATCTGCCATCTCAGTCTCCATTCTTTGTATCTGTGCCATCGGCGCAAATCCGGTAAACGGCTCAATTTTCTCCCTTGCTGTCAATATCTTCGATGGCGTCCCCGGAAAGATCCACCGCTTCCTTCAGATCAAAGAGGCTCATTCCGGTTTCATCCGCAAGTTCTGTGAGCGTTACCTTCCGGCCAAGGCTTTCAGCGAGTTCCCTCGCCTGATCAGCCACCTGGTTGACCTTATCCGCGATTTTCTGTCCGGTTTCCTTTTGCTGAACATTTTCTGAAATGTGGTTTTCCATGGCCTCCATGATCATGCTTCCGATCAGCCCTTCGGCTTCTGAAACGTTTCCGGCGGTTTCCAGCATTTCCACCGCCATGGCAAGGGCTACATTTCCCTCTCCGATCAGATCTTCCAGCAGTGCTCCCTGACCCGCATACAGCTTTGCGATATCCACCACCTGCGGCAGAAAGATTTCCGTCAGACGCCGTCTGGCATCGGCGTCGCCCGCCATGGCGGACAGGGTAACCGCTTCCTTTTCGCCATCAGAGAGCTCATCCAGACCGGTCAGGCTTTCCAGGTAGGAATCCAGATAATTGATTTCTTCCTGGGAAAGGTAGTCCTCCGGATTGAGCGGTTCTCCAATCCCGATATTCTGTCCGGTCAGATAATCGAAGACCAGTTTCATCTGGTCTTCTTCAAAATGCATATCCGCAAATGCATCCCGCACCTGCTTTTCCTGTATCAATCCGCCCTGCTCCTTGGCGAGCCGCTTGATTTTTTCAAGTCGGGCGGCAAACTCTATCTCTTGATTCATGTTTCCTCTTTTCCCGCCGCCGTAGGCGGCAATTTAATCACAAAAGAACAGCGAAGCTGTTCTTTGGCACGAACCAGAGGTTCGTGCCGGCCTCTTTTCCCGCCGCCGCAGGCGGCATTATCGTCTGTATTATTTCACCTCATGCGGCGGTTTGATGTGTACGTGGGTATACAGATGATGCTGGCAGTACTCATAGTTCCCGTAACATTTGGAACAGAAGCGGAATTCCAGCGTGGGATCATCCTCTTCCGTTCTGCCACAGACTGCGCATTTATGCTTCGTAACGCGGTTCGAGGCACGGGTCTGCCGCCGGAATTCCTGCCGTCTTCTCATCTGTTTTGGAGACATGTGGATATGGTTCCTGCTGGTAAGGAAAAACACAATAAAGTTCAGCAGGGAGGAACCGATCACCACCCAGGTCACAACGCCTCCGGACAGGGCGGAAAATACGAGCAGCGCCGCATAAATGATTCCCAGCCATTTGACCTTAATGGGAATGATGAACATGAGAAGCACCTGCATCTCCGGAAAAGTTGCCGCATATGCAAGGAATATCGACATATTGATATAGTAAGTAGAAAATGCCCCGAAATACACGGCTGTTCCGCTCTGAAGAAGATAGACGGATTCTGTTCCGAGCGGGACGGCAGATGCTCCGGAAAGCAGGCAGTACAGAAACAGGAGGATGCTGCCCAGAATCGTAAAGAGCATACCGGAAAACAGGTAGACATTATATCGGTAGGTTCCCCAGACCCGTTCCAGCTGGGTACCAATGGAATAATAAAATACCAGCGTGATCAGAACGAAAAATATATTGGATGTATCCGGCGGAATGATGACCCACGTGACAAGCCGCCAGATCTGTCCGTGCATGAATATTTTAAAGGGATCCAGTGTGAGGTAGCCAAGAAAGGAAGGATTGATGATATAAATCAGATACCCCACCGCATAGCAGATCACCAGATAGAGGGAAAGATTCGGGATCGCATACCTGCCGAACTTTCTTTCAAATTTATTGGAAAAACTGTTTCCTGTCATAGCATTAACTCCTTTATCCGCATCCTTTGCGTCATTCTTCAGACATTTTATCATCCTGGCCCCCAAAAGTAAACGGACGCTTTACTGATTTAAGAAAAGTTATAAAAACTTAATATTTACCCGGATTTTTAACAGGTTCTTTAGTTGCTTTTCCGGAAACTGTGTCGTATAATGTAACAGTTAGTCGAAAATACATTAAATAAGAAGAAAGGAAGAAAATGGCAATATGAGTAATACAACCCCTTCCCTTTCCGAAGGCAGAAAAACTTACAGTCTTGGAATCGACATCGGTTCCACCACGGTAAAGATCGCCATCCTGGATGAAGCGCATCACATCCTTTTTTCCGATTATAAAAGGCATTTTGCAAATATACAGGAAACCCTGACCGAACTTCTTCAGGAGAGCCTGCAGAAGCTTGGAGATCTGACCCTGCATCCCATGATTACCGGCTCCGGCGGTCTGACCCTTGCGAACCATCTGGGCGTACCCTTCGTACAGGAGGTCATTTCCGTATCCACTGCCCTGCAGGAGCTGGCGCCGAAAACGGACGTGGCGATCGAGCTCGGCGGTGAAGACGCGAAGATCATCTATTTTGAAAATGGAAACGTGGAGCAGCGGATGAACGGCATCTGTGCCGGAGGAACCGGCTCCTTCATCGATCAGATGGCTTCCCTTCTGCAGACCGATGCGGCCGGACTGAATGAATATGCGAAGGAGTATAAGTCTCTTTATACCATCGCGGCCCGCTGCGGCGTATTTGCCAAGTCGGATATTCAGCCCCTGATCAACGATGGTGCGACCAAGGAGGATCTGGCGGCGTCCATTTTCCAGGCGGTGGTCAACCAGACCATCAGCGGTCTGGCCTGCGGTAAGCCGATCCGCGGCCATGTGGCCTTTTTGGGAGGACCTCTTCATTTCCTCTCCGAGCTGAAAAAGGCATTTATCCGTACACTGAAGCTGGATGAGGAACATACCATTGAACTGGACAATTCCCATCTGTTTGCCGCCATCGGTTCTGCCATGAATTTCAAAGAGGACGTGGCATTCTCCATGAAGGACATGATCGATAAGCTGTCCGGCGGTATCAAAATGGAGTTTGAGGTGGCGCGTATGGAGCCTCTGTTCGCCTCCGAGGAGGAATATGAGGAATTCCGCAGCCGTCATGACAGCCATTGTGTAAAAACCGCTCCCCTGGAGGATTACGCGGGCAACTGCTTCCTCGGCATCGATGCGGGAAGCACCACCACCAAGGTGGCGCTGGTCGGCGAAGACGGCTCCCTGCTGTATTCCTTCTACAGCAACAATAACGGCAGCCCCTTAAAAACCGCCATCGGCGCGATTCAGGATATCTATGCCCAGCTTCCCAAGGGCGTCCGGATCGTCCGTTCCTGCTCCACCGGCTACGGGGAAGCGCTGATGAAGGCTGCTTTCCTGCTGGACGACGGCGAGGTGGAGACGGTGGCCCACTATCATGCCGCCGCTTTCTTCGATCCGAAGGTGGACTGCATCCTGGATATCGGCGGCCAGGACATGAAGTGCATCAAGATCAAAAACGGTACGGTGGACAGCGTGCAGCTGAACGAGGCCTGCTCCTCCGGCTGCGGCTCCTTCATCGAAACCTTTGCAAAGTCCTTAAATTACAGCGTACAGGACTTTGCAAAAGCCGCTCTTTTTGCCAAACATCCCATCGATCTGGGAACCCGCTGCACCGTTTTCATGAATTCCAAGGTGAAGCAGGCCCAGAAGGAAGGCGCGGAGGTCTCCGATATTTCAGCGGGCCTTGCCTATTCCGTCATCAAAAACGCGCTGTTTAAGGTCATCAAGGTATCCGATGCCTCCGAGCTGGGAAGCCAGATCGTGGTGCAGGGCGGAACCTTTTATAACGATGCGGTGCTCCGCAGCTTTGAAAAAATCGCAGACTGCGAAGCGATCCGTCCGGATATCGCCGGCATCATGGGAGCGTTCGGTGCGGCACTGATCGCGAGGGACAACTATACCACCGGCTATCAGACCACCATGCTCACCATTGACCAGATCAATGCCCTGGAATTTGAAACCAGCATGGCAAAGTGCAAGGGCTGCACCAACAACTGCCGTCTGACCATTAACCGGTTCTCCGGCGGCCGTCAGTATATCTCCGGCAACCGCTGTGAACGGGGACTGGGAAAACCGAAGAATCCAAGTCAGGTACCCAATCTGTTTGAATACAAGCTGAAACGGCTGTTTTCCTATGAGCCGCTGTCCGCAGATAAGGCCTGGCGGGGCCGGGTAGGCATTCCCAGAGTGCTGAACATGTATGAGAACTATCCGTTCTGGTATACCTTTTTCACAAAGCTCGGATATCAGGTGGTTCTCTCCCCCAGTTCCACCCATGCCATTTATGAGCTCGGTATCGAGTCCATCCCCAGCGAATCGGAGTGCTATCCGGCAAAGCTGGCCCATGGGCATGTGGCATGGCTGATTAAGCAGGGAGTGGACTTCATCTTCTATCCCGCTCTGTTCTATGAGAGAAACGAGACGGAAGGGGCAAACAATCACTACAACTGCCCCATCGTCACTTCCTATTCGGAAAACATCAAGAATAACGTGGAGGAAATCGGACGGGGCGAGGCGGTGCTGCGCAATCCTTTCATGGCATTTACCAGCCTGGAAACCGCCACAGACGCTTTGATCAGGGAATTTAAGGAACTTCCCGCAGAGGAGGTACGCCGTGCTGCCGCGGCGGGCTGGGAGGAAATGGAAGCCGCCCGCGAGGATACCCGGAAAAAGGGCGAAGAGGTCATTGACTGGATTGAGAAAAATCACAGGCAGGGCATCGTTCTTGCCGGCCGTCCCTACCATCTGGATCCCGAGATCAACCACGGCATCCCGGAGCTGATTACCTCCTACGGACTGGCGGTGCTCACGGAGGATTCCGTGTCCCATCTGGGGAAGGTGGATCGTCCGCTCATCGTATCGGATCAGTGGATGTACCATTCCAGACTCTATGCGGCTGCGGCTTATGTGCGCACCAGAGACGATCTGAATCTGATTCAGCTCAACTCCTTTGGCTGCGGTCTGGATGCTGTGACCACCGATCAGGTAAACGACATTCTTTCCGGTTCCGATAAGATTTATACCTGCCTGAAGATCGACGAAGTGAGCAACCTGGGAGCGGCAAGAATCCGCATCCGTTCTCTCCTCGCCGCCATCCGGGAAAAGGAAAAGAAGCAGGAAAAGAGGGAGATCCGCTCCACGAAGCTGGAGCGTGTGGTCTTCACCGAGGAGATGCGCAAGGAATATACCATTCTCTGCCCGCAGATGTCTCCCATTCATTTCGAACTTCTTGAACCTGTTTTCAACGCCTGTGGCTACCATGTGGAGGTCATGGGCAACGACAACCGCCATGCGGTGGACATGGGACTGAAATATGTGAACAACGACGCCTGCTATCCTTCCCTGATCGTTGTGGGACAGATCATGGACGCGCTGCTTTCCGGAAAATATGATGTGAATAAGGTGGCCGTGGTTATGACTCAGACCGGAGGAGGCTGCCGTGCCACCAACTATGTGGGCTTCATCCGCCGCGCATTGGAAAAGGCCGGCATGGAGCAGGTACCGGTCATCTCCATCAACATGGCCGGAATCGAAAGTAACCCGGGCTTTAAGCTGACCCCGAATCTGCTGATCCGGGCTGTTTACGGCGCCGTATTCGGAGATATTTTCATGCGCTGCGTCTACCGGATGCGCCCCTATGAGCTGACTCCCGGAAGCGTGGAGGACTGTCATCGGAAATGGGTGGACAGATGCGTTGCCTTCCTGACCTCAAAACACCCCGGCATTCCAACATTCTTTAAAATGTGCCGGCAGATGATTGAAGACTTTGACAACATTCCGATTTCGGATGTTCCCAAGCCCCGCGTTGGCATTGTAGGTGAAATCCTGGTAAAATTCGCTCCTGCCGCCAACAACCATCTGGTGGAGCTTCTGGAAGCGGAAGGCGCAGAGGCGGTGGTTCCGGATCTTCTGGACTTCATGTTCTACTGCTTCTACAACCAGATCTACAAGGCGGAGCATCTGGGAACCAGCAGAAAGACGGCCTTCATCGCAAAGGCGGGCATTCGTGCCATGGAATGGATGCGTTCGGCAGCTGTGAAGGCCTTTGAGAAATCCAGGCATTTCCATGCGCCTACGAAGATTGAGACCATCGCTTCCTATGCGGAACCCATTGTTTCCATTGGAAACCAGACAGGTGAAGGCTGGTTCCTCACCGGAGAAATGGTGGAGCTTATTAAGAGCGGTACCAACAACATTGTCTGCACCCAGCCCTTCGGCTGTCTGCCGAACCATGTGGTGGGCAAGGGCGTGATTAAGGAGCTGCGCAGAAGATATCCAAAATCCAATGTGGTGGCCATCGATTACGATCCCGGCGCCAGCGAGGTCAATCAGCTGAACCGTATCAAGCTGATGCTCTCCACCGCCCAAAAGAACCTGAAAAAGGAACTGGAAGAAAAAACCTCTGCATAAAGGGGTCTGATCCTGAACTTTCAGTCGAAACAGCCGGTATTTTCCCTCTTTTTTCTTTTCAGAAGGGGGGTGGAAATACCGGCTGATTGTGTTATTCTGGGGTGGAGTTACATACAATGATCTGTACTCTGGAAAGGATGATGAAACCATGAAAATCAGAATTGTTTCAGCAGTGCTTGCGGCGTGCTTGTTATTTGGCACTCCCCTGCAGCTGTCAGCCGCGCAGTCACTGCCTGCCGGCGGGATTACAACCACTGTCTCCGACGGCAGATATATTGATTCCGACTGGATGAACCAGGCCCTTATCCTGACCTATCAGGGACAGAGCTGGGCGATGGGACTAAATCTTCTGGGTGATTACCCTGTTTTTCTTTCCGATGACGGCGGAGTCCGGCAGTGTGTGATCGGCGACAGCGCCGTGATCGACGTTTTCCTGTCCGCCATCAATGAGCAGCTGAAAGGTCAGGTATTTCAAAGCGATACCCCGATTTTTGATACGGGTACGGGAAGCTATATTTTGAATTCCGGACAGACCTATTATCAGCTGAATAACAACGTGAAGGTGTGGATTTTGACCACGCTTCAGCAGCAGTTCGCCGCCGGAACGCCGCAGACGCTCACGTTGGAGCTGACCGACGGCTATCTGACCCCGGTTGTGATGGAAGGAACCCTGACCTACAGTCCGGATTTTGTGCTGGCAGGTACCTGTACCACCGGTTTTTCTACCAGTTCCTCCAACCGGATCAATAACATAGAGGTCGCAGCCGGACATCTGAACAACCTGGTTGTTATGCCCGGACAGGAAATTTCCGTCAGTGATACCATTAAGCCCCGTACCACGGCAAACGGCTATAAATCCGCCGGAGCCTATCTGAACGGAAGAACCGTTCCCGCCATCGGCGGCGGGATCTGTCAGGTATCCTCCACCGTCTACAACGCGGTGAAAAATGCGGGACTTACGGTTCTGGAGCGGCATCCCCACAGCATGCCGGTTCACTATCTTCCGCTCGGCCTGGATGCGGCCATTTCCGCCGGTTCGAAGGACCTGCGGTTTCGGAACGACTATTCCGCTCCTGTCATCCTGCAGGCCTATACGGAGGGAAAGAACCTCATTGTGAACTGTCTGGTATGGAATCACGACCTGAACGGACGTACCTTTAAACTCTGGTCCAAAGAGACGGGAAGCCTTTCCGCCAAGACCTATTTCACCACCTATCAGGACGGCGTGGAGGTCAGTACGGAATATGTGGGCGCCTCCTACTACATGGCGCCGAAGCCCGCGGATTCTGACGCAGAGGATGAATAGAAGGATGAAAAAAACCGGAGAGACTGGCACAACCAAAGCCAGCCCTCCGGTTTTTTCTCTAAAATATAAGTAAGCTGTTTTTACACAGCCATATTGTCTGCAGGCTGTTCTCCCCGTTCCAGCGCTTTTTTCTTCCATCCGCCCCGTCTGTAGGCAATCAGGGTGATCAGAGCGCCCAGCACCCAGGAGGCCAGCAGAGAAATGAAAATGCATTCGCTTCTGCCATTGGGAAGCGTTTCGCTTCTGGTGAGCCATGCGATTCCATAGGCGAACGGAACCCGGATAACCACTGTAGTAATCAGTGAAATCCACATGGGGGTCATGGTATCTCCCGCCCCACGCATCACACCGGAAAGACACTGGGTCACCGCCATTGCGATATATCCGACGGCAAGAATCCGCATCATATAAACGCTTAATGCTACAAGCTCTGCGGTCTGCGTAAAAATTTCCATCAGATACCGGCCAAACAGCAGAATTCCGCAGGTGATCAGCATGGCCACGCCAATGGCAATCAGCGTGCCTTCCTTTGCCCCCTGCTTCACCCGGTCGTATTTTTTTGCGCCCACATTCTGGCCTGCAAAAGTGGTCATTGCCGTACCGAAGGAGAAATTCGGCATCATGGCGAAACCATCCACCCGCATGATGATCACGTTCGCGGCGATCAGCATCTCTCCGAAGCTGTTGGTCAGAGACTGCACCACAATCATCGCCATGGAAAAAATGGCCTGCGTCAGTCCGGAAGGAAGTCCAAGCCGGATCATATCTACGGTATGCCTTTTCTGCGGCTTCAGGCAAGAAAGCCGCAGTTCAAAAATATCCGTCATTTTTGTCAGTTTAATCAGACAGAGGATGGCCGATACTGCCTGGGCGATTGCGGTTGCAAGCGAAACGCCTGCTACACCCATATCAAAAGCGGTCACAAAAAGAATATCCAGAAAAATATTCAGCACTGTCGCCACAAGCAGATAAATCAGGGCGGAAACCGAATCTCCCAGACCTCTGAGTATACCGCTGAGGATATTGTAATAAGCCATTCCCGCAATGCCGACGAACAGAATGATGAGATAGGAAGCGCACCAGTCTATGATGCTGTCCGGTGTGTTCAGAAGCCGGAGCAGCGGACGGACGAGAAACGGTCCGATCACCATGATGAATACGGATGCGATCGCCGTCAGTGTAATGCTGCATCCAATGGCCCCCGCCAACTCCTCTTTTTCCTTTGCACCGAAATACTGTGAAACCATGATGCCCGCACCGACCGAAATGCCGACAAAGAGCACGAGAAGCAGATTCAGAATCGGCCCTGCGCTTCCGACCGCAGCCAGGGCATTGTCTCCCACATACCTGCCCACCACAATACTGTCCACCGTGTTGTACAGCTGCTGGGCAATGTTGCCAATCAGCATGGGAATCGCAAACATTACGATTTTGCTACCCGGTCTTCCCTCCGTCATGTCGATGGGAGCAAAAAGCGCCGACAATCGGAGTTTCTTCTTATGTGCCTCCATTTTCCCCTCCATTTTCCCGAACTGATATCCTTATGACGGAAGTCCGGTCTTTTTTTTCAGCTAATCGTCTTTTTTTAGCCGTGTAAAATTTATTATATAGTGTTTTTGACCGGAACGCAATTCCTTCTTTCTAATCTTTTCGTCAAAATACCGGCCGTTTCCGGCCGGTATCCAGGTGTGTACGTGCGCTTTTACGCAATGTTCGCTGTTTCTGTTTCACTCTCCTGTGCACGGATATGCTCCAGCACCTCCTCTACGGAGACGCCTGCTTCCTCCAGCGCGTCAGAAAGTTTTTCCAGCTCCTGTCTCTTTTTCTCCTCCAGCAGCCCCTGCAGTTCTTCATACAGCTCCTGCGTCCTGTTTTCCAGGTTATAGATGGACTGCTGGGTTTCGCGGATTTTTTCATCCAGCGTCAGCTTTTTTCTTCCTCTCGGCATAAACCTGTCCTCCTGTTCTGCCGCCGCAGGCGGCATTTAAACCACGAAAGAACAGAAAAGCCGTTCTTTGGCACGAACTTTTGGTTCGTGCCGGCCTCCTGTTCTGTGTTCCTGTATAAAAGTATATGAAAACAGGATGGAAAATATTCACAGGTTTTCCTGCTCCCGGAAAAATAATCCTTTTAACAGAATACATCATAGTTGATCGTCCGGTAGAACATCTGCCGCACCTGCTCGTAGCTTTCCGGATGGCAGCTCAGGATCCACATCAGCTTGGTGAATACGGCTTCCAGATTCATGTCATAAGCCTCCAGAAGACGGAACTGTTCCTGAACGCGCTTTCCCACCTCATAGACGCCGATGTTGCTGCCTTCATAGGTCACCTGGGTGGTCATTACCACAATCTTCCCGGTTCCATATTCCTGCATCAGCGTTTCGAATTCCTGCAGAATGCTGTCCGGGATGCCGCCCACGCCGAAGCTTTCCACAATGATGCCGTTATAACGGGCGAAAATTTCCTTGAGAATGAGAGGAGAAATTCCGGGCGTAAGCTTCAGGAGAAATACCTGAGGATCCATCTCATGGTAGAAAACAGGCCCTCCGTCCATTTTTCGCGGCTCGATGTAACGTACCAGGTGTTCGTCCCGCATCACGGCGAGCTCCGGATAGTTGATGCTGGAAAAAGCATTGTAGCTCATGCTCTTGGTCTTTTTCGCTCTGGTGCCGGCGATGATCTTTCCGCCAAACACCAGACTGACTCCGCTTGAGGCGTCGTCCAGCACATATAGAATGCTGTCCCGCAGGTTCATGCGGGCATCGGAAATTTCCATTTCCAGCGGCCGCTGAGAGCCGGTGAGAACGATTGGCTTCGGAGAATTCTGGATCATATAGGATAACGCTGCTGCCGTATAGGCCATGGTGTCCGTTCCATGACAGACGATGAATCCGTCGTACTCCCAGTAATGGATTTCGATTTCCCGCGCAATCTGCTTCCAGTGTTCGCATGTCATGTTGGTGCTGTCGATGCGGAACAGATTTTTGGCCTCCAGACTGCACAGCTTTTCCATGTCCGGAAGCACGTTCAGAATGTCCTCCGCCGTCAGTGTGGGCACCAGTCCGTGGCTTGTCATATGGGAGGCGATGGTCCCGCCTGTAGTCAGAAGCAGAATTCGTTTTTGCGTCATGTTTTTATCGTTCCCTTCTTCCGTTATTTCTGCCATGGCCTGGTCTCTTCCAGCCCCATCCGGTAAAGCTCCTGTACCTGCTCGTCATACATGGTCTCCGGCTTGTAGGCCCGAAGCATGCGGATCAGGTTTTCCTCTCTCGCATCCTGCGGCTGATACCCTTCCACCGCATCCAGAGCCGCCTTCTGCATCGCTTCCGGCGTCTCATATTTGCCCGGCATTTCGCCGGACATTTTGCCGGAAAGCCTGCGCAGCAGGCCACAGATATAGGCCATTTCATAATTGCCCGTGATCACATTTGTATCATGATCCGCCTTGATGATCACTGCCATTCTCGCCAGAACCGGTACCATCATACACCTCCTGTCCGCGGCGGTACGGAATTCCCGCTCACCGCGCGTATGATCGCTTTGGGATAGACTTTTTCCATCCGTGTATCCGGGAAATGCTCGTCCAGCATCTCTCCCACCATCGTCTGCGGCTCTTCCCCGATATATCTTGCGCTGTAGCGCGTCAGAGCCATGGCAGAAATCAGCATGTCAAATACCATGAACACGATCAGAATCCAGCTGATCCAGACACCCGGCTTTTGGGGAATTTTCTCAATGAGTCTGGAAAGCGGCGGATAAACATAACGGATCCAGATCACAGAAGCCAGGCCCCAGAAAAAACAGTACAACAGATTGATGCGTCCGCCCAGATTGAATGGCAGTTTGCTGTAATCCCAGAATACGGCCCCGAATACGATTTCCGAAAGCACGCTGCAGATATATTCATAAGCGCCGCCGACCACCGTTCCGAAAACAAAAATATAACGGTCGCTCTTGTCCCTGTGGCGGTGGAGCATCATGGTTAAAAGCACTACAGCGAATCCCCACACCACGCTGAATGGGCCGTATACCAGACTGCTTCGGCTCATCCAGTAGCCCATGGTAATCCGGCAGAAAACAGTTTCCACAAGATCGCCCAGAAGGGAGCCGATGAAAAACAGCCAGAACAGCTTGTAGAAGCCGCATCCTTCCGCAAACACCTCACTTTTGGCCTTTTTCTGATATGCGGTAAAGGGACTGTTCTCCCCTTCCTCCGTCAGGTTCGGGAAGGCCTTCGTCATACGTTTTACGATGGCGCGGGAAATGGCTCCTCCCACCTTGTTGGAAACCTTCTGCATGCCTGCCGCAAAGCCTTCAATCCGGCTGTTCTTCTGTACCCTCAGTATGGTCCAGGATACGGCAAAAAAATCAAGCAGGCACAGGATGCTGAGCACGATCGCCGCCGTTCTTTCCACCCAGAGAGGAAGGAGCTCAAACAGCTGTCTTAACCAGGGCTGCAGAAAGGTAATGCATGCCGCTGCCGCAATGCCCCACAGACAGGAAAAAGGAAGGCAGACATATCCGCCGAGGTTGCTCTTGTATCCGGAATAGTCCCACCATTTGCAGTGAAATACCCTCTCCATCAAAGCGCCGGTAAAAAATTCCAGAACAACGGCCACTGCGCCGCAGCCCAGAGCAAGAAATAGAAAAGAATCCAGCTCAGGGCCGAAAAAAATCAGAACAAGAACCATGCCGAAGCCGTAAACAGGACAAAACGGCCCGTTCAGGAACCCACGGTTCATAAACTTTTTATGCCGTACCGCAGCATAGGCAATTTCCGTACACCACCCCAGGAAGGAGTATAGAAAAAAGTATAAAATCAATTCGTAAATACCGTACCTCATGCAGTTCTCCTCATGTCTTTTTCAACCCCTGCGCATCAGTCTTCTGTATGCGCTCGGAGTCATGCTCATCTGTCGTCTGAAATATTTGGTAAAGTAAAACTGATCGGAAAAACCCAGTTTTTCCGCAACCGCAGCGATGCTGTCGTCCTCGGAAAGGAGCATCTGACACGCCCTGCCCAGAACGAGCTGGCTTAAATAGGCACCGGGCGTCATGCCGGTTTCCGCCCGGAAGCGTTTGGACAGGGTGCTTTCCGATACATGAAGCTTTTCGGCCAGCTCTCTGATATGTGTGGACGCATTGACCGGATTCTGAGCCAGAAAAAAGAAGCTGTTTATCAGCCCGGAGCAGTGCTGCATCGCTGCCGTCCCACACAGTCCGCCCGCTTCCGCAAAACCCGCGAGTTCCTCCCAGATCAGCCCCTCCAGCCGGAAGGCGTCAGCTGCCTGTTCCGACTGATACAGTTTCAGTGCTTCCCGCCCCCTCTTCTCCTGGCTCTCTTTTTCCAGAATGCGGGAACAGCCTCTGAAAAAATCCATGCCGTTTCGTCCGTTCACATTCACATGAAAAAAAAGCTGTTCCATATAGTCTGTACAGGAATAACAGAAATTCAGGCCTGCGGGAATCAGATAGATGCATCCCTCCCGCAGGCGGAGCGTCTGCTCTTTGCAGTGCGCCAGCCCCTCCCCCCTCAGGATAAAGTAGAGTCTGGAAAAGGGGGAACAGACATTCTCCGCCTGCCATTCCGGTCCTGTTCTGGCAAAGCCGGCATACATGATATTCAATTCGAAGTTTTTCCATAATTGAAGCATTTTTTTGTTTTCTGAAAGTTCCATCCCGAAAACTCCATATTTTATCCGCTTTTTTCCATGTCCCTTTTCCCTTTTCTTTTCTACAATAAGGGCAAGCTTATGCCGGAAGGCAGAAAGAGAGGTAAAAAGAATGACCAGTTACGTTACCCGTAAAACGCCGGGCGATACCGCATGGTTTACCCATGACCGTTTCGGCATGTTCATCCACTTCGGTCTTTACGCGCTGCCTGCGCGCCATGAATGGATCAAGACCCGCGAAAAAATCCCGGAAGAAAAGTATGACATCTATTTTAAACATTTTAATCCGGATCTCTGCGATCCCAGGGACTGGGCGAGGCAGGCAAAAGCCGCCGGAATGAAATATGCGGTGCTGACCACCAAGCATCACGAGGGCTTCTGTCTGTTCGACAGCAAATATACGGATTACAAATCCACCAATACACCCTGCGGCAGGGATCTGGTACGCGAATATGTGGACGCTTTCCGCGCAGAGGGGCTGCACGTCGGTTTCTATTACTCTCTGATCGACTGGCACCATCCCGATTTTCCCATTGACCTCCACCATCCCCGCCGGGATGATCCGGATGCTTTTGAACAGAATCAGGGCCGTGACATGAAGAAATATGCCCAGTATATGCGCGACCAGGTCACGGAGCTTCTGACCAATTACGGAAAAATCGACATTCTCTGGTTCGACTTTTCCTACAGCAGCTATAACGGAACAGGCGACAGGGCCTGGATGAAGGGCAAGGGGAAGGACGACTGGGAGGCTGAAAAGCTGATTGCTCTCGCCCGTTCTCTCCAGCCAGGCATCATCATCGATAACCGGACGGAAATCGATCAGGATCTGTGGACTCCCGAACAGTACCAGCCCACCCAGTGGATGACCCATCCTGAAACCGGAGAACTTGTCACCTGGGAAGCCTGCCAGACCTTCTCCGGCTCCTGGGGCTATTACCGGGACGAGCAGACCTGGAAATCCCCGGAAATGCTCATCCGCATGCTGGTCAACACCGTTTCCTGCGGCGGCAACCTGCTGATGAACGTGGGTCCTACCGCCAGAGGTTACCTGGATTACCGCGCCGAAGAAGCGCTTCAGGTATATGCCGACTGGATGAAGTACAACGGCCGTTCCATTTATGGCTGTACCATGGCTGAGCCGGAGTTTACCGCGCCTGCCGACTGCCGCTATACCCAGAGCGTGGACGGCAGCCGCCTGTATGTGCATCTGTTTGCATATCCCTTCGCTCATCTGCGCCTTCCGGGCCTGGGTGGAAAAGTGGAGTACGCGCAGTTCCTGCATGATGCCAGCGAGGTACTTTTCACGGAAGGACAGATTGATCATTTCTCCGCCAAAGATGAAAAAGGCAGCGAAAATGATTTGATCCTCTATCTTCATCCGGTAAAACCGCACACTCTGGTGCCGGTTATTGAGTTATTCATGAAATAAAGCACGGGAAACGGGTGGGTCCGGTTTTCAGCGAAACCGGATTTCGCCCGTTTTTTCATCCATGGAATCGATAATGGCAAGAGATTCCAGATGAATTCCCTCCCCGCGAAGCCGGTCTCCGCCCGGCTGAAACCCTTTCTCAATCACGATCCCGGCTCCCACCAGGACAGCTCCTGCATCCTTTACCAGACGGGCCAGCCCTTCCAGCGCTTTTCCGTTTGCCAGAAAATCGTCGATCAGCAGTACCCGGTCGCCGGGTCGCAGATATTCCCTGGACACAATGATGTCATACGTTTTTCCATGGGTAAAGGATTCCACCTGCGTACGGTAAACTTGCGCATCGATATTCTTCGTCTGCGTTTTCTTGGCGAACACCGCCTCTCTTTCTGCCGTTTTTCGCTACGGAGAGTAGTATACCATATTGGTGTTCAAAAAGCATCATCGAATTCCGCATGAATTGACTGCTTGTCCCTCCCCTTCAGATGTGGTAAGATAAAAGGACCGACAAAACATGGAAATGAGGGGAATTTTATGTATGTGATTTTTTTGCTGGTCAGCTTTGGCGCGTGTGTGATTGGTGCGATCTGTGGGATCGGGGGCGGCGTTATCATTAAGCCTGTACTCGATTCGTTTGGCCTGCTGAGCGTTTCTGCCATCAGCTTCCTTTCCGGATGCACGGTGCTGTCCATGACCTGCTACTCCGTGATCAAATCCAGGCTGAGCGGAAACTCTCTGATCGAAATGCGTTCCGGCTCCATCCTGGCCGTTGGCGCCGCTGTAGGCGGCCTTGCCGGAAAGGAACTGTTCGACCGGATCAGCCTTCTTTTTCCCGATCAGAACATGGTGGGCGCGGTTCAGGCGGCCTGCCTGATGCTGATTACCGTCTGGACGCTGATCTGCACCATCAGAAAGGACAGGCTTCATACCTGTATCGTAACGCATCCCGCCCCCATCTTTCTGATCGGTCTGGTTTTGGGAATCTTTTCTTCGTTCCTCGGCATTGGAGGCGGCCCGATCAATCTGGTCGTGCTGTTCATCTTCTTTTCCATGGACACCAAAACCGCCGCGGAAAATTCCCTGTATATCATTCTGTTTTCCCAGGCGGCGAGCACGCTGAAAACCATCCTGCAGGGAAAAGTTCCGGATTTTCAGCTTCCTCTTTTCATCGGAATGGTAATCTGTGGTATTCTCGGCGGCATTGTCGGACGCAGAATCAATTCCCGGATCGATGAAAAAACGGTACAGAAGCTTTTCATCGGAATCATGGTCGTCATCATTCTGATCAATATTTACAACATCTGCAAATATACAATTCTGTGAATATAACGCAAAAGGAGCCGTCAACATGTCAAAGCAACCTGCCATCACCCTGCTGATCAAACCTGCCTCCGGAAGCTGTAATCTGCGCTGCCGTTACTGTTTTTATGCGGATGAAATGAATCTCAGAAGCGAACCCACCCGCGGCTTCATGAACGAAGAAACGCTGGAGATTCTGGTGAAAAAGACGCTGCTGCAGGTATCCCATGCGGCCACGTTCGCCTTTCAGGGAGGGGAGCCTACGCTGGTGGGACTGGATTTCTACAGGCATCTGATTGAACTGGAAAAGAAATATAATACAAATGGGATTACGGTTCATAACAGCCTGCAGACCAACGGCATTGTGTTGAATGAGGAATGGGCACAGTTCCTTCATGACAATCATTTTCTGGTGGGGCTGTCCCTTGACGGTTATGAGGAGCTTCACGATGAAAACCGGAAGTTCCCGGACGGAAGCGGGAGCTTTTCCCGTGTGCTGGAAGCGGCAAAACTGCTGGAACGGTATCAGGTGGATTTTAACATTCTGACCGTGGTTACGGCGAAATCCGCAAGACGCATCCGCCGGATCTACCGTTTCTTTCAGGATCAGGGCTTTGTCTGGCAGCAGTATATCCCCTGCATCGATCCCTTTGAAGAGAATAAGGGAAGCCTCTCCTATTCTCTCACGCCAGACCGCTATGGGAAATTTCTGAAGGACCTGTTCGACGACTGGTATGCGGACTGGAAGGCGGGCCGCCCGGTCTACAACCGGACCTTTGAAAACTGGATCGGCATTCTGATCGGCCAGCCGCCGGAGGCCTGCAGCATGAACGGAATCTGCTCCGATCAATGGGTTGTAGAGGCGGATGGAACCGTCTATCCCTGTGATTTTTATGTGCTGGATGAATGGAAGCTGGGAAATATCCGGGAGAATTCCTTTGAAGAAATGAATCAGAAGCGGGAAGAACTTCAGTTTGTCGCGCTCTCCCGTCATACGCCGCAGGAATGCCGTTCCTGCCGCTGGTATCCACTCTGCCGCAACGGCTGCCGCAGGGATCGCACGCTTCTTGCTGACGGCCGCACGCCGGGGCTGAACGCCTACTGCAGCGCATATCAGGATTTCTTTTCCTATGCGTATCCGAGGCTGGAGGAAATGGCGCGGGCGGTGGGGAGATGATATTTTTATACAATCTTTTCGGCGAGCTGCAAAACACTTTCCATAACCTGAGTCCATGAAAGATTTTCCACAAAGTAGGAACTGTTTTTATAGTTTTCCCAGCTTCTGTCCATTGCCTCACTCTTCTTGACAGCGTTTAAAATTTTTTCAAGATCAGGAATTTTGCCTTCGGCATTTCTTTTCCTGCTGGTTGCCTGAAAGGCTGCACGGAAAGTTGTCTCGTCCGGCTGTTTTTGACTCAAAAGGATATGAATATCATAAAAATCTCTCATACGTGTATTTGCTGTTCCTCTGGACATGATCGTTTCAAGCTTCTCGGCAAGAAGCGTTTCCAGATTATATGTCCAGAGGGAAAGATATCGATCCTCAATTTTGTGCTGTCGCCGCCGGAAAGATTTCGGATTTTATCCTTTAATTGTTTTGACGTTCTGATCATAACATGACCTCCGTATAAAATCTGACCTTATCTTCCATCTTCAGTTTAGATGCATACAACATCAGGTTAGGTATATTTTTATCCTTAGAATCCATGTACTCTTTCATGGCAGTCTGAAAAATCTGGATGTCTGTTTTTTCTTTTCCTTTAATCAGATCGCAAATTGTCCGTTCTTTATCGTATACCGGGACTTTATTCCCATAACCTGTAAGTATGCTGGACGCACCGAGTTCATATGACTCTGGCTTTGCCTGATGTACACGAATTCCCTTTTCGCGCAAATGAGTAGCATTATATCCGGTCCTCACCGTAACATATGTCCGGACCGGTTCCCTCTCCATCAAACCATGAAGATATAAAGCTGTTTCGTGTGAAAAAATGATTCGACGATTTTGCAGATAAAGAAAATACAAATCATCGGGCCAGGCATCCGGAGAAAAATAAATTCCTTTTGCCAGCTTTTCCAGGTGATTTTTTTCACATATTCCGCAATTGTCGGTCTGGAAATACCATGAGAAAGCGCTTCAGCGGTTAACAGATAACCATTTCCCATGTGAATCAGATAATCTAAGACAGGTTCTTTTTTTTCATATATCTTTACCTCTACGCTCTCTATTTTATATAAAGAGAGCGTAGAGGTAAAGTAAATAATTTTTTCAGACAAACTCCGTATCCCACACATCCACGCCGCTTTCCTGGAAGATCTCATGCAGGCGCTCCCGGAGCATCTCTTTCGTGCAGCCACGCTTCAGAAGCACCTGAAGGAAGCCGCCGCCGCCCGCGCCGGCGATGAATCTGGCGTCAATCAGATCCTCGCAGGACAGGAAAATCTGTTCAATACAGGTATTGGTCGAGCCGGAATCCAGCTGTGTGGAAAGCTCCCAGTGGCGGTTCAGAAGCCCGGCGAAGGCATCCAGATTGCCCCTCTCCAGTTCAAAGCGCATCAACACAGCGACCTCCTGCATTCTTTCCAGCGCGTCGATGGATTCCGGGCGCCCGCCCAGGTAGCCGCCCACCACATCGCGGAGCAGATTTCTTGCAAGTCTTCTCTGACCGGTATAGATCAGAGCAAAACGCTCCTGCAGCTCCTTCGCGGTCTCTTCCGGGATTTTGACCTGCTCCACATGGATCTGCTGATGGATGCCGGGTTTGGTGGTTATGAATTTGATTCCCGGCGTCAGGCCGCCCACCTGATCCTGCCAGCCGCCGCCCGTGCTCATGATCTGTTCCATGGCAAGAACAATGGCATAGATTTCATCGTCTGTGGCCTCTCTTCCCAGAAAGCGGAACAGGCCCTTGACACAGGCACCGGAAAGGATGCTGCTGGTACCGAGTCCTGAACCCTGGGGAATTCCTACCACTTTCGTTGAAAGCCGGATGCCGCCGCCAAGGCGGGAACAGATCTCCTGCAGGCTTTCCTGCGCATCGTCTGATTCTCCGCTGCCGGACCGTACGCCGCGTTCTCCGTCTAATGGTACGATACCGCAGGCAATTAATGCCGCCTTATGCAGCGCGAACGGATCATAAGGATTGTGGCAGTCCTGAATCTCTTCCACCGTGTCCGCGTGACCGGAAGCACCGATATCCGTGCTGGCAAATTCCACATGCAGCTCGGAAAGCCTTTCCACGCAGATCTGAATCGGATAGATTCCGTTCAGCTTCAATGCCGCATTTAATACCGTACCTCCCTGTTCGTTGCAGTGAGGAGGGGTGTCCGTCCAGCCGCCGCCCCAGTTCACGCGGACGGGGAGTTCCACATCCACTCTGTCCTGCGCGATCCGATAATCTCCGATGGCGGTCAGCCGGGAGGCTGCATCATCAAAAATCGTCTTCTGAATGGTATCAAAGCAAAGCGCTTCCACAAGGTCATACCCGGTCTGTCCAAAGGTAAGGCGGCGCTCCTTCATGTACTGCGCCACAGCATAGAAGATACGGATTTTCAGTGAAAACTCAGAATGTTCCGCATCCTCCATGAGCAGCGAAAAAATTTCCCCGTCAATGCCATGGGTTCCGAAGGTTTTCAGCGCTTCCTTATAGTAGACTCCAGCTTCCAGCTGCCACAAAAAACGGCTCGCCAGAATCCTGTTTTCCAGTTCCCGCTGCCAGGCTCCGGCCGCCAGCACATCCGCCCGGTTGAAGCTGGACTGCAGGCTCAGTCGTTC
Source organism: uncultured Lachnospiraceae bacterium (assembly GCA_900544445.1). Classification (GTDB taxonomy): domain Bacteria; phylum Bacillota; class Clostridia; order Lachnospirales; family Lachnospiraceae; genus Eisenbergiella; species Eisenbergiella intestinigallinarum. The sequence goes on from UQVK01000017.1 coordinate 55,799, forward strand.
CGCTCTGCGCCAGGCATCCCGTTCCTCCTGCGATGCTTTTCCCCGAACCATTTTCCAGATCAACAGCG
>UQVK01000018.1 GCA_900544445.1 uncultured Lachnospiraceae bacterium
GAATAACCTCTTTTCCTGCCCCTTAATTTTTTTGTAATTTTAAAAGTTTATCCTGATCCAGGGTACGGAAAAGCCAGGTAAACGGCTCGCTATACATGGGAATAATAACAGGTGCAGAAGCTCCATCCCAGTTTTCGGTAAAGACCTCAGCCATTTCCAACAGATCATCCATCGTTTCCGGATCATCCAATCCATACTCTTCCAGTTTTTCTCTGCGAATTGTTATACAGCAGGCCTGATCAGCATTTTCCGTCCAGTTTGCCGGAATGGTATATATCTCACCATTCACTGTAGCAGCTTCCCACATCCAGTCCGGAATCACGCTCTGAAGGACCTCACTCTGCTGCACATACTCTGTAATCGGCTGAATTCCTTCTGTTCCGATATAAGTTGTAAAGGACTTCTGATCCTCCATAACGGCCAGCAGGTCGAATTCCTCACCTGCAGACAACATCATGTTCACTCTGTCAGAAAACACATCTGACGGAACATACATAATCTCCAGCTGCAACCCCGTGCCATCAGCTGCCAGCTTTTCATTGATCGCAGCTACCAGTTCATCGTTGTGCTCCACTTCCGTACCAGGACGCAGATATTTGACTGTTACAGTTTCTCCGCCGTCCGCAGTTGCAGACGTTGCCACCTCTGTGCTCTCTGCTTCAGCACTTTGTTCAGAAGCCTCCTGCGCAGTCTCTGAAGACGCTTCTGACGCAGGCTCCTGTGCAGTCTGTCCGCATCCAGCAAGCAACACCGCCGCCATAAGACCGCCCAGCCATCGTTTTACCATTCTCCTTTTCATAGAAACCCTCCTTTATCTTTTTGAAACAAAGAGATTGGTTCACCATCCCTTGTTTTCATTACTACCCCTTAACCGATCCGATCACAAGACCCTTGACGATATACTTCTGCAGGAACGGATACAACAAAATGATTGGCCCTATCGTAATTGCTGCCGTTGCCATCTGCAGGGATTTGGATGGAGTAAAAGCACCTCCTCCTGCAATTCCCGAGCTCTGTAGCTGCCTCATGAAGTTAAGATCCGACTGGAGCTTCATCAGATAATACTGAATCGGATATAATTTTGCATCTGACACCAGCATAATCGCATTCCACCAGTCATTCCAATACGCAATACCATAAAACAGTGCAACAGTTGCAAGAATCGGCTTACTCAACGGAAAATAAATTTTGAAAGCGATAATCCCATCATTTGCTCCGTCAAGCTTGGCAGATTCCATCAGCGCCGACGGAAGCTGCTGCATATAGTTTCTCACCAGAAACAGATTAAACGGGCTGAAAATCAGATTCGGAATCAGCAATGCCAGATAGCTTTCTGTCAGTCCCAGATTGTGGCACATAATATACCAGGGTACCATTCCTCCGTTAAACACCATGGTAACAAAGAAAAACATTGATATTCCATTCCTGTACTGCACAGATGGGTTGGCCAGAGAAAAAGATGCCATTGCCGTCACACAAGTAGCAAGGAGTGTTCCTATCACAGTGATTCCAATAGAATTTGCATAACACCGGAACACCTCTGTTCCATTTTCAAGCAGCATTTTATATGCTTCCAGAGACCATTGCGACGGAAAAAAGGAATATCCATTCCGAACAATTTCTTCCTCAGCCGTAAATGACACCACAACAACCAACACCAGCGGGAGCAGGCAAAAGCACGCCACCAAAGTAACCACTATATAGATCAGAAATTTTCCTATCGTAAGTTGCTTCATATTCTTCATCAAAACAGCGCTCCTTCCGAAAATTTCTTCTTTGCAAGGTAATTGGTCCCCCATACACAAATGAATCCCATACACGCCTGGAACAGGCTGATTGCCATTGCCTGGGAAGGGCTGCCTATCGTACGCATCGTGCGGAAAACATAAGTATCTATTACATCTGTTGCGTTATACAGGACTCCGTTATCTCCTACGATTGCGTATATCATTCCAAAATCCCCATAGAACACCTTCCCCACTGCCATAATCGTAAGCATAACCACTGTCGGCAACAGCATTGGAATTGTAATATAACGGCACATCTGCCATCGTCCCGCGCCATCTATGGAAGCCGCTTCGTAAATTTCTTCGTCAAATCCTGTAATAGCCGCCAGATAAATCACCATCTGCATGCCAAGATCTTTCCAGACTTTTAATACCACAAGAATCACAGTCCAATACTTGGGCTGCACATAAAAATTGATATTTTCCCCACCAAAGAACTGGATCACCTGGTTCACAATTCCGTATTTACTTCCAATCATTGCATCCAGAATATAACAGACGATTGCCCACGACAGGAAGTACGGCAGCAGATAACATGATTGTGTAATTTTCTTAAAATGTTTCTGTTTCACCTCATTCAGCATAATAGCAAGAGCCACTGCCGAAAGAGTCGTAAACATAATGAACAAAAGATTTAGCCGAATCGTGTTAAGAATCACTCTTGAAGCATCATTAGACTTAAAGAAAAATTCAAAATTCTTTAATCCCACCCACTCACTTCCTGAAATCCCCTTTTTATAACTGTATTGCTGAAAGGCAATCACCATATAAGGAAGTGTACAATAGCCAAAAATAAAGGCATATGCCGCAGCCGGAATCAACATAATATACGAAACCGGATTTTTAGCTATATCTTTTACAATCGATCGCTTTTTCATCTTCAATACCATTTCCCTCATTGCATAAGGAGCGGATAACATCAGGACATCTATCCCTCTTTTTAGTCTTTCTCATATTTCCGCCGCCCCTTCTGTTATCGACATGTCATTTGAAATTTTAAATCTGCACTAAATACTCCCTATCTTTTTTCATTTTTATAGCATTTTCACCTCCAGCTTCCCTTTCATATTAACCATTTTTCCTGTTTTATCCAGCTATTCCCTTTTCTTTTTGTTTATATAGTTATAATATATAATTTCACATCAAATGTCAATATTAAATTTATATATTTTATGTTTTATATGTTTTATATATCAAATATATCTTTTACCAGGCGACAACAAAAAAGCGTTGACTTTTAAAGCCAACGCCATATATAACCATTTTTTCTTTTATATTCTCTTCAACATTCAAACGTCCTACTCTCTTTTGCCATCTCTTAACGGCCTCTCTCGATCTCAGCGTCAACATAAACTCGATCCGTTATTTTCTCTCCCTCAATAAGACGGGAAAGAATTTCAACCGCTTTCCTTCCTATCACTTCTTCATTCTGCCGCACATGTGTATACCTGTAGTCTCCGTAAGTAGACAGAGGGCCATCAAAACATGTAATAATCAAATCCTCCGGAACACGGATTCCAATCTTTTTGCATACCATTTCCGCCAGAACCGCAATATCATATTCCGCTGCAATTATCGCCTCTATATCACGGTGTTTTTTCAGAAAACTTTCAATTCGTTCCGCATCGTCGCTTGTATTCTGACTGCTCTTTTGATCCGGTATTGTGCTCCGTATAGAATCCAACATATAGCCAACAAATCCCTGGCCAGCTTCTTCTTCCATACACCTCCGGCACATGCTCTGGTAACCCTCTATTCTCTCCTGAAGAGATGCCGCATCGGTTTCCGGCGCGGTAAGAAATGCCAGTTTGCGATATCCTCTCTCCAGAAGATCCCTGATAAGCTCCTCTATCGCCTTTTTATTATCCGTTCCAACAAAAGGAACCGGCAACCCCTCCAGATAACGATCAATAAAGACAACAGGCATCCCTTCTCCCACCATCTTCAGGATTTCTGTATTATAGTGCTGACCATGTGTCGGCATCACAATCATGCCATCTACTTTCAGTCGAAGAAGCGATTCAAGAATCTCTTTCTCACGTCTCTGATCGCCGCGTGATCTTTCCACGCAGAGATAGTATTCCCGCTTGTTCGCCTCTTCCAGAACTGCTTTCAGCAGTTCTATTCCAAATCCCGCCGAAAAATCCTCCATCACCAGCCCGATTACATGCGAATGTATTCCTGTATTGTTCTCTTCCTGGACTTCTACATTATGTTTTCCATCATTTAAGCATGCGAAACTTCCACGCCCTGGCCTTCTCACAATATAGCCATCCTGAACCAGCATACCCATCGCTTTCTGAATCGTAATTCTACTCACTCCAAATTCTTCTGCCAGTACCTTTTCGGCCGGAAGTTTTTCTCCGGAGCGGATCTCACCTGAACGAATTTTTTTCTGTAGGGCCGTATATACCGTCATATAAAGGCATTTTTCTCCCTCCATAAAGACGCCCTCCACTTCTGACATATTTGTTATGTTTTCCATAACTTTTCTTCATTTTAGCATATCAGACTGATGGGCGCAAATGTTTTTTCACAACTGATATTCCGTCAATTCTTCAGAAATTCCTCCCGTTTCGGGCTGAAAACATCCACCAGTTTCCCCGCTTCCAGGCAGACCGTGCCATGTACCGCATCCGGAGGCATAAGGACACAGTCGCCCTTAGAAACAACCTGCGTCTCTCCTGCCACGGTGAATTCGAACTTTCCTTCCGCGACATAGGTCACCTGCGTATGCGGATGGGAATGGACATTTCCCCTGGCCCCTTTTTCAAAGGTAATCTCACACATCATCACATCGTCGTTGTATCCCATCACCTTTCTCGTCACTCCGGGCTCGCAGGGTGTGATGGAACAGTTTTCGTTTTTGATAAACATTTTGTTTTCTCCCTTCTTTACAGTATTTTTTCCATCATACCGCACCGCCGGTCAGAATGCAACTGACCGAAGCATCGTTCTCTTTCTGCCAAAAAGAACCCGGCTGCCGGTCAAAATGACCTGCTTCCGGGTTCCTGCATTCTGTTTTCTTCCTAATAAAATACGTGATTTCCAATCACCTGGCCGCTGCGGCCGTTCACTCTTCTGAAGTAGAGCTTATCTCCGACCGGCTCTGAACCGGCAATCGCCTCCAGAGCCGCCTGCCTGCAGGAGGCGCTGATGTTTCCGGAACTGAGCGTCCTGCTCAGGCTTCCGTTTCTGACCGAACTGAACTGCCCTGCCGCATAAATCACCTCCGAAATGGTGTTCGGATGGTTTGAGGATTCCACGCGATTCATGACCACGTTTCCAACGGCCACCTGGCCGATGTAGGATTCGCCGCCCGCCTCACACTGAATGAGCGCTGCGAGAAGATCATACTCCTGTCTGCTGACGCCATTCTGGGCGAGGATGGCGTCCACCATAGCTGCCTGCGCCGCTGCTTCCGCAGCCTCCTGAGCAGCCTTCGCTGCTGCCTCTGCCGCCGCTTTCTGCGCTGCGGCTGCTGCCTCCTGTGCAGCTTTTGCCTGCGCTGCCGCCGCTTCCTGCACTGCCTTCGCCTGTGCGGCTGCTGCCTCCTGTGCAGCCTTCACCTGTTCCTCCACTGCCGTTCTGGCAGCTTTCTGTATCTCTTCAGTCTGCTCTTTCGCACTGGCTGCATCCGTTCCCTCTGTTGTCAGAACATCTGCTTCGCTCTCCGGTTCCTGTACTGTGTCTTCCTGTAAAACATCTGCCGGCACCGTCTCCACCAGCGCCGTTATCTGTCCGGAAGCATCTGCCGGTACAGTACCACTTGCAAAAACGGTTGTTTCACATGCCATTCCCAGAAATAACATTCCTGTGAACATTCCTGCCGCATGCATCCACAGCCTTCTGCCGTTCGTGTTCATAGCAACCTCCATTCTGTCCGCTCTGCGGAATTCTTCGCATTTGTTACAAAATTATTAACAAATGTTACGATTGCTATCATAACAGCATCAGACAATTTTGTCAACTACTATTATATCTTGATTTTTCGCTGTTTTTCGTCGCTTCTCAACCAAATAAAGAAATAATATATCTTTCAAAGCGAACATACTGTTTACTTTTTAAAGCTGTTTTTTTCATGATTTCGCCATGTTTTCTGTTTTACGGATAATAAAAATGTCTTTTTCGCTTATTTTCATTTACGAAAAAGACATTTTTCCTGAACTCTTTTCACATTTTATTAATATATTACAAATATTACAACATTTTGCTTTTCCGGCCGCCTACAGCTTCCTCGACTTTTCAACGCAGGCGAGGACGGCGTCCATGGCGGCAGCCCGAAAGCCCTTTTCCTCCAGCGTCCGGACGCCTTGGATTGTGGTCCCGCCAGGCGAGCAGACCATATCCTTCAGTTTTCCCGGATGCATTCCCGTTTCCAGAACCATCCTGGCGCTTCCAAGAACCGCCTGCGCGGCCAGTTCATAAGCCTGCGCCCGTGGCATTCCCTCCGCAACGGCGCCATCCGCCAGAGCTTCGATAAACAGAAAAACGAAGGCCGGAGAGCTGCCGCTCACCGCGCCGACCACATCCATCAGCCTCTCCGGCACCATGATCGTCCTGCCAAAGCTGTCCGTCAGCTGTTTTACCTCCGCTGCCGCTTCCTCTGTAATTCCATTGGATACGCACATGCCGGTACATCCCTCTCCCACAAGAGCCGGGGTATTGGGCATGCAACGGATCATGGGAACCGGAAAGCCGAAGCTTTTCTCAAACCACTCCACGGTTTTTCCGGGTGCCAGACTGATCAGCAGCTTTTTCTGCCAGGCATCCGCTCCCAGTTCCCGCAGTTCTCCGATCACTTCTTCAAAAAACTGAGGCTTTACCGCCAGAACAACGATATCCGCTTTTCTGGCCACTTCTGCATTGTCCGGCAGAATGGTAATTCCCCAGGTTTCTTCCGCCTTCTGCCTTGTTTTTTCCGTTTTCGCGTTTCCCAGAATATCCTCCGGTTTCACCAGTTCTTTCCGAAGCATCCCGCCGATCATGGCCGAAGCCATGCTGCCGAGTCCGATAAATCCTATTTTTTTCTTCATTTCCACCTCCTGCCGCCGACAGGCGGCATGTTCTTCAGCAATTTCTTTGTCTCACCGCTTCATACATAAGGATTCCGGCGGCCATCGCCGCATTGAGGGATTCTACCTGTCCTTTCATGGGAATCCGGATAAAGCAGTCCGCCAGAGCCGCCGTTTCCGGCCGGAGGCCGTTTCCCTCGTTTCCAATTAAAAAAGCGCTTCCTCTGGTATAATCCGGTTCCGTATAGCTAAAGCTTCCCTGCAGATGTGCAGCATAGAGAAGGATGCCTGCTGCCTTCATGCGTTCCGCCGTTTCCGAAATGGAAGATACATAGGAAAACGGAACACGGTAGATGCTCCCCATGGTGGAGCGGATCGTTTTCGGGTTATAGATATCCGCACAGCCTGTACTCAATAATATGCCGCAGACACCTGCTCCTTCCGCCGTGCGCAGAATCGTTCCCAGATTTCCGGGGTCCTGGATATCCTCCAGAACCATGATCAGAGGAGCCGCCCCTGACAGAACATCCGTTTCCGAATATTCCCTTTTTTTCATCACGCAAAGGATTCCCTGGGGCGCCTCTGTATCCGACATTTTTGCAAATACCTCGTCTGAAACGGTCTCGAAGGAAAGCCTGCCCAGTTTCTTCAGGCAGGAGGCAGCATGCGGATTTTTCCCGCATCCTTCTTCAAAGCTTTCGGATACATAAATCTCCTCGATTTCCGCCTCCGGCGCCTCCAGAAACATCTTGATGCCTTCCACCACATATTTTCCCTGGCTTTTTCTCTCTTTGGCCTTTCTGTTCAGCGCCGTTACATTTTTTACTCTGCTGTTTGACAGCGATGTGATCATACCGTTCTCCGTTCCGGAGCGTCCCGGTCCGCCGCTTCCGCCGCGTGTCCGCCGGATATCCGCATGTCTGTGCAGGCAGATTTGCCCATCCATGCAGCCGTCCTCCGGGCATATTACGAAAACAACGGCACGCATAGCGCACCGTTGTCTCATCTTCTTTCATCCGGCAGACTGTCGCGGCTTTCCGTCCGCTCCCCATATGGTCAGATGGCGAGCAGCTTGCTGATCCTGTACTCGTATTCAGGAATATCCTTCTGCATCGCCAGCGCTTCCTCAATATCAAAGTCAACAAATTTGCCGCCGCGGTATCCGATTACCCGGTTTGTCTTTCCTTCACAAAGAATATCCGCCGCCAGGCAGCCCATGATGGAAGCGTAGTATCTGTCCTTACAGGTCGGACTTCCGCCTCTCTGCATGTAGCCCAGGATCGTCGCTCTGGTCTCCACGCCCGTGGCAGCCTCAATTCTTCTCGCCATGGAGGTGGAATGTCCGATTCCCTCCGCATTGATAATCAGATGGTGGGTCTTGCCCCGTTTTCTGTTACTGATGATGTTATTGATGATGTTCTGCTCGTTATAGTCGTATTTCTCCGGAAGGAGGATGTCCTCCGCTCCGTTCGCGACGCCGCACCAGAGAGCGATGTACCCCGCATTTCTTCCCATAACCTCGATGATGCTGCACCTTTCATGGGAAGAGGAGGTATCTCTTACCTTATCAATAGCCTGCATGGCAGTGTTTACAGCCGTATCAAAACCGATGGTATAATCCGTGCATGCAATATCCAGGTCAATGGTTCCGGGAAGACCGACCGTATTGATCCCGTGCCTGGAAAGCGCCCGTGCACCCATATAGGAGCCGTCTCCACCAATAACCACCAGGCCGTCGATTCCGTGCTTGTGACAGATATCCGCACCCTTCTGCTGACCTTCCTCCGTCTTGAATTCCATGCAGCGCGCCGTTCCGAGAATCGTTCCGCCTCTCTGAATGATATCGGAAACGCTTCTCGCCTCCATATCGACGATCTCTTCATTTAAAAGCCCCTGATAGCCTCTCTTGATTCCCTTTACCTTCACGCCGTTGGAAAGCGCTTTTCTCGCCACAGCGCGGATTGCCGCGTTCATTCCCGGCGCATCTCCGCCGCTCGTCAGGATCCCTATCGTTTTAATCGACTTCGCCATACATCCTTCCTCCCGTCTATCGAATTCATACACCGATCCTTGTCCATACTCTGTGTCTATTTTAATCTATAAATAACCCCTTTTCAATCATTTTCTTGTAAAGAATTATGGAAATGCCTTTCTTTTATCTCAAAGAACAAAACCGGTGCATAAACATCCGTTTTCCCTCTTGACACGGGGTACAGAATTGAGATATTATATCGTTCGCATCCTAACAATATCAATCAGCTTTTTTAAGAAAGGGGGGATTGATGTGGAAAAAGACTGCGGCGCATGGATCAATCTGCTGTCGCACAAGGTAAAAGCCCGTCTTGACGCGGCTTTTCTGAATCTTGGCATTACCGGCGTACAGAGCCGGGTCATCTATTACATCCTCAAGCACTGTGAGGAGGGCCCTGTTTTTCAGCGTGATATCGAAAATGCATTCGGTCTGAGTCGTTCGACTGCGACGGGAATTCTGCAGCTTCTGGAGAAAAACGGCATCATTATCCGGGAAAGCGTTGCCAGCGACGCGCGGCTGAAAAGTCTGGTGCCAACACAGCGCGCCTTCGAGCTTAACGCGCAGGTCAGCGCCTGTCTGAGAGAAACGGACCGCCTGCTCACGCGCGGTCTGACCGACGGACAGATTCTCATGTTCCGGGAAATGGCAGAACAGATGCTCCGCAACCTGGACGACTGGGATGGAAAGGCCTGCTGTTGTACCAACGGCTCCCTGCCCGATGTGCCGCTTCAGCAATTTAAGGAAGAGAAAAAGCAAAAGGAGGTTTATCACCAATGATTAAAGTCCTGGCACGAAGCATCCGCGAATATAAGAAAGCTTCGATCCTGACCCCTCTGCTGGTAACGGTGGAGGTCATTATGGAATGTATCATTCCATTTATCATTGCCAATCTGGTCAGTCAGATGCAGGCGGGCTGTTCCATGAACGTCATTGCTCAGTACGGCGCGGTCCTGATCGCCATGTCTGTTATCTCATTGATTTTCGGAGGCGCGGCAGGCGCAACCTGTGCCACCGCATCCGCAGGCTTTGCGAGAAATCTTCGCAAAGATATGTTTTACAAAATCCAGGGGTATTCCTTTGAAAACATCGATAAATTCCTGGTATCCAGCCTGGTCACCCGTCTGACCACAGACATTACAAACGTGCAGATGGCTTACATGATGATCATCCGGATTGCTATCCGCTGCCCCCTGATGCTGATTTTTTCCTTTGCGATGGGCTTTATCATGGGCGGACGGCTTGCCGTGATCTTCCTGTTCACCATTCCGCTTCTGGGCATCGGCCTGTTTTTCGTGATCCGCTCTGCCACCCCTCTGTTCCGTAAGGTTTTCCGCAAATACGATGCGCTGAACGATTCGGTACAGGAAAACATTCAGGCCATGCGCGTGGTCAAGTCCTATGTACGTGAGGACTATGAAAAGAAAAAATTTGGTGCCGCAGCGGAAAATGTTCAGAAAGATTTCACGAAGGCGGAACGCATTATGGCCATTAACAGCCCGATGATGCAGATCTGTGTGTATGCCGGAATGGCTTTTGTCATGTCCTACGGTTCCTACACCGTCATCACCAGCCGGGGGCTGGATCTTAACGTGGGCCAGATGTCTTCCATGCTGACTTACAGCTTCCAGATCCTGATGAGTCTGATGATGCTCTCCATGGTCTTCGGAATGATTACCATGTCCGCCGAATCCGCAGAACGTATTGTTGAAGTTCTCAGTGAGGAAAGCACGCTGAAAAGTCCGGAGGGCGGCCTGACGGAAGTGAAGGACGGTTCCGTTGATTTTGACAACGTCAGCTTCAAATACTCCAGAAAGGCCGACCGCATGGCGCTTTCCGATATCGATCTGCATATCAGATCAGGTGAGGTCATCGGTATTCTTGGCGGAACCGGTTCCTCCAAGTCCTCCCTGATTCAGCTCATTCCCCGTCTGTACGACGTGACGGAGGGCTGTGTGAAAGTGGGCGGCGTGGACGTGCGCAAATATGATCTGGAAGCCCTGCGCAACCAGGTTGCCGTAGTTCTCCAGAAAAACGTACTGTTTTCCGGTACCATCAAGGACAATCTCCGCTGGGGTAATCCCAACGCAACAGATGCCGAAATAGAAGAGGCCTGCCGCCTGTCCCAGGCCGACGAGTTCATTCAGCAGTTCCCGAACAAGTATGACTCCTGGATCGAGCAGGGCGGTACCAATGTTTCCGGCGGTCAGAAGCAGCGTCTGTGTATTGCGCGCGCCCTTCTGAAAAATCCGAAAATCCTCATTCTGGATGATTCCACCAGCGCGGTGGATACCCGCACCGACGCGCTGATCCGCAAGGGCTTCCGTGAATTCATTCCGGAAACCACCAAAATCATCATCGCTCAGCGTGTGGCCAGCGTCCAGGATGCCGACCGTATCATTCTGATGAAGGGCGGCCGTATCAGCGCCATCGGCACCCACGAGGAGCTGCTTGCATCCAACGAGGTATATCGTGATCTGTATACATCCCAGAATCGAGTAGGAGGTGACAAGGATGGCAACTAATTCCACTGAATCCACTGCACGCGGCAGACGCGCTCCCAAAGGCGTTCTTCCCCGCCTGATCCGTACCGTATTCAGCTTTTACCCGGTGCTTCTTCCGATCACCTTGGTCTGCATTCTCATTAACGCGATTGTAAGTTCCATCCCTTCCGTGTTCATGCAGAATGCCATCGCGGTTGTGGAGGATACCTATGAAAGCGGGGACTGGGCTTCCGCTTCCGGAACCATTTTCATGCTTCTGACTCTTCTGCTGATCCTGTACGGCATCAGCCTTCTGGCAAACGTGGCCTATACCCAGCTGATGGCCATCATCACACAGGGTACGCTGGCCAAGCTGCGGAAAAAAATGTTCGATCACATGCAGGATCTGCCCATCCGCTATTTTGATACGCACAATCACGGCGATATCATGAGTTTTTATACCAATGATATTGATACCCTGCGCCAGATGATCAGCCAGAGTCTGCCGCAGCTGATGATTTCGGCAGTAACCCTGATCAGCGTTTTCTGCATCATGTTATACTACAGTATCTGGCTGGCGCTGGTAGTGGTCTGCGGGGTGATCATCATGACCCTTGTCACCCGTTATGTCAGCGGTCATTCCTCCCGTTATTTCCTGCAGCAGCAGATTTCCATCGCCCGCACAGAGGGTTTTGTGGAGGAAATGATGAACGGCCAGAAGGTCATTAAGGTTTTCTGCCACGAAGAAGGCGCAAAAGCTGATTTTGATAAGGTAAACGATGAACTGTTTGAAAATTCCGAAAAGGCCAACCGCTATGCCAACATTCTGATGCCCCTTCTCGGAAACATCGGAAACGTCGTATACGTGATCGTTGCCCTGGTAGGCGGAAGCCTGCTGCTTGCCGGCGCTCCCAACCTGAGCATTTCCGGTATGGCGCTGAACATCAGCATCGTCGTTCCCTTTCTGAACATGACCAAACAGTTTGCCGGCGCCATCGGCCAGGTATCCAACCAGGTCAACATGGTTGTCATGGGTCTTGCGGGTACGCACCGGATCTTCGCGCTTCTGGATGAAGAGGCCGAAACGGACGATGGATATGTCACCCTGGTCAATGCCAGAGAAAAATCCGACGGCACGCTGGAGGAATGCAGCGAACGCACCAACATCTGGGCCTGGAAGCACCCGCATCACGACGGCACCGTTACCTATACCCGCCTGCAGGGCGATGTCCGCTTCTTCGATGTGGACTTCGGCTATGTGCCCGAGAAGATCGTGCTGCATGATATTTCGCTCTACGCCAAGCCGGGACAGAAGGTTGCGTTTGTGGGTTCCACCGGCGCGGGCAAGACGACCATCACCAACCTGATCAACCGGTTCTACGATATTGCCGACGGAAAGATCCGCTATGACGGAATCAACATCAACAAGATCAAAAAGGCCGACCTGCGCCACAGTCTCGGCATCGTGCTGCAGGATACCAACCTCTTCACCGGCACCGTCATGGAAAACATCCGTTACGGCAATCTGGATGCGCCGGATGCCGACTGTATCGGCGCTGCAAGACTGGCGGGCGCCGACGACTTCATCCGCCGCCTGCCCGACGGCTACAACACCATGCTGACCGGAAACGGCGCGAACCTGAGTCAGGGCCAGAGGCAGCTGCTTGCCATCGCCCGTGCGGCCGTTGCGGATCCGCCTGTCATGATTCTGGATGAGGCGACCAGTTCCATCGATACCCATACGGAGGCAATCGTTCAGCGCGGCATGGACGCCCTGATGATGGGCCGCACCACCTTCGTCATCGCGCACCGTCTGTCCACCGTACAGAATGCCGATGCCATCATGGTACTCGACCATGGACGCATCATCGAGCGCGGCACCCATGAGGATCTGATCAAGCTCAAGGGTACTTACTATCAGCTGTATACCGGCGCGCTGGAGCTGGATTAAATGAAACTTCACAGGCTCCCATCCGGGCAGCAGGCTTTGTGTGGTTTGCCTGACTGCCCGGATGGGAGCCTGAAATTTTGTTCGGTGCATCATGGATTTTTCGGGATACACCCTCTTAATTTTGAATTTCAAATTCAATGAAATTAAAATTAAAACAGTTTGATAAAACGTTTCAGATATGTTATATTAAATGCATGGGAAACCAGAGAACATAACAGGCGGCCTGCCCTTCGTTGTCTATTGAACGGAGGGGTTGTCCCTCCGGAATCGAAAGAGAAAGGAGGGAAAGCCAATGGTTACATATGCTGACTTATTTCAGTTTTGTATACTCATTGCCACCATCGTGGGATTATGTTATACGATCTTCGATGGAAAGAAATAGCCGCCACTACCAGCAATAGTGACGGCTGTCCTCATCTGAGGTAAATCCATTAACTAGAACGGGTAGGCCATATGTCTCTGGCTTTCCCTTTTTCTATGTCTATTATACTATATTAAAAAACAGGAAGCAAGGCTTTCACCGGGAAATCATTTCAGAACCAGAAAATGCCATTTCCTTCAGACCACCTTCACATTCTCCTCTCCGAACATGCCGGAAAGCTTTTCCACCAGCTCCCTGTCCGCCTTTACGTTCCGGTTGGGCGGCAGATTTTTCTTCGCACGGGGATTCTCCACATAGATCACCACGCCGTCGTTTCCGTCCGAAGCGGCGAGCGCGTCAAAAAGCGTCTGTTCCGCTTCCTCATAGGCGGCTTTCGTGGGAAACTTGATCCAGAGGGTGCGACGCACCTCGTCGAAGGCCTGGACGGACTCGCAGATCACCTTTCCATCCCGGTCCTCTGCGGCATCCACCCGTCCACGGATAAACACCTTCGATTCTTCCGTCAGCTTGCTGCTCTCCTGTTCGTAAACCCGCGGGAAAACAACGACTTCCACGCTTCCCACCAGATCCTCCAGGGTGAGAAACGCCATCACCTGATCCTTTTTGGTATATTTGATCTTCTTTTCCGTGATCAGGCCGCCGATGACCACGCGCTCCTGATCCTTCGCGTTTATCTCTCCGGTTTCTTCATCCAGAGCAAAATCGGCGGTGGTCCGGGTAATATGCTTTTTCCAGGTCTGCGCATATTCCTCCAGCGGATGGCCGCTGACATAGATGCCGAGCACATCCTTTTCAAATCCCAGCAGGATCTCTCTGGAATATTCTCCCACATCAGGCAGCCGGATCTCATATTCGCTCTTTTCTTCCTCGCTGACCAGATCGAACAGGCTCATCTGTCCGGCAAGATTATTCTTTTTGTTCTGCAGCCCCGCATCCATCATCTGAACAAACACGCCCATGAACTGCTTTCTCGTTCCGCCAAGCCCGTCGAAGGCGCCGGCCTTGATGAAATTCTCCACCGTCCGTTTATTCACTTCCGTATCCATCATGCGGGTGATGAAATCCTGCAGGCTGGTAAAAACTCCCCGCTCCCTTCTCTCCCGAAGAAGCTGCTCGATCACGGGCCTTCCGATTCCCTTGATGGCGGTCAGCGCGTAGCGGATGGAGTCTCCGGATACGGAAAAGCCGATTTCGCCCTCATTCACATCCGGCGGAAGGATTTTGATTCCCATATTCCGGCAGGTGAGAATATACTCCGATACCTTTTTGGGGTTATCGATCACGGAGGTCATGAGCGCCGCCATGAATTCCACCGGATAGTAATATTTCAGCCAGGCGGTCTGATAGGCCACCACCGCGTAGCAGGCCGCGTGGGACTTGTTGAAGGCGTACTTGGCAAAATCCATCATCTCGTCATAGATTTCTCCTGCCACCTCCGCGGAGATTCCGTTTTTCACACAGCCGGGAACGCCTTCCTCCTCATTTCCATAGATGAAATTGTTTCGCTCCTTTTCCATCACGGACTGCTTTTTCTTACTCATGGCACGGCGCACCAGGTCGCTTCTTCCCATGGTGTAGCCGCCCAGATCCCGCACGATCTGCATGACCTGCTCCTGATAGACAATACAGCCGTAGGTGGGCTCCAGGATGTGTTCCAGCTGCGGACAGAGATAGGTGATGCTGGCCGAATTATTTTTTCCCCGGATGTACTTGGGAATGAAATCCATGGGGCCGGGACGATACAGGGAAATTCCGGCGATGACATCCTCCAGATTCTGGGGTTTCAACTCCTTCATGAAGTTTTTCATACCGCCGCTTTCCAGCTGGAACACGCCGTCCGTCCGGCCCGTGCCGATGGAGTCCAGAACCGCCTTATCATTAAAGTCGATGTGATCCATGTCCAGCTCGATGCCCTTATCCTTCTTCACCATCTCGGCCGCGTTCTGGATCACGGTCAGGGTACGCAGGCCCAGGAAGTCCATTTTCAGAAGGCCCAGCTCCTCCAGGGTGGTCATGGTGAACTGGGTGGTGATGCTGCCGTCGCTTCCTCTGGAAAGAGGCACATAGTTGTCCGCGCTCTCCGGACAGATCACAACCCCCGCCGCATGCATGGAGGTGTGCCGGGGCAGACCTTCCAGACGCTTGCTCATGTCGATCAGCTCTTTTACCTGACCGTCCGTTTCATACAGCTTCCTCAGCTCCGGATTGATCTGCAGCGCCCGGTCGATGGTGATGTTCAGCTCATTGGGAATCATCTTGGCGATTCCGTCCACATAGGCGTAGGGAAGGTCCATCACCCGGCCCACGTCGCGGATCACGCCCTTGGCCGCCATGGTACCGAAGGTGACGATCTGCACCACCTTCTCCTGCCCGTATTTTCTTCCCACGTAATCGATGACCTCCTGCCTCCTTTCGAAGCAGAAGTCGATATCAATATCCGGCATGGACACACGCTCCGGATTCAGGAAACGCTCGAACAGCAGATTGTAGCGGATGGGATCGATGTTGGTGATTTTCAGGCAGTAGGCCACGATGCTCCCCGCCGCCGAGCCGCGCCCCGGCCCCACCGCAATTCCGTTTCTTCTGGCATAATTGATGAAATCCCATACGATCAGGAAATAATCCACATAGCCCATCTGTTTGATGACGGAAAGCTCATAGTCCAGACGCTTCTGCAGAGCGCCATCGTCATCGGGATAACGCTCCGCAAGGCCGTCCTCACACAGCTTATACAGATAGGTTTCCGAAGTGTACCCTTCCGGCACTTCGAAATGCGGCAGTTTCGTCACGCCGAACTCGATTTCCACGTTGCACCGGTCCGCGATGGCCTGGGTGTTCTCCACCGCCTCCCAGGCATAGGGAAAGAGCCCCTTCATCTCCTCCTCGCTCTTCACATAATACTGGCCACCCTCATAGCGCATCCGGTCCTCATCGGAAAGCTTCTTCGCGGTCTGGATACACAGCAGGATATCGTGGGGCTTTTCATCCTCCGGATACGTGTAATGCACGTCGTTGGTGACCACCAGCGGGATGTCCAGTTCCTTACTCATGGAAAGCAGGGTGGTATTCACCAGCCGCTGTGCCGGAATCCCATGGTCCTGCAGCTCCAGGAAAAAATTCCCCTTTCCGAAGCATTCCTGGTATTTCAGCGCCGCCTTTTTCGCCTCGTCCACCAGACCTTTCTGGATGCCTCTCGCCACCTCTCCCGCCAGGCAGGCGGAAAGGGCGATGATTCCCTCATGGTGCTGCTTCAGAAGCTCCATATCCACACGGGGCTTATAGTAAAAGCCCTCCGTGAAACCGCGGCTGACGATTTTCATCAGATTGGCATATCCCGTGTTGTTCTCCGCCAGCAGCACCAGATGGTAGTACCGATCGTCTCCTCCGGTCGCCTCCCGATCAAACCGGGAATTCGGCGCCACGTACACCTCACAGCCGATGATGGGCTTGATTCCCGCTTCCTTCGCCGCCCGGTAAAAATCAATAACGCCGTACATCACCCCGTGATCGGTGATGGCGGCGCTGTCCATGCCAAGCTCCTTCACCCGGCGGACATATTCCTTTATTTTGTTGGAGCCGTCCAGAAGACTGTACTCCGTATGAACATGAAGATGCGCAAATGCCATGTTTACCTCAATTCTTCTGCCGCTGATCAGGCGGCATCTTTTTCCGTTATGAACACGCCTCTGTTCTTTTCCATGCCAAAGCGCTTCTGGAACCATTCACATTTGCAGAGAAAAGAATAGTAAACGTTCAAGCCGCAGCCGTGCATGGTCTCAAAATTTCCCTGTCCCTTGGAAAGGATCACATCCGCGCCTTCCAGCAGCCCTCTCGCAGCCTCTCCCACGTACTCCAGAGGCGTTCCCGCCACGCCACAGCCGTTATCTGCAATATCTGCAACACTGTCCAGCCCAACCTGTGCGGCGTCCTCCCTGGTGGCGTCGTTCAGCGCGTCCTGTCCGCGCACCAGAACCGTAACGGAAAGGGACGGGAACCGTCGGGAAAGCTCTTCGATCACCAGACGGTCGCAGACCACCTCACCGCAGTTGTCCGTCACATAAACCAGGCTGCGGGCCTTCTCCAGATCGGAAAGAAAGGCTTCCCACGTTTTCTCATCCAGCTGTTCTCCGGCCGCCCGGTCCAGAAGCGAAAGCAGCGTTTCCTTCTCCACCGCGCCCGCCATACCGAAATCAATGTAATTGGCCGCTCTTGCGTACAGCATGGCTGCATGCAGACGTTCAGCCTCTTCCTTCTCTTCTATCTTCTTCTTCAGATCCGGCACCAGCGAAAGCATCAGTCCATTAAATTCCTTCTTGATCTTCGCGTAGTCCTCCGCCGGCCCGAAAATTTCTTCATATACCCGGTTGATCCGATCCACCAGTACAGGGGCAGAATCCGTCGGGGCAGCCTGCGAAATCACTCCGGCCACACCGCGCAGATAATCGCTCTGCTGTCTGTCCGTTCCAACTCCTCTGACCCGTTCCTCCTGCCTGTCCATCACACAGCGGATACAGGATGCGCACAATTCCATAATTACCTCTTTTCTTCGCCGCCGCAGGCGGCATTTTAATCATAAAAGAACGGCGTCAGCCGTTCTTTGGCACGAACCTGTGGTTCGTGCCGGCCTCATTTCTGCCGCCAAAGGCGGCATTTCAAATATATTCTATCTTACACCATGGAAACGGTGGGCGCAAGCCGCTGTTCAGTTCGGAGTCCGTTACTGTTCAGGACAGTGCCGGTCACTTGCTGACCGGCACGTAAGGAAAGTGTTACGGCCTGAATCCGGCCCGTCCATCGCCACAGGCGATCTGGAATGACGGGCCGGGTTATTGTTCGCTGGCTTGCCAGTGAACAGTAACGGGAGCCCGGCTTCTCTCCCGGAAATTCAGGGTCGCTGTCTTGCATCAGGCTTAAGAATGTGATACAGTAATCATAGAAAAAGGGAATGCCAGAGACATACGGCCTCCCCTGTCAATATTGTAACATCAACCTTTTAAAGGCCAGCCGTCACTATTGCAGGTAGTGGCGGCTATTTCTTTCTATCCCTGAGAATCTCACGTATGAGACCGATCAGGGCTACAACGAATATTCCGATCTGAATTAATTTAAAATAAAAAGGAGCCGCTCCTTTCAGAACAGCTCCCTTTCTTCAAGCCTTTCCGGAAAACCGGCTCAGCGCTCCCCACTTTTCTTCCAGCCATTCTCTGCCGTCATGAACCTCCCGGAGCATCTCCGCCGCATCCAGCCCGTCTCCCATAGTTCCCTGCATATCCCACATGCAGACCTGCGCGGCATACTGGTTCCCGCTCATTTCCGCTTCTCCCCAGTGATCGGAAGGTTTCTCTCTGAGCAGGAAAAGATTATCCCGGAAGTGAAAACTCCTGCCGCTTTTTCCCACACAGAGAGCCGCGGTTTTGTCAAAGGCGAATATATTTCCGTAAAATTCCACCGGCAGCCCCTGATCTCCCACCGCGATTCCCCGTCCGTCTCTTAAACTGATATTGTACCGGAGAATTGTCTTTTCATACTTTTCATTATAGTTCAGACCGCTGCGTCCATCCCCGCTCCTGCCGGAGTTCCCGCAATCTGTCGTTCAAGTGCCTTTTCCCCTGTCTATATATCGATCATCTACCTACATAGACATTATGGGAAAATGACTCATTTTGTTAGGTAATTTTGACTCGCTCCTAAAAAATCCCCCCTGGACTCACATGCCATAGTCCAAAAAACATACGTCATTGCGTTCAGGGGGATAATAATGGGAGATTTTGTTATCCGCCGGGCGCCTGGCCGCCCGGCAGAAATTCATATTACAGATATTTCTTCAGCGTTTCCACCTTATCCAGCCTCTCCCAGGGGAGATCCAGATCGTTGCGGCCGAAGTGGCCGTATGCCGCCGTCTGTTTGTAAATCGGACGGCGCAGGTCGAGCATGCGGATGATGCCGGCGGGACGCAGATCGAAGTTTTCACGGATGATTTCCACCAGCTTTTCATCGGAAACCTTTCCCGTCCCGTATGTATCTACCATAATGGATGTGGGATGTGCCACACCGATGGCGTAGGAAAGCTGAATCTCGCATTTATCAGCAAGACCTGCGGCAACGATGTTCTTTGCCGCATAACGGGCCGCATAGGCCGCGGAGCGGTCCACCTTGGTGCAGTCCTTGCCGGAGAAGGCTCCACCGCCGTGACGGGCGTAACCGCCGTAGGTGTCCACAATGATCTTACGTCCGGTCAGGCCGCTGTCGCCGTGAGGGCCGCCGATCACGAAGCGTCCGGTGGGATTGATGAAATATTTGGTGTTCTCATCCAGAAGTTCTGCCGGGAGCACCGGATCAAATACATACTTTTTTATGTCCGCATGGATCTGTTCCTGGGTCACGTCCGGATCATGCTGGGTGGAAAGCACCACTGCCTCCAGGCGCACGGGCCTGTCATTTTCATCATACTCCACAGTAACCTGGCTCTTTCCGTCTGGACGAAGGTAGGGCAGGGTGCCGTCCTTGCGCACCTTTGTAAGCTGTCTGGTGAGTTTATGGGCCAGGCAGATGGGATAGGGCATATATTCATCCGTCTCGTTGGTCGCGTAACCGAACATCATACCCTGGTCTCCGGCGCCGATGGCGTCCAGCTCATCCTCGCTCATGCCGTGCTCTGCGCCCTTTCCGGCCGCTTCTTCCTGCTTCGCCTCAAGCGCCTTGTCAACGCCCATGGCGATATCGGAAGACTGTTCGTCCAGAACCACCATCACGCCGCAGGTGTTGGCATCGAACCCATAATCAGATTTTGTATAGCCGATTTCGCGCACCGTATCGCGGACGATCTTCTGGAT
This sequence comes from uncultured Lachnospiraceae bacterium, assembly GCA_900544445.1. Taxonomy (GTDB): domain Bacteria; phylum Bacillota; class Clostridia; order Lachnospirales; family Lachnospiraceae; genus Eisenbergiella; species Eisenbergiella intestinigallinarum. Next base: position 20,481 of record UQVK01000018.1, read on the forward strand.
GTCCACATACGCGTTAGTGGTAATTTCACCCATCACCATCACCAGTCCGGTGGTCGTGCAGGTCTCGCAGGCCACACGGCTCATGGGATCTTTCTCCATCAGCGCGTCCAGCACCGCATCAGAAATCGCGTCACACATCTTATCAGGATGTCCCTCTGTGACTGACTCCGAAGTAAACAGATGTTTTTCCATACATTCCTCCTAAAAAAAATTCGGACCCGCTATAAGCGGACCCGATAAAAATGATAATCAAATCCTCTTATTGTTCGATTACTCGCTCAGGCAGGCACCTTCCTTATCAGGGGTTGCCGTGGCTTCACAGGTCCTATGTACCTCCACCACTCTGAATAAGAGATAGATACAATATTGAATTTTCTTATCCGACTACTGACTACGCTCCCTAGACTACACCAATATGCATCGTCTGTCAATAGCCACTGATGCATATTTGCTCAAAAAAAACACTTCAGCTCACCTTAAAGCGAAATTTTTTCACATCGCGCTCGCTGTCCACCTTCTCAATCTGCGCGCCAAGGCCGCGCAGCTTCTCCGGGAAATTCTCGTATCCTCTCTCGATGTAGCGGATATCGTCCACGGTGGAAACGCCCTCCGCCGCAAGAGCGGCAATCACCAGAGCCGCGCCCGCGCGCAGATCCGGAGCCGTAATTCCCGCACCGGTATAACGGGACACCCCATCAATGATGGCGGTATTTCCTTCCACCTTGATATTTGCTCCCATTCTGGTCAGCTCGTCCACATATTTGAACCGGTTCTCAAAAATACTCTCCGTCACAATGCTCGTTCCCTGAGACAGCCCCAGCGTCACCGTAATCTGCGGCTGCATGTCCGTAGGAAATCCGGGATAAGGCAGTGTCTTCACATGGGTATGGGTCAGAGGTCTGGAAGCCACAACCCTTACCGCATCGTCCGCTTCTTCCACATCGCAGCCGATTTCCATCAGCTTCGCGCTGATGGATTCCAGATGCTTGGGAATCACATTCTTCACCGTCACATCCCCTCTGGTGGCCGCTGCCGCGAACATGAAGGTACCGGCCTCGATCTGGTCGGGGATGATGGTGTATTCTGTCTTATGGAGCTTTTCCACGCCGCGGATCCGGATCACATCCGTTCCCGCGCCCTTGATGTTCGCTCCCATGCTGTTCAGGAAATTGGCGAGATCCACCACATGGGGTTCCTTTGCGGCGTTCTCGATGATGGTAAGACCGTCCGCAAGGGCCGCCGCCATCATGACATTGATGGTCGCCCCCACGCTGACCACGTCCATGTACAGATGACACCCCTTCAGGGTCTCCGCTTCCGTGATGATCAGGCCATGTTCGATACGCACGTCTGCCCCCAGCGCCTTAAATCCCTTGATGTGCTGGTCGATTGGACGGCTTCCGATGTTACAGCCGCCGGGAAGAGCCACTTCCGCCTTCCTGTACTTTCCGAGAAGCGCTCCCAGCAGATAGTAGGAGGCACGGATCTTCTTGATATAATCGTCCTCGATCACGAGGTCATGAATCTGTCCTCCGTTGATCTGTACCGTATGCCTGTCCACCCGTTTCACAAGAACTCCGATACTCTGCATTGCCTGAAGAAGAATGTTCGTATCACGCACGTCAGGCATATTTTCAATCAGAACCGTCTCATCCGTCATTACCGAAGCCGCAAGAATCGCAAGCGCAGCGTTTTTCGCGCCGCCGATTTCCACCTCGCCCACCAGCGGATTCCCGCCGCAAACAACATATTGTTCCATCTTCATCCTTATCCGGGATGCGACAAACATCCCTCTATCAAACACAGGCATTCCGCATTACTCTCACGGGAACAGATTGCGGATGCCGCCCCGAACCGTTATCCATGCCGCCCGTTTCCATGTTCGGACGGCTTCCTTAAAAACTATTATGAACCGTTGATTTTTCTTTATGCAAAACTCTGTTTAGTAAAATCTGACATAGAATATTTGAAATATTATACCATGTATACAAAAATTATGCCAGCCATAAATCCAAATGCGATTATATCACATTTTTCCGGTTTGTAAATAGCCTCACTCCAGATAATCCACAGCGTTAACGGCCACACCGTTAATGCGGATCTCAAAGTGAAGGTGCGGTCCTGTGCTTCTGCCTGTGTTGCCGCTGAGGGCGATCCGTTCTCCCTGTTCCACCTGTTCTCCCACGCTCACCAGGACTCTGCTCAGATGGGCATAGCGGGTTTCTCTGCCGCCCTCGTGCTGGATATATACCACATAGCCGTACCCGCTGGCCCAGCCGGCCCTGGTCACCGTGCCGCCGCAGGAAGCCACGACTGCCGTTCCCACCGGCGTGGCCCAGTCCGTTCCCTGATGATTGGTGGAGGCTCCCGCCGTGGGCGCGTTTCTCCTTCCGTAGCTGGAGGTCAGGACGCCGCCGGAGATCGGCTTGATAAAGGTAGGCGGCACCCTTGTCCCCCGGCGGACAATCCGCGGGACTGCCTCATAATCCACCTCTTCCAGAACGATTTCCTCGGAAACCTCCTGGTCGTTCCGGTAGGTTTTGACCGCAGCCACCTTTCTGTGGCCTTCAGAAGGCTCCTGTACCGTTTCCTCCTGATTGGTATACCATTCGTCCACGTCCACATATTCCACGGGCGCGTTATAATTTTCCTCCTCATAGACAAGTTCTCTGTGAATGATGGAAAGCTCCGGTTCCGGAACCGTAATGATCAGATCCTCTCCCGCCCGGATGGTGGAATTCTCGTCCTCCAGAGAAGGATTGATCGCGATCAGGTCTTCCATGGGCAGAGAGTGCTCCAGCGCGATCTCGGAAAGCGTGTCCCCGGGCTGAACCTCGTAGATTTCTTCTTTTGCCTGCTCATTCATCACCTGCTCCACCGCTTCTTCCAGAGGGGTAAGCTCCTCTTCCATCAGATAAGCCTCCACCACTTCCACGGTATCCGCGAATTCCAGATCGACCAGTCCGTAATCCAGATCCTCAAAATTCTGTGCGGCTGCCGGTTCTGCCTGTGCGAACACTTCTTCAAAGAAAGTGCTCAGGCCGGCTCCGTCCGCTCCCTCTTCCGTCTCAAGTTCTTCCGACCGCCGGATGGATGCGGTCAGCACGTTCAGCTCCCTTCCCGGATCCACATTCAGCTCGGCCGTGTATATATCCTCCGTATCATATTCATCCAGACAGGCATTCAGAAGGGAAAGCACCTCATCGCTGGAACGCAGATTGACGGTATATTCGTTGATTTTAACCGTATAGGCCCGCTGCATGGTATCAAGAACGCTGTTTTCCAGAATACTCTGCATCTTTTCCCGTATTGTCTCCTGTCCGTCCACACGTCCGAACAGCATGCTCCGGCCCTCCAGTTCGAGTTCGGCTTCCATGAAAACCATCTCTTTGCTGCCTGAAACGGCCGCTGCCCTCGCCTGCGCCAGCAGTTCTTCCGCTTCCTCCGGATTTTCCGTCAGTCCTACCGCTTCTCCGTTCAGCCTGATCTCATATACGTTGTTTTCCTCCCGCTCAAACGCCGGGAAGGATGGCACAAAAAGGACAGCGGCTGCAAGGATGCAGAACGCCGTCATCAGAAACTGTGCCCTTATTCTTTTATAATATTTCGTTATACTTTCCATGAAATCTGTTTTTCCCAAAAATATGCAGCCTTGTCAGCGCTTCTGCCCCGTTTTTTTCTTCGCTGTTTTCGCTACGCTGAAGCCGAATTTTCCGATCTCTTTTCCCAGCTGAAAATATTTCCCATGGGAGTAGCAGATCGGCTTCGCCCATTCCAGATGAAAACTTCCCTTCTCATCCAGCCAGGCTTCATCCACGCTCACCGAGACCACTCTCGCAAGAAACATGATATGACTTCCCAGAGCAATTTCCTTCTCCACCCGGCATTCCAGATTCACCGGGGATTCTCCGATCAGGGGAGCCTTCACCTGTTTAGCAGGTACAGGAGTCAGCCCCGCCGCCTCCCATTTATTCACATCCCTGCCGCTCTTTACCCCGCACAGATCCGTTGCGCGGACAAGCTTTTCCGTCGTCAGATTCACCACGAATTCCCCGGTTTCCCGGATCATCCCGCAGGAATATCTCTCCGGCCGCACGGAAATGGAAAGCATGGGCGGATTGGTGCAGACGGTTCCCGCCCAGGCAACCGTCAGGATATTAGTATTGCCCTTTCTGTCCGCACAGCTCACCATGACGGCAGGAAGCGGGTAGAGCATGTTGCCCGGCTTCCATTCCTGCTTCTTTTCCGCATCCCGCACTTCCCTCCGGGGCTGCTTCTTCTCTTCTTTTCTCATATTCCAAGTATTCCCAGTATCTGCAGAATAAACAGCGCCACATTCGCAAGCGAAGCCGCCAGCGTGAAAATCAGGAGAATTCTCGTTCCCTTTTCCGCAGCCTTCAGCTCCTGCGTCTGATTCTTTACCTCTTCCACCACAACAGCCTGTACGTTCCGGTACACCTTTACGTTTTCCCTGTGATTGAAGTCATCCGCCTGCTTCTGCATCTCGCGCAGGCTCTCCGTCTGAGCGGCAAGCATCTGACCGATCTCATCCACCCGCTTCGCAGCTTCCAGATTCCGGTCGTTGACCTCCTGAATTTTGGCAAGCCCTTCTTCGGTGAGCTGATGGATCAGCCGGGCATTCTTCTCCGCCGCTTCATTCAGCTGCTGCAGGGATTTCTCCGAAAGGTTCTCTATTTTGTCCAGCGCTTCCTGCGATACCTGATTCAGATTCGCTTCTCCGGCCGATGAAAATCTGCGCAGTCCGGATGAACATTCCTGTCCGAGCTGCTGGATTCCCTGCAGGCTTTCTTCCGCCAGCTTCTGCATCCCGGCGGCGCTCTCCTCCGTCAGGGACTGGATTCCGGCGGCGCTTTTATCCGTATAGCGCTGTATCACGTCCAGCGTTTCCACGTTCTTCATATTTGCCTTCCGCATCTCCTGCAGATAGCCGTCATACTCCACAAGCTGGTTCCGCAGGCGCTTCGCTTCCTGCGCATCCCAGGACCCGCGCAGACTTCCTGCTCCCTGATCCCTGTAATTATCCATCTGACAATCCTCCCGCATCGCTTTCATGCGTCAACCGCTCTGAAAAACACGCTGTCTGCTGACAAATAACAGCAGAAAAGCCTCTGTTTCGACTTTTTTCATTCTAGCATTAATCCGGATATTTTACAACCGCCGTTTCCTTTTCGCGTTTGTATATTTTGCACTATTTTATTTTTTGCCATTTCTATTTTTTATAAATATTAACTACGCATTCACATCATGTTCACACTTTGTTCATATTTTACTGTTATAATCTTTTTATCAGTTAAAGGAAAGCTGATCCACTCAATTGCAGATAAAGATAAATTTTTTCATAATAGCCCCGGTGCCGCAAGGTATCGGGGCACTCCTCATTTTCAGATATTTTTTACCAGGAATGCCCGGCCGGATTTTCTTTCCCGGCCGGGCATTCCTGTGACCTCTCTGTTATTAGGATACGATCCGCACTCATCCGCCGGAAGCCGTTTCCTTCTTTTCCTCCAGACTCTGTATCTCTTCGTTCAGCGCCAGCATTCTTGCATCCAGCTGGGAAACCATCTTCGCGCACTCCACCAGTTCTCTCCGGATATGTTCCGGCGCTTTTCCTTCGAATTTATAATTGATTTTATGTTCCAGACTCGCCCAGAAATCCATGGCTACCGTCCGGATCTGGATCTCCACCTTCACATCCACAATACGGTCTGACAGAAAAACCGGAACCGTAACCAGCATATGGTAGCTCTTATAACCGCTCTCCTTGGGATGTCTCATATAATCCTTCACCGAAATGACCCGGATATCGTTCTGACTGCGAAGCATGTCCGCGATCCGGTAAATATCCGAGGTAAAGGAACAGATCACGCGGATACCCGCAATGTCGTTAACATATTTCACCATATTCTCAATGGTGGATTCATAACCGTACCGCTTCAGCTTCTTCACGATGCTCTCCGATGTCTTGATTCTCGATTTGATATGTTCAATCGGATTATAGCGGTGTACATGCTGAAACTCGTCATTGAGTATCTCCAGTTTGGTATTAATCTGCTTCAGCGCCGCGTGATACACCAGCATGGTCTCCTGCCAGCTGTCAACCTGATCTTCTCTCTCCACTGCAAATTCCATGATTACCTCGTTCTGAAAACATTTCCCGACGGGTGACGAACTGAAACATACAACCGGGCAGATTGGGAAGCTGCCCACCCGCACTCAGCCGGTTGATTCACAGTTATTATAGCATAGATTCGTTTTAATGGAAATATTTCATAAAAATTTTATGAATATACCCTGTTTTTTGGCTATTTTTTCACTCTGCAAAACATTTCACGGATTTACGGCCTCAAAAAGATATCTTGTTTCCCGTTTTTCACTCTGGTATAATGCATCATAAAGATTGAACCGCAAAGGAGAGCAACATGTTCCGTTTATGGGCCAAAATTTTCAGAGATAACCGTCTGCTTCAGGATACTGTCATCTGTGACGATTCGGATGACACCAGAACGCATAAGGTATTCCGCGCGCTTGAGGATGTATGTTATCAGTTTGATCTGGGAAAACCGATCTGGCTGGACGCAAATATCAGTGATTTTAAGCGGCACAGCAAAACCCGTTTCCGGCAGGACAGCTTTGTGGAGCAGGTAGATTTTGATTTTCTGGAAATCCAGGTAATTGAAGAGGACTGACGGCTGCCGGACGGTTTCCGCGCTCTCCTCAATGATTTTCCCGATGTTCTCCTCCCCCAATCTCCGGTCAGCCATATTCCTGGCAAAATTCCCACCGGCTTCAGAAAAAAATAAGAAAATATTTGAATATTAGATGTTGACGAAGAAAATAATAGGGTGTAGTATCATAATATATTTCATATAGTTTTAAAAACTACTTGTTGTATTCGCATTCATTCAACATGTATTCTTCAGTTTTATCTGAAACCATGCCGCATTCGTGCGGCGGAAAGGAAGGGAACTGCTATGAGCGTTACGATAAGAGAGCCCGGAAGCGCGATTACTCATTTTATCGGCATGATGATGGCCATTCTGGCCTCCACGCCGCTTCTGATCAAGGCGGTGCTGTCCGGACAGCCTGTGATCTTTTTTGCCATGGTGGTGTTTATCGCGAGCATGATTCTGCTGTACGGAGCCAGCGCCACCTATCATTCCATCAATGTGGGCGGACGTATCCTGCGAGTTTTCCGCAAGCTGGATCATATGATGATTTTCGTCCTGATCGCCGGTTCCTACACGCCGGTCTGTCTGGTTATCCTGGGAGGCCGGCTGGGGTATACGCTGCTTGCGGTAGTATGGGGTGTGGCTATTCTCGGCATGGCGGTCAAGGCCTTCTGGATTACCTGCCCGAAATGGTTTTCCTCTGTTATCTATATCGCCATGGGCTGGATCTGTCTGGGCGTTTTCGGCCAGCTATGGAACTCGCTTCCGCGTCCGGCTTTTCTGTGGCTTCTTGCCGGCGGGCTGATTTATACGGCGGGCGGTGTGATCTATGCGCTGAAGCTTCCTCTTTTCAACGCAAAGCACAGATACTTCGGCTCCCACGAGATTTTCCACCTGTTCGTCATGGGAGGAAGCATCTGCCACTTTATTTTCATGTTCTGCTATGTGGCATAACAGCGGCCGCGCTTCCTGAAGCGTTTCCGGCCGGTTTTTGAGAAAAGTGTGCCGCACAGGGCCCAAAGCCTGACTGTGCGGCACGATTCTCTTCGATTTTTTTACTTTTTCAGCTTTTTTGAAAACTAAACGGTTTTTACCTCTTCCAGTTCTCTGACCCACCGGCTTCTTCCGGTAAGCATACTGGCAAGAAAGCCCAGCATGCCGGTACATAAAAACATCACGGCCATGCCGCTGCCGGTTCCGCTTCCCACCAGCCCTTCCAGCCATTTTGCGGCAGGCGTGCCCGACTGCATAAACGGCTCAAACACATAATCAGCCAGGATACCGCCCAGCAGAATTCCCACCGGGATGGTTCCGAACTGTATCGCATTTCTTACTCCAAACACGCTGCCCTGCAGCCTGAGAGGCACATTTTCATACAGAAGTATCCTCTGTCCCGCCGTGATGAAGGGAATCGGCAGGCTTGCCGCCGCAGCGGCCACGCTCCACCAGAAGCCGTTTCTTCCCAGTCCCATCAGAAGATCTCCGAGCAGGAAGGAAAAAGCCGCCGCCCCATAGATTTCCATACGGGGACTGATCCTCCAGCGGCGGCAGGATACCAGAATACCGCCCAGAATGCCGCCGGCCCCCAGCACTGCGTTGACCAGACCAAGCGTCCTCTCATTTCCGCCGCTTCTCGCCAGAATCATCGGGGAGAGAATATTCTCATAGGTCATCCGGGAGAAAAAATTCAGCACAGCCATGGTGAGCATGATATACAGAAGTCCCCTCTGTCCGCGCAGGAAGCGAAAGCCCTCCAGCATCCCCGCAAAGCCCCCATGCGCAGCCCCTTTCCCCGCACCTCCCGTTTTTGTGCCATACGCCTTTGCCCCTTTCGGCGCTTCCGGCAGACGGATGAACAGAAGCAGGACGCTGAAATTCACCAGAAATGAAACCAGATCCAGCGCGATCACGCATTCCAGCCCGCCAAAGGCGAAAAGAGCGGAAGCGAGAACCGGGGCGATTACCGTCACCAGGTTTGAGGAAAAGGAATCCATTCCGCTGGCCTGTCCAAGCTTTTCCTTCGGCACCAGCATGCCGACAGCAATGGACTGCGCCGGGGACTGGAAGGCGTTCATCAGCCCGATCATGGCGTTTACCAGATAGATGTGCTGCATCTGAAGCGAACCGTCCAAGCTAAAAAACAGCACCGCCAGAGAACAGGCCGCCGCCAGGGAATCGGACGCCAGCATGATTTTCTTCTTCGATCTTCTGTCTACAAAGCTTCCGGCGAAAACGCTCACCGCAATATAGGGCAGATAATTAAAAAAAGACATCAACGATACCGACATGGCGGAACCGGTCCGCGTGTAGGACCACAGTATCAGTGCATAGCTCGTCATGGCGCTTCCGAGCTGAGAGACGGAGCCGCTCAGCCAGAAAAGAATATATTTTTTAAAATTGTGATTCACAGGATTTTCCTCCTTTTACAGACGATTTGTTAAAGCGAAACGCATTTCTTCCGTAAAAGTACAGGGTCCTGTGCGGGCAGAACGCGGTTTCTCCGGAAAATTTCACACAGGAAGATTTCTCTCCGAAAACAGCCACTGTTTCAGAACATGGGGATTTTCCCTCATTTTCTGAATGAACCTCTGTACAGGTCTGCCCGATCACCGGATCCTGTACAGAGACGGATGCTCATGTTAATGATTTTACTTGGCATATTCGTGCTTCTTTCTTAATTTTTATTGAATATTTACAAATTTCATTGCTGTATCCATGTTATTTTGATAAGCTTTTTAAAAGATGTTACCATATTCGGTAGGCGGTTGCCCTCTTACAGAGGGACTGTGACCCTCTGATTACATAGAAACCCATTCATGGGAATCCAATACGTAAGAAAGAGGGGATAGATATGAGCGACTTTGAACTGTTATCGCTGGTTATGATGTTCTTTGGGATCGTCATCCCTCTCCTGATAGCTTACATAGACGCAAAAAAATAACCGCCCAGTCCCTGACAAAGATTGGCGGTTATTTTAACACAATTTTTTGAATGGGCATCCGTCTATCGGTAACATCTTTTTTACATTTTTATTATAACAATTTCCTTCATGGCTTTCAAGGCCTTCTTTTCAGTTCTCTCCAGTTCTTTTTTCATTAATTCTTTTTTAGCGAACTGTCCAAGTATAAAAACTGAATTATAAAAACACTCCTCCAATTTCAATATTACTATTACTTTTCTATAACTGCATTAACGATATATAAAACGATATATAACTCTTGACAGTACCCCCGTGCTATTTTGTAATAAGATTCATGAAATTTTATTACATTTACGGCAGAGGGGGACAAGTAGGAGGTGAAAGAAACATTCCCTTTACGTACGCAGAGACTAAATCGAGAAGGATTACTATGAGAAGAGTGTTGTTTACAGTATCCATATTATGTTCGATCTTTTTATTCGGATGTTCCGAGGTAAGAATTCCTTCAAACATCACCACGGAAACTTCCAATCCGGAAACTGCATGGGATGAATTTATTTCAGCCCCCGGAAATGACATCGCACCGGATGATTCTTGGCTTAGCATACGATGTTGCCGGTAAGAGAATGCTTGCGTTCAATGAGGCCGGAACCGTCGTCGTCTATTACACTGGCATTGCCTACAACAATTCATCCCGCCCTTCCATATCAGAAACTCTCCGTATGGAGATTGTTTTGAAGAGCCTGGATATGTGGCTCGTTAACATAGAAGATCTGAAATCAGCCATTGGCAGCGGAAACCTTACACTAAATGAGTTTTCGAACCTGAGCAACGTACCGGGAGCGATCAGACTGGTCAGCAACGACAATGCGGTGACAGGTGGAATTTCGGACGGCTGGTTTTATTACATGCCTGACCCATATGAAAGCGGCACCATCTGCCGGGTAAGGCTGGACGGAAGCGACTGGGAATTCTTTTCACAGTGAATAAAACAATTTTCTAATACATGAAAAACATACCCAAAAAACTGCCGGAACCCGTACAATCGGTTCCGGCAGTTCCACTCTTTCTGCTTCCGGTCAGTCGTCGTATCCGTTCGGATTCTGAGACTGCCATCTCCAGGAGTCTGCGCACATTTCCTTAATGCCGTATTCTGCCTTCCAGCCCAGCTCCCGCTCTGCCTTACTGGCGTCGGAGTAACAGGTGGCGATATCGCCGGGGCGGCGCTCCCTGATCACATAAGGGATCTTCACGCCCGTGGCTTCCTCGAAGTTCTTCACGATATCCAGCACGCTGTAGCCCTTTCCGGTTCCCAGATTATAGATGGAAAGACCGGAATTATCCTCGATCTTCTTCAGCGCCTTTACATGGCCCTTTGCCAGGTCAACCACATGGATGTAGTCTCTCACTCCTGTTCCGTCCGGCGTATCATAGTCGTTTCCGAATACGTTGAGCTGTTTCAGCTTGCCAACGGCAACCTGGGTGATGTAAGGCATCAGATTGTTGGGAATGCCGTTGGGGTTCTCACCGATCATACCGCTCTTGTGGGCGCCGATTGGATTGAAGTAACGCAGAAGCACCACGTTCCATTCCGGATCCGCTTTCTGAATATCGGAGAGGATCTGCTCCAGCATGGACTTGGTCCAGCCATAGGGATTGGTACACTGTCCCTTCGGGCATTCCTCCGTGATGGGGATGATCGCCGGATCGCCATAAACGGTAGCGGAAGAAGAAAAGATGATGTTCTTCACGCCGTGTTTACGCATCACATCCACCAGGGTCAGAGTCCCGGCGATATTATTCTCATAATATTCCCACGGCTTGGCAACAGACTCGCCAACCGCCTTGAGTCCTGCGAAATGGATGCAGGAATCAATTTTTTCCTTTTCAAAAATGGCGTTCAGTGCCTCTCTGTCCAGGATGTCGGCCTTGTAAAAAGGAACCTTCTTTCCCGTGATCTTTTCCACACGCTGCAGGGATTTCTCGCTGGAATTGCAGAGGTTATCCACCACTACCACATCGTATCCTGCATTCTGCAGCTCTACTACCGTATGGCTGCCGATATATCCGGCTCCGCCTGTCACTAAAATTGCCATGGTTTCCTCCTGTTCTGCCGCCGCAGGCGGCATTCTAATCACGAAAGAACAGCGTCGGCTGTTCTTTGGCGCGAACCTGCCGGTTCGTGCCGGCCTCCTGTTCTGCCGCCGCAGGCAGCTTTTAAATCATGAGAGAACGGCGTCAGCCGTTCTTTGTAGCCATTTACCTTGTTTCCCACAAATATTCCGGATAAACGCCTTCCGCTTTCAGGCGGGCAATGGATTCCATCACGAAGGGCTTGTCTTCCTTGTAGGTTACGCCAAACCATTTATCTTTGGAAGAAAGCACCTCGACAGTGGCCTTGTCCTGCTTCAGAAGCTTATCCACCTCGATGGGAAGGAAGCATTCCGACTTCAGCGGATTCTTCTCCACCTCATTTTTAAAGAAGCTGTTCACCGCGCTCTCCAGTTCGTTTAAGATGCTCGCGGAAAAGCCCCACATGTTCATGGATACCAGGGTGTCCAGCGCCAGAGGCGTCCAGGTCGCCCCGTCGTCCTCCGTGTAAGCCGCGCCCTCCGCAGTCTTGACGATCTTGGTTCGCTCCGCGATTTCCTTCAGGTAACCGTTCTCATCTGTCACACATACGCCACGGGCAACAGAGCCGTTTTCCGTCAGCGTATTGCCAAGCTCATAGCCAACCATCGCATAGCGGTATTTTTCATCGTCCTGGTGGGTGGTAAGGAAGTTGTACAGCGTAGTATAGGCGCTTCTTCCATAATAATCATCCGCATTGATGACCGCAAACGGTCCCTTTACCACGTCCTTACAGCAGAGGATCGCGTGCGCCGTTCCCCAGGGCTTCACTCTGCCTTCCGGAATCTGGAAACCTTCCGGAACCTTGTCAAGCTCCTGAAAAACGTATTCCACCTCCATGTGCTTACTCACTCTGTCGCCCACACACTCGCGGAAATCTTTCTCGTTTTCCTTCTTAATGATGAAAACGACCTTTTCAAAGCCCGCTCTGTGCGCGTCATACATGGAAAAATCAATGATCTTGTGGCCCTGTTCGTCCACCGGATCGATCTGCTTGAGTCCGCCGTAGCGGCTTCCCATACCCGCTGCCAGAATTACAAGTACCGGTTTGTCCATTTTTTCTTCCCCTTCTGCGTGTTTTTCACGCGATGCCAGGGTTGTGAAGCCAACATCCTTAAAAATGTCAAATTGTTCGTAAAGTCCGCAGGCCTGCTTCACTTTACCCCTTTATTTTATCTGGAAACCCGCACACTCCGCAACTGCCATTTGTTATATAGAGCTGTCGAAATGTTAAGTCAGGTTTTCCTTCCGTTTTCGTGCGGATATGAGACAGCCTTTGGAATGCCCCGCCCCGCTTTCTTTGTATTCATCTTACCACAAACAACCGGCAGAGGCAATTTTCCAATCAATGCTTTTTTTGTCACTTTTGTCCGGACGTTAGTATTCAAAGCCGAAAAAGGCCCGGACTTTCTGCTAAAATCCGAACCATTTCCGCCATTTATCTGATACCGGTTATGCTTACCTGTTTACGCTCTTTCTGAGCGACTTTTTTTCATGCCTTCCGGAATACTTCCGGACCACGGCCGCAGACCGGGCATTTAAAATCCTCCGGGAGCGTCTCGCCCTCATAGGCATAGCCGCAGATTCCGCAGATCCATTTTCCGACGCTGCCGGCCGTTCCGTCCTGCGTGGCCCTTTCATCTTCTGCTGCTTGAGAAACGGATTTCTCTTCCGCCTCCTGCTTCTCCGGCTGCCAGGTTGGCGCATTTTTCGGCGCCTTTCCCTTGATCACACGATGATAGTACGAATAGGTCATCGGGGTCTGGGAGCCGTCCAGAATCTCCGCTTCCTCCGCCTTCCCCAGGAAGATGGTGTGGGTCGGGGTTTCCAGGCTTCCGATCAGGCGGCAGACCACATAGCCGCAGGAGGAAGCGATTACAGGAAGCCCTGCTGCCGTCTTTGTGGACACATTCTGAAATTTATCCGTGTCCCTGCTGCTGTGGAAGCCGAATGCGCCGATCAGCGCGGGATCCGTATTTTCTCCCAGGATGGAGAAGGCGAAGCTTCCCGTCCTTTCCATACAGTCATGGGTGTAGTTATCGTGATTGACGCTCACTGCAAAGGTGGCGGGCTCCGCCGTGATCTGCATGATGCTGTTGGTCACACAGCCCACGGGCCGTTCTCCGTCCAGAGTGGTGGTGATGTAAACGCCGTAATTCAACTGAAAAAAGGTCTGAATATTCATGTTCTTCCTCCATCTGATATGGCATATCTTCCTCTATCTGATATGCCATAAATATGCGGGTCCGTCTGAACCTCCGCTTTTTTCCGTTCATCTTTCCGAAAGTTTAAGGTCATTCCCCCCGGCAAGATTCAGGTCATTGCAGCTCCGTCCACGGAGAGAATCTCCCCGGTCACATAGGATGCCATATCGCTTGCGAGGAAGAGGAAGGCATTGGCCACATCCTCCGGCTCTCCCACGCGGCCCAGCGGAATGGTCCTGATGAGCGGCTCGATCAGCTCCTTCGGAAGCGCCGCAACCATATCCGTCCGGATGACGCCGGGAGCAACCGCGTTGACCCGGATGTGATCCCGTCCCAGCTCCCTTGCCAGGGATTTCGTCAGGCCGTTCACCGCGAACTTGGTCGCCGGATAGCCGACGCCTGCGGCCTGCCCGTAAATGCTCACCATGGAGCTGGTGTTCAGGATGACGCCGCCGCCCTGCTCCTTCATCAGAGGCGCCGCCGCCCTGGAGCAGCGGAATACCGCATTCAGGTTCAAATCCGTGATTTTTTCAAAATCCTCTTCTCTGTAATCATAGAAGCTTTCCCTTGCCGAAACGCCCGCATTGTTCACCAGAATGTCCAGCCTGCCAAACCGCTCCTTTACCTGCTGCATGGCCGCTTCCACCTCCTGCAGGCTGCCCAGATCGGGAGACATGCCTGTCACGTTCCAGTCCGGATTCATTGCCCGCAACTTTTCCAGCGCCTTTTCCACGGTTTCCTGTCTGGACCCCCAGAGCGCAACTGCCGCGCCGTTTTCCAGGAACTTCTTTACCACCGCAAACCCGATTCCCCTTGTTCCTCCCGTAACTACCGCTGTTTTCCCTTTCAGCATGGTGTATCCTCCTTTCTTATTTTAGTAATAATTATTGTTATTGATTTTATCATAACATATTTTCCCTGTTTGTCAAGCTAAATTCAGGATTGACGGATCCCTCTGTATTTATTCCGAGAATAAGAGGATTTTAAAGTTTGTTCCCGTTTAGGCCGGCGAACAGTAACGGACGTTTTCAGCACCGGAAATTTTTCATGGAAATATAATTGTTACTATTCAGCCAGGTCTGCGCATTTACTGCGCAGACCGTACGAAAACGTATAGCGAGGAAGCATCCGGCCCATCGCTGCACGATGAGGCGAGTGCTGCGATTGGAATGGCCGGATGCCGTTACAGTTCAGCTGAAGGCTGAACTGTAACATATAATTCAGGGACACATCTTGAAATGCTTGACCGGATATGATATATCAAAATTACAGAATATTTACAGGAGCCGGACAGTCTGACTCCGCACCTGCAAAGGCCCGGCCTCCGGGCAGATCAGACGATACACCGGAACGAAGAACATTGTAGTAGGAGAAGAAAATGAAAGGGAAAAAACTGACCGGAAAAATTGCTGCATGTTTCCTTATGGGACTCATTCTTCTGGCTTCTTCCGGCTGCCGGGAAGCCCATGTTTCCGGCGGCGGGCTTCTGACTGAGGAGGAGCTGGCCTCCAGAGAAGAACTGTATGGCAGCGGCCGCGACGATGTTTTTCAGGCGCTTGGGATTACGGAAGATGAGATAACGGAAAGCAGCTCCCCCGGCGCATGGGATCTCAGGGAGCCTGCCGACATGGAGGGGACGGCGTTCACCAGTTCTCTGCTGTTTGACGTCTCCAATGAAACCCTTTACGGCTTCCGGTATATGTATCAGTCCGGCAGTTCCGAAGGGACCGCAGAGCTCATGGACACCCTTCTTTCAAAAGCCACAGAACTTTACGGCGCCCCCGATACCTACCCTGGTCTGTCAAACCGGCTTTCCTCAGAGGACTTCCAGACCGCACTCAGCAGTGGGACCATGGGCGAGTGGTATGAGGAGTGGGAAGCAGGCTCCGAAAGCATGTTCACTCTTTCCGTACATATCATCGACGCCCAAACATCAACCCTGATTCTGGATTATTCCCTGAAAAGGCCTCTTTAACGATCGCCCGGAACTTTTGAGAGACGCCACCGGACGGCCCTCCGCTTCTTCTTCCCTCATCCCGTCACGAGCTTTCGCACCGCCGGAATTTTTTCCAGAAAGAAGGTCACAAGCAGAGCGGGCAGAATGAGCGCGAGAGTTTTCAGAATGTTGGACGCCACGCTGAAGCGGCTGAAAAGCAGAGCCATATGCGGCACAAGGAGCCATCCGAAGATCCAGTGCAGATAGTAAATGCCCAGGGTTCTTTTCGCCACGGCGCGCACGGCGGCGGAAAGGAACCTGTTTTTGATGGTAAGATCCCGGCAGAGCAGGAAAATGCCCACCGCGAGCAAAATCACGGGGATATGACGATACCCCTCCGCCAGAAGAATGCCGTCCCAGGCCGGGGTTCCGCTTAAGTACCACTTCACGGCCCAGATGCCGGGAAGGCCGAGAACGGCCATTGCGGCGCCGATCAGGCGCTGTGCGCGCAGGCTTTTCCCGATAACAGGGCCGGTATGAATCCAGGCTCCCAGCAGGAAAAAGCCCAGCATGTTGGCATAGGTTCCGAAGGGATTGAGAACGCCAAGCGCGGAAAGGGAAACGGTTCCGATCCTGCCTGATGCCGCAAGGCCGTCCAGCAGGATCTGAAGCGCATTCATCCCGTTGGTCACAACCAGCCCGTATATGGCAAAAAACAGAATCAGCTTTCTTCCGAACGGAAGATCGAAGCAGATCCGGAACAGAGGAAACAGCACATAAACGGCCAGAAGCGCCTCAATGAACCACAGATGCCCCGTCCCGATTCCTTCCAGATTTCCGAAGGCGAACAGGTAAAGGAACAGCTCATTTTTTCCAAATCCCGAAACCGGAACATGATTGATCGCGCCGATGGAGAGCAGATAGATCAGCCGCCAGATAACCAGCACCAGATAGATGGTCAGCGTCTTGTAAATATGCTTTTTCAGGTTCAGCGGCCGGGTGAACAAAAGCGCTCCATTTACCATGAAAAACATGGGCACGCCCGACCAGCATGCCGACATGAAAAGATTGGACGGAATGCTTTCCGAAAGAAGCACAAAGTGGCAGAACACCACCAGAAAAATGGCAATTACCTTTACAATATCCAGATATTCTATTCTTTTTTTCACGTTTCCCCTCATCCTGTATCTGCGGCAGGCCGCCCCTGACACTTCTCAGCCCGCGCCGCGTTTTCACACGGACGGTTCAGCGGCAGCCCTGTTTCAAATTTCTGTTTTCACGCTTCTCACAGCCGGACCGGCTTTCCCGCTTTCGGCTTCACCGCCTGAATCTGCGGAAAGCGGGAAGAAAGCATCCGGTAAAACGGCCTCGTATCCTCTTCTCTGGACGCGGGCGGAAAGGCGTCGTCAAAATGATCCAGCAGGATCCGCTTCGGCTTCAGCCTTTCTACGATCTCACAGGCCGCTTTCTCCGGCCTGCGCTTTCCCTGATAGGGAAGGATCAGCAGATCCGTCCCTTGCGGATATTCGGTTTTCTCATCCAGCGCCATGCTTCCCAGCAGCAGGATGTTCTTCCCCTCCGCTCTGATTTCATAGACGAGCGTATTCTTTCTTTCCCGGAAACGGAGATGCGCCCAGGCGAGGAACAGCAGATTTTTCGGCCGTCTGAAAAGCTTCGGCGAAAACAGCCGCTGAAACACCAGCGATGGAGAAAAGGCCACATGCTTTCCCCGGTAAGCCGTAATCTGAAGTTCTCCCAGCTTCCAGCTGTCCCCCGGCCTGGTGAGCACAATATTTCCGTTCTCCTCCAGAAAACCCTCCAGCGTGCGCGCTGCCGCGGCCGGACAGTGTACGGTGGCGTCCTGTCCTTCCACCAGCTCCGGTACGAAAAAAAGATGATCCAGATGACCATGGGTGACGCAGATATCGCCCACCCCTTCAAAATCTTCCAGCGTGTTCGGATTGCTTCCTCCATTCAGTTCCACAAAGGGATCAAACAGCAGCTTCTGCCCGCACGCCTCGATGAGAATGGACGCCGTTCCAAACCAGGTTATTGTTATCATGGGTTCCTCCATCGCTTTTTGTAGTTATTATACCGCGGAACCGTTCTTTTTTCCATCGCTTTTCCGCTCCTTTACGGCGCGATCCGGTGGATGTCTCTGGGGAACAGGCAGGCCCTGCGCACGTTGTCCTGCTCCAGAAGCCGTGCGGTGAACCGCTCCAGCCCCATGCCAAGGCCGCCGTGGGGCGGCATGCCGTGCTTATGGATCTGAAGGTAGCTTTCAAACTGCTCCGGGTCCATGCCCCTGGCCTTCATTTTTGCAAGCTGCGCGGCGTAATCGTGAATGCGCTGGCCTCCCGTGGTCACCTCCAGGCCCCGGAACAGCAGGTCAAAGCTTTTCGTCACCTGCGGATTTTCCTCATCCTCCATGGCGTAAAAGGGCCGTTTTGCCGTGGGATAATGGGTGACGAATACGAACTCGCTGCCCGTTTCCTCCTCTACCAGCTGGCACAGGAGCTTTTCCTCCTCCGGGTCCAGATCCTCCCTTTCCCGGATGGGCCTGTGGTACTTCCCGGCGATCCGCTCCTTCGCCTCATGGAAACGAACGAAGGGAATGGAAGAAATCCGCGGAATGCGCACCTGCAGAAGCGCAAGTTCCTCCGGGCAGATTTCCGGCAAAGCCTCCAGCGCATGGCGGATCATGGCCTCCTCCATACGGCACAGTTCCTCAAAGCCATCGATATAGCCCATTTCAAAGTCCACTCCGGTATACTCGTTCAGATGCCTTGCCGTATCGTGCTTTTCCGCCCGGAAAACCGGCCCGATCTCAAACACCTTTTCATATACGCCCACCATCATCTGCTTATAAAACTGAGGGCTCTGGGCCAGGTAAGCCTCTTTCCCGAAATAGTCCAGCCGGAAAATGTTGGCGCCTCCCTCCGCTCCCTGGCTGACCAGCTTCGGCGTGTGTATCTGCACAAAATCCTGCTGCTGCAGAAATTCCGTAAAGCCCCTCACCAGCGCGTCCTGAATCCGGAAAACGGCCCGCTCCCTTTCATTACGCAGGGTCAGCGGCCGAAAGTCCAGAATGGTCTCCAGGGAAGCCGGAATTTCCTTCCCATGAATGACTACAGGCATCGCTTCTGCCGGAACAGACAGAATCCGGATACGGACGGGATGCAGCTCCCATCCCGTCCGGGAGCGGGGCTCCTCCACCTTCTGCGCCTCCATGCGGATGCACATTTCCTCCTTCAGCGTTTCTTTCCACGGACTGCCGTCCGGCCCCATAATTTCACACTTTTCCGGCTCCAGAATACACTGAATCAGCTGATGCGCCGTGCGCAGGATGAGGAAGGAAAAGCCGCTCATTTTCCTCAGCCTGTGGATACTGCCATGAATTTTTACCATATTGTTTTCACTCATATTTTTTCTGTCCTTTCTGTTTTCCTTTTGATCTGTGTATTGCCTGTGAAACAGATTTTCCGGAATCCGGATGGACATCGTCTTTATGCCACATGCTATCACCCCCTTATCCGCGTCGTCTCCACGGCGGGAACGGCCCGGCTCTGCCGGGGCCGTATAAACAAATAAATAAAGAAAGCCGGATCCGCAACTGCTGTGCGGACCCGGCCCGGAATAAGCTCTGCCACACAGGTACAGCACGAAAAGCGTCTGTACCTGTGATGATTCTCTGCAGAAATTCAATCACGGATACAGGCGCTGACGATCATCGTCCCTGTGAAGCTGTAAGGTCTGATTCCTGTACATTCTTCCTGTTAAAATGCCCGGCAGAACCGTTCAGACGGATCGGAACGTCAGTCTGGGGCACTTTTCTCCTGTTCTTTGTTTGTCACAGAATAACACCGGCGGGTGGGGATGTCAATCATTTTTTAATTTCCCAATCTCCCCAACCTCCTTCCCAATCCACACACAGGTCCTTCCCCGCAGCGCCTCCTCCGGCGTCGTTCCGGTGAGCACTCCGGCGAAGGCCACCCCCGCCCGCTCAGCGGCGGCAGCGTCCACCGCGCTGTCACCCACATAAAGAATCTCTTCCTTCCGCATCCCCAGCCTCTCCATGGCAAGCAGAATTCCCTCCGGAGAGGGCTTTTCCTCCTTCACATCCTCCGCGCCAATGATGCAGTCCACCGAATCCGTCAAACCGTATTTTCCCAGGATCTGCAGGATCCGGTAACGGAACTTGGTGGTGACGACTCCCATCCGGAGCCCCTGCGAACGAAGGGCCTTAAGAAGCGGCGGTACGGAAGGGTACAGCACCGCGCTTTCCGCCATGACCTGATCAGCCTTCTCCCTGAAAAAGGCGGCAAAGCTGTCCGCCGCCTGCGGATTTTCGTCTCCGGTCAGGGCGCGGTAAGTATCCCGCAGGGAGAGACCGACTGTCCTCCGGATGGCTTCCTCAGACTGTGCTTCCAGGCCCATCCGCTGAAGCGCCGCATTGGCGGACAGGACGATTCCCTTCGTGGAATCGCCCAGCGTGTAGTCAAAATCAAAGAGAACCGCTCTGTACTTCATCTTCCGTTTCCTTTCCCGGCTCCCAGCTCTCCAGCTGCTCTTCCTTCCGGTAATCCTTCGCCAGAATGAAGGAGGCAAACAGGACGCCGTTTAACACCAGAAGAAGCAGCACGTCGGTCCACCGGATCACCTGGCCGCTGATCACGTCTCCGGTTCCGGCCATGACGGCGATCAGGTTATTGTTCAGAAAATGCATGATCACGACAACCCATATGTTTTTTGTCTTCATCATGGCCAGGCCGAAGAAAATGCCCAGGCCGATGCAGGTGGTCTGCTGGGTAAGCACGCTCTGCAGCCAGGTGTCAGGGCTGTAATAAAACAGGTTCAGCGGCAGATGCCACAATCCCCAGCACACGCCCAGGATGAGCACGCCCAGCCGTTTTCCGTACCGTTTCTGAAGAATGGGCTGGAAAAAGCCCCGCCAGCCGTACTCTTCTCCGAAAAACGCGGTATAAACCATGAAGAAATTCAGCGGAAGCAGCGCCAGATTCAGCCACACATACGGGTTCGCAAAGGGCGGGAAAAATGCGCCCGGCATGCCTTCCACCACATAATTCAGAAAAATGCGCAGGAAATACAGGAATAAAAACAGGAGAATCCACAGCCAGGGGCGGATTCCCTGCCGGGCTTCTCCCGGAGTCTCACTGTCTTCCCGGGAGCCCCTTCCCCAGCTGAGTCCGAATTTCCTGCGAATCTCCTTTTTCTCCAGAAGCAGAAGCACCCAGGAAATCAGGCTTCCCACAATGAGTACCAGATTTACCGCAGCCGCCATGCTGACCTGCGGAAGGAATACACTCACCACACAGAGCGCCATCAGAATCCCTGTCAGAACCAGAAATCCTGTGTAGAATTTCACCGGAACCCTGTCCTCCGGCTTCCTGGTCAGAAGGACGGCCAGCATCACGCCTGCCGCAGGATAATACATCTGCGCATTGGGAAAGACGCTCACGTCCGCTCCTCTGTAAAAATTGATACCCATCAGCACTCCCATCAGAAGAGGTAATCCAAAGGCCGCAGCCACAAAGATCCAAAGCTGCTTTTTTTCCTGTTTTGTCAGTCTTTTTTCCATCGTTCCTTTCCTTTTGTAAAAACCTTTCCGCCCCGTTCGTTTTCCTTTTTTACAGGGCTTTTCTCATTCAGAATACCATCCCGCCTGCGAATTGTAAACAACGTTTTTTTTATGACGTAATATCGTTATTTTTATCTGTATAAATTTCCGCTGGATCCGGGAAAAATAGAAAAGGAAAAGACGCCGCTTCCTGCGGCAGAAAGGATTGGATAAAACTATGAAAATGGAACCTGTATTTCTGACGGATAGGAATCGAACCGTTCTTCTGGAGGCGCTGGAGGGCATCGTGGATGCCGCGCTTCCCGACTGCTGCCATCCCTTTGAGCCGCTGTCTCCAAACACCGCGGAAAGCACTGCCGCAGCCGGAGAAAAACATCTGCCTGTGGTGGAAACGGACGGCCAGAGGGTGACGATAAAGGTGGGCAGCATTTTTCATCCCATGAGCGAAGAGCACAGCATCGGCTGGGTCAGCCTGAGCACGAAAAACGGCCGGACCTACCGCGCCCGGATGGCGTCAGGGCAGGAGCCGATGGTGCATTTTACCCTGGAAGAGGGGGACGCGCCGAAGGCTGCCTACGCCTGGTGCAATCTGCATGGATTCTGGAAAACGACTGTCTGACAGCTCACACCGATTCCCGGATGGCTCTGCAGGTGCGTTCGATCATCTCATCGGAATGGGCTGCGGAGACAAACATGGCCTCAAACTGGGAAGGCGCCACATAAATGCCCCGTTCCAGCATATTGGCAAAATACGCGGCAAAGGCTTTCGTATCGGAACGAAGCGCCGAACGGTAGTCGGTAACAGGTTTTTTTGTAAAAAAACAGGAAAGAAGGGAGCCTGCCCGGTTCACGGTAAGGCCTTTTTCCCGGAAGGCCTCTTCCAGCTTCCCGGCCTTCCGGTCAATCTCCTCATAGATATCCGGATGGGCGATAAGCTGGCGGAGGGTTTCCAGACCGGCAGTCACCGCCACCGGATTGCCGGACAGGGTGCCCGCCTGATAGACCGGCCCCAGCGGGGCGATGCAGCTCATGACATCCCTGCGGCCGCCGTAGGCCGCAAGGGGCATGCCGCCTCCGATGATCTTCCCAAAGGTGGACAGGTCAGGACAGATGTTGTAATATTCCTGCGCGCCGCCCAGGGAAAGACGGAAGCCGGTGATCACCTCGTCAAAAATCAGCAGCGCGCCGTTCTTTTCCGTGATCTCCCGCAGGAAGGGAAGGAAGCCTTCCGCCGGAGGAACCACGCCCATGTTGGCCGCCACAGGCTCCACGATCACACAGGCGATCTGATTCCGGTATGCGTCGAACAGACGGGATACGCTGTCCGGATCATTATAGACCGCCAGCAGGGTATTTTCCGCATAGCCGACAGGCACCCCCGCGCTGTCCGGAATAGCCTCCGTCATCAGGCCGCTTCCCGCCTTCACCAGAAGGCCGTCGGAATGACCATGGTAGCAGCCTTCAAATTTGATGATTTTATCCCGTCCGGTAAAGCCCCTCGCCGCCCGGATGGCGCTCATGCAGGCCTCCGTTCCGGAGCTGACCAGCCGCATCATTTCCATGGAAGGTACGCACTCGTTCACCAGCTCCGCCAGCTCCACTTCTTTTTCCGTGGGCGCGCCGTAGGTCAGCCCCTTCTCGCAGGCCCTGCGCACCGCCTCGATGACAGCCGGATGGGCATGTCCCAGAATGCCGGGCCCCCAGGAGCATACATAATCCAGATACCGGTTGTGATCCACATCGATCAGAAAGGCGCCCGCCGCCTTTTCCACAAAAAATGGCGTTTTTCCCACCGAGCGGAAGGAGCGCACCGGGCTGTTCACTCCGCCGGGCATCCGTTTACAGGCTCTTTCATATAACTGTTCCGATTTTGTGTTCATTTTTTCCTCTTTTCTCTGAGCCAGGCCGCCATGTCCAGCGCGTGGTAGGTGATGATTACCTTCGCACCTGCCCGCTTCATGGCCGTCAGGTTCTCGGTCACAATTTTTCTCTCATCGATCCATCCGTTGGCGGCGGCCGCCTTTACCATGGCGTATTCTCCGCTCACGTTGTAAACCGCCAGGGGCAGGTCGAAGGTGAGAGAGGCTTCCTTCAGAACGTCCAGATAGGCCAGGGCCGGCTTTACCATGACGATGTCGGCGCCCTCCGCGATATCCGCTTCGATCTCCCGGATGGCCTCATGTCCGTTTGCGGGGTCCATCTGATAGCTCTTTCTGTCGCCGAAGCCCGGCGCGGAATGGGCGGCTTCCCGGAAGGGACCGTAGTAGGCAGAAGCGAATTTCGCACTGTAGGCCATGATGGGGATATCTGCAAAACCGTTTTCATCCAGCGCAGCGCGGATGGCCTCCACCCTTCCGTCCATCATGTCGGACGGGGCGATCATGTCCGCTCCGGCCTGTGCCAGGCTCACCGCCATCTTTGCAAGAAGCGGCAGGGTCTCATCGTTCAGGATGCAGTCCCCCTCCACCAGGCCGCAGTGTCCGTGGGAGGTATATTCACACAGACAGACATCCACGATGCAGTACAGTTCGGGATAGTCTTTTTTGATCCTTCTCACCGCCCGCTGGGTGATCCCGTCAGGCGCATAGGCCTGGCTTCCCACTTCGTCCTTATGGGCGGGAATGCCGAACAGCAGAACGCCGGAAATGCCGCTCTCCCGCACCTTTTTCAAAATGCCGTCCAGCCGGTCCAGGGAATACTGAAATACTCCCGGCATGGAGGCCACGGGATTTTCCAGATTCTCTCCCTCCGCCACAAAAATGGGATAGATGAAATCCTTCGGATGCAGTCTGGTCTCCTGCATCATCCCTCTGATTACTTCATTTTTTCTCAGTCTGCGAAATCTCTGCATGATTGCCTCCTTTTTCCCAGTCCGCATTCACAGCCCGGACCAGGCCGTCTATATTGAATTCCTCCGCCGTAAATGCTTCCGGCAGCCTGGTCAGAAACGGTTTCAGCCTCCCCTTTTCTTCCTCCCAGGCGGCGCGGCACTGGGGGCCGATGCAGCCGATGCGGGGCAGGGAGCCGCATTGGGGAGCACTCTGTATGAGCCCATCCACAAAGCTGCGGACGCCGGAGGCGCTTCCGAACAGCAGATAGTCCGGCGGATTTTCCCGCAGCCGCCGGAAGGCTTCCTCCCTCTGTCCGGGCTTTTCCCGCAGCTCGTACAGCGCAAAATCCCGATGCTCGCTTCCCGCCCCGGACAGCTTCTGCGTCAGCGCAGGGCTCCCCAGCTCCGAGCGCAGAAGCAGGGCCCGTTCGCCCGGCCCCATCCGCTCCGTCAGCGCCGCTCCCAAATGAGAAGCGTCGTGTATCTCCGGCATGAGGTCAAAAATAAGGCCGCCTTCTGCCAGCGCCTCCCCGGTTCCCGGGCCGATGACGGCGATCCGCTTTCCCACCAGCGTGCGCAAGTCCCGGCGCTCCTGCTTCATTTTTTCCAGAAAAATCCGGACGCCGTTGGGGCTGGTGAAGACCAGCCAGGAAAAGCCGGAAAGCTCCGGCAGAGACCGCTCCGTGGGCACGGTCTCAAGGAACCCCAGCTCCACCGTCTCCGCGCCCTGTTTTCCAAGGGCGGCGCCAAGCCTTGCCGCAAAGCCTGCCGTTCCGGTCACACCCACACGGACGCCGGAAAGCGGCCCGGAGGCCTGTCGGTCCGCCGCGCCCTGCGGGAATGTCTCCTGCAGCAAAATTCCCTGTGGAAAAGTCTCCTGCGGCGAAGGCCCCGACGGCCGATCATTTGTCCCTGAAATATCCATCGGCGCAAGATGCAGGGCGGCGGTCTCTCCGATCACAATGACCGCCGGCGCTTTCAGACCAGCCCGCTCCGCTTCCTCTGCCAGGCGCTTTAGCGGAGCGCGCACCCATTTCTGCCGCTCCGTCGCGCCCTCCATCACCACAGCCGCAGGACGGGAAGGAGGCATACCCGCGCCGATCAGCCGGTCCGTCAGCTCCTTCAGATGGTGCATGCCCATGAGAATGACCAGAGTGCCGGAAAGGCGGGCGAGCGCCCCGTAATCCGCCTCCGTCATGCGTTCCTCTCCTTCCGTCAGGCTGGACGCCGTCAGCACCGTCACTGAGCGGCTCAGCCCCCGGTGGGTGACCGGAATGCCTGCGGCGGCAGGAGCTGCAATGGCGGAGGAAATGCCCGGCACCTCCTCACAGGCGATTCCCGCCTCCTGCAGGGCCAGCATTTCCTCTCCCCCTCTGCCAAATACATAGGGATCCCCGCCTTTTAAGCGGACCACCCTTTTCCCTTCTCCGGCCTTTTGAACCAGCAGGCGGTTGATCTCCTCCTGAGAGACGGCCTGCCCGCCATACCGCTTTCCCACATCGATCCGCTCGCAGTCCGGCCGCGCCCGCTCCAGAAGCTCCTTAGCCGAAAGGCTGTCATAGAGCAGGACGTCGCAGCTTTCCACCAGAGAAAGGCCCTTCACCGTGATCAGCTCCGGCCCGCCGCAGCCCGCTCCCACCAGCCAGACCTTTCCCGATTGACTTCTTTCCGCTCTGTCCACGCCTTCCATTCCTCTCCTTCCGGCCTTCCCTGTCATGATTTCCTCCCTTTCCGGGCGTCCGCTTCCCTGACCTTTCCACAAAGGTCATCCGCCAGCGCCAGCCGCTGTGCCTCCGGAGCCGTTCCGGACTGCTCCTTTCCCGCGTACATCACCGACAGCCCCAGCCGGAGCCCGCATGGGTTCTGAGCCTGACCATCTGATCCGTCCATCATCGAGCCGTCCGCCATCAGAACCCGGCAGTACGCCGCCGCAGGGGCGCTGCAGTCCGCTCCGAAGTTCAGAAGCGCCCGCCGTTCCGTCTCAAAGGCGAGCCGCGTCAGGTGATCATCCACCGCCCCGGCCAGCCGCCGGAGGGAATCCTGGCAGCGTCCCTCCACGGCGATGATCCCCTGACAGGCAGCGGGAAGAAAGGCGCTTTCCGGAATCGGGAGAAACAGAAAATGCTCCCGTTCCCGCTCAGGAATTCCCAGCCGGTCCAGTCCCGCTTTTGCCAGAATGATCCCGTCATATCCACCGTTCTGAAGTTTTTTCAGCCTGCTGTCCACATTTCCCCGGATCAGAACAAAGTCAGCCTGTGGACAAAGCCGTTTTCCATAAAGCTGCCGCCGCAGGCTGCCCGTCCCGATCAAAGCGCCCTCCGGGAACGCCGCGAAGGCCTGCAGAGCCGCATTTTCACCGTTTCTCTGAAACGGTGCGGCGGACTTTTCCCTGTCGTCCGTGCCGCGCACGGGCAGCACCAGCACATCCCGGGCATCCGCCCGCGGCAGGACGGCCAAAATGTCCAGTCCCTCCGCCAGGCGCACGGGCAGATCCTTTGCGCTGTGTACGGCCAGATCGATCCGGCCCTCCAGCAGGGCGGTTTCAAACTCGGAAACGAATACGCCCTTCTGCCCCACCTGGGAAAGGGGCTTGTCCTGCACCTGATCTCCCTTTGTGCGGAGAATCACCGTCTCCGTTTCCA
Organism: uncultured Lachnospiraceae bacterium; assembly: GCA_900544445.1. GTDB lineage: Bacteria > Bacillota > Clostridia > Lachnospirales > Lachnospiraceae > Eisenbergiella > Eisenbergiella intestinigallinarum. Next base: position 47,431 of record UQVK01000018.1, read on the forward strand.
GGCCGGGCCAGGCGGAACGAAGCGCCTCTTCCACAAGGGCTGCCTGCGCCAGAGCCAGGCGGCTTCCCCTTGTGCCGATTCTCAGTTTTTTTTCCACTGTTTCGGTCGTTTCCATCGTTTCATCCTTTCCCGCGTTCCTGAAGAAGCGCTTCCAGAAGCTCCTCCAGTTCCCCGTCCGTCACCTGAAAATCCTTCTCCTCGCAGAAGGCAAAAAGCCGCTTCAGAAGCGCTGAACGTTCCTCTGCCTGAGGCACGCTTTTTTTCACCCGTTCCCGAAGCTCCCCCAGCTGCTCCACCGTATCTCCCATTTCCTCCGGAACCATCCGTTCCGCCTTCCTGCGAAGCCAGGAAGCCGCCGCCGGACTGCAGCCCCCTGTGGAAATTCCCACAACCACCGGGCCTCGCTTTACCAGCGCCGGAAAGAAAAAGCTGCAGTTCTTCCGGTCATCCACCGCGTTGATCAGAATCCCCTTTTCCCTGCACAGTTCTGCCGCCCATGCATTCGTTTCCGGGCTGTCCGTCGCGGCGACCACGAAAAAGGCTCCCTCCAGATCCGCTTTCCTGGCCCCGCGGTAAATCAGCCGCAGGCCGCCCTGCCCTTCCGGAAGGGACGCTGCCATTCGTTCAATTTCCCCGCAGATGACCGGAGCGATACAGACAAGCTGCGGAGCAAAGGGAAGCAGGGCCGCGATCTTTCCTGCCGCGATCCGGCCTCCGCCAAGGATCACTCCCCGCTTTCCCGCAATATCCATGAAAAAAGGAAAATATGCCATACTCGTCCTCCATTTCCGGACACGTCGGCGTCATACCTGCCGACGGCCTGTGGCCTCCGCCGTTCACTCCTTCAGCGCCTGAAGAACCGCCTTCAGGGAAGCCGCGTCAAGCCTGTCCTTCAGATAAAACAGGAAGCGTTCCACGGAATATCCGGCAAACCGATCCCGGATCCGGTCCAGCTGCCCGGCCGTCTCATGAAACAGGAGGGCCTTGTTCAGCTCCTCCAGTTCCTCCTCCAGAAGCGCTCCGGCATCCAGCACGGCCTGCTGTTTTTTCCGGTTGTTTTCCTCCGCCAGCCGTTCAAAATCATCCATCCCCACCACCCGGCAGCCCGGAAGGGAAGCGATCTTCCGGTCGATGTCCGCCGGAACCGCCATATCGATGAACAGGCGGGGCTTTTCCTCTCCGGAACGCTTCAGATATTTTTCTGCCTCCCCCGCCGTAAGGGTATAATGAGGACTTTCCGTGGCCGAAACAATCACGTCCGCCCGATCCAGGAAGCGGCAGCGGTCCCCGTAATCCACGATAGACAGCCTGCCGCTTTCCCGCTCTCCCAGGCCGTGGCTGCGCCGCGTGGCGTATACATGAATCCCCTCACGTCCCAGCAGGTTCTTCAAAACGCTTCCTCCCATCTTCCCGCTGCCGCCGATGAGAAGCACCTGAAGCGCCTTCTTATCCGCATTCTCTCCTGCCCTCTTCCTTCCGGAAGGCTCTGCCTCCCCATCAGCCTCCGCGGCGCCGGAGCCGTCCGGTGAGGCTGCCGCTTTTCCGCAAAGCTTCGCAAACCGGAATATTTCCGCACAGGCAAGGGTGGCCACGGAAACCGAGGTTTTGGACAGAAGGGTTTCTGTCTTAATCTTCTTGGCACAGGCAAGAGCGCCCTGAAAGACGGCGTTCAGCTCATAACCGCACAGCCCCCTTTCCGCGGAAAACAGATAGGCCGTCCGCACCTGTCCCAGAATCTCGTCCTCCCCCACCACCATGGAATCCATCCCGCAGGCGACCCGGTACAGATGGGCGCAGGCTTTTTCCCCGGCAAAGCGCCTTGCGATCCACTTCACCTCCGTGTCCGCCATGCCGCTTTTTTCAGAAAGCAGCTCTTCCAGCCGCCCGAAGCTTCCCTCCCCCGCCGCATAGACCTCCGTCCGGTTGCAGGTGGAAAGCAGCACCGCCTCACCTGCCCTTTCCAGAAATGCCTCTCTTTCTTTTATGCCTGTTTCTCCCGCAGGAAACGCAAAGCGCTTCCGGGTTTCCTCCGGCGCGGACCGGAAGCTGATACTGATACATTCCATGATAATCTCCATTCCGCCTTCTTATGTTTTCATGAAAAAGTGTCTTCGACACTTCAACCCCCTGGCCCCCAATCATGGGGGAATCAGGGGTTTCTTTTTGTGTCGTTTTCCTGCATAATGGTCTTATGAATATCCTTCAGCAAATTTTTACTGACCATTATGATGAAATTATATATACTCTCCACCCCAGGGATACGGAAGTGGAAAATATCGATAAGATGATTAACTGTGGCGATCCTTCCTTTGGCGGCGCCATGTAAGGCTGCCCACGCTGCGGCAGGCTTAAGTTCGTCCCTTTCCGCTGCCACAGCCGTTTCTGCCCCTCCTGTGGCAACAAGTACACCATGGAACGCACTACCTCCATGGCCTTTAAGCTCGTCGATGTCTCCCACCGGCATTGTGTCTTTACCATTGATTCCCGGCTCCGCCAGTTTTTCCTCCATGACCGTTCTCTTCTCGACTGCCTCTTTCATGCCGTAAACAGCGTTGTTTCACGCCTGTTTTTTAAGCAGAATAAATCCATGAACTTCTCTCCAGGCTTTATCATGGTCCTCCATACCTTTGGCAGGGATCTGAAATGGAACCCTCACATCCACTGCCTCATTTCCGAAGGCGGCTACAGCGACAATGGTTTCTGGCGCAGCATAAGTCATTTCAATTATACTTATCTCCGTAGCGCTTTCCGTACTGCCCTTCTTAATGAAATGCAGGCTAAGCTCGGACCATCTTTTAAAAAGGTAAAGGCCCTCTGCTACCAGGAGCACAAAGATGGTTTCTACGTTTATGCAGAAACCCAATACCTGTGACCCTAAATCGGTCATCAAATATATTGCCCGCTATCCTGGACGGCCTGTCATTGCCACTTCACGCATCGATAAATATGACGGTGACTTTGTCACTTTCCATTACAACCGGCATGAGGATAACAAATATGTCCAGGAAACCATCCCGGTCATGGAGTTCATAAAGCGGCTGATCCGGCACATCCCGGAAAAGCATTACAAAATGATCCGATACGGCGGCCTTTATGCCCGCCACCGCGAGAATGACAAAAAACTCCGGCGCGCTGTTTCCCGTCAAAAGCATCATCTTTACAGGAGCTTTAACCAGTGGCGTACCGCCATCCTTTCTTCCTTTGGCTATGATCCACTCAAATGTGAATGTGGCGCAACCATGCTGTTTTTAGAACTTTATTTCAATCACAAACGTGTCTCTCTGGAAGAAATGTACGAGGAAATCATGTCCCGTTCCCGTGGAAGAAGGTCATCCGCATAGCTTCCTTAAATCCCATCCTTATGGTATACTCCCTGCAAAGGAAGCTGTTCGTATGAAAACAGATATCGAGAGACTACGCAAAAAATATATGGAAAATCCACCAGAAGGAATGATGTCCGGGGACATTCGCCACATGAGCGGGGACGACCTGCTGGACATGGATTATTTCCTGAATGAGGATGATGAGTTTGACGATGAATTTGGTGAAGAAGGTTTCTATATCTTCTAACCTGCATCGTTTTGTTGTCATCTTCAAACACATATTTATCTTTCGTACGTTCGATAGATATGTGTTTCATTTATGCTCCCTCCAAAAGCGGAATTTGGTAAGTAGGTAAGCCCCTTACGGGACTTACCCCTCTCAGAACCGGACGTGCGGCTTTCCCGCATCCGGCTCCCTGTAAAGCTAATCCATCTACAGCTATCCGTATATACTGACATATATTCGCGGCTGCGCTAATGGGAATTGCTTCAGCAGCCCCTTATATCCTTCTTTCGTATAACTTCTGCGCTGGCTTCTTCTGTTCAGCCAGTAAAACAGTCTAGACCGTACTACTTTGTAGAATGAGTTTAGGCTTCGCGAATTGTCAGTAATCCCATAGTAATGATAGTAACCAACCAGAATCTCATTCAGCTTCTTCACAATTCGTTTGATGTGCTGAAACCTCATGTCCTTTATCATGGCATTTATTTTCCCTGCTTTTCTTCGCAAGCTTCTTCTTGCTGGTTTTCCTCTTCACTCTGAACTTTCCTGTCCTGCCATGCGAACAGTAATGCGTGAATCCGAGGAACGTAAAGGTTTCCGACTTTCTCTCTCCGCGCGCTTCCCGGTTTCTTTCCGCGTAACGCCCAAATTCTATCAGACGGGTCTTATTCTCCTCCAATTCCAGTCCAAAGTGCTTCATTCTGCATTTCAGATGCTCATAGAACATTTCCGCGTCTGATTTATACTGGAAGCATCCCACAAAATCATCCGCATATACCACCAGCCCTGCATATCCTTTCATAAGCGGCCGTATCTTCTCCTTGAACCACCATACCAGCACGTAGTGCATGTAGATGTTTGCTATGATTGGAGAGCAGACTGAGCCTTGCCCCGATCCTTCCCCGGTTTCCTCATACTGGTAATCTTTCATAATCCCTGCTTTCAGCATCCGCCGTATTAACCGGATTATATTCGGATCTTTTATCCGTGATTCTATGAACTTCACTATCCATTCATGGTTCAGATGGTCGAAGAATCCTTTGATGTCTGCATCCAATACCCAGTTTGTCTTTTCCTTTTCCAGCATTCCGTTCAATTTCCTGAGTGCCATGTGGCAGCTCCTTCCCGGACGGAATCCCATCATTTCTTCATAGAAATGTGGCTCAAACACTGCTTCCAGTACCCTTCTCAGTGCTTCCTGTACCAGTTTATCCTCGTAGCAGTAAATACTGAGCGGACGGCTTTTTCCGTCCCCTTTGGGTATCTCGACTCTTCTTGCCGGCTTTGGCTTGTATGCTTTCTGCTTTAGCCTTCTGACCAGGTCATTTAGGTTTTCTTCCAGGTCCGCTCCGTATTCCTCTTTGGTAATTCCGTCGATTCCAACAGCCTTGCCCCCATCCATATCCCGGTGACATTCTTTTAATAATTCCCTGTTTATCAGATGTCCCACTGATGTAAATACCATTCCTGGATTTTCGCTTGATAGCTGTGATATTCTCGCCAATTTCGTTTCCATAGTTTCTCCTGCCTCTGCGTACAGACTATGTTTCCTCTTTGATATGACTTTACATGGCCGACCTGCGAGGACAGGTCTTTCTCGACTTCCACAGCATTTCCTCCGTGTACTATTCGGCCATCCGACTTCTGCTGGCCTTTTACGGTTCTTCCTTTTACGGTTGTTCCGTATACCAGATGTACGCAACTCATCTGGAGCCAGACAGACCTCCCCAGTTGACTTGAAATCCTTGACTGCACGACCAACCTCAAAACTCCGGGGAAGCGGAGGTAATCTCGCTCTTATCGATTACCTCCGTATTGCTTTCGGTGTATAGGAGCACTTCTGCCTTCCCGATTTCATTTTAATATCGAAGCTATATACAGTTATGCCTTGCAGTCTCGCTGTCTACGCTTAGCAGTCAACATCTCTGTTATCCACCCAAGACTCGCTTTGTGCGGTATAGCTTGTACCTTAACACAGTGGGACTTTCACCCACCGAATTTCAAACCCTTTGCTGGGCGCACCCTATAAAGTAAAAAAGTGTGCGCCCTGATGCGGTACGCATCATGCGCACCACTCGCGCCGAGCGCGGTTGCCTTCAGGCAACATCTACCTTGCGCGCGAGTGCGCATCCACCGGAGGTTTTTATACGATAGGAAATGAAATTTCCTATCGTATAAAAAAGCCGGAGCAGGTATCACCTGCCCCTGTGTTTTGATTCTAACATACCGGGAAAGGCATTTCCACCCAAAACGCTCATTTCTCCGATTCCGGAAACGTATACCGGGGAAGCCCCCTGCTGTGTTTTCCATATTCGATCGCTTCCGCCGGGCAGCGGCAGATACAGGCCATACAATGGGTGCACTTCTTTCCCCAGACCGGTCTGCCGCTTTCCAGCCGGACGTTCTGTGTCGGGCAGACCCGCTCACACTTTCCGCAGGAAATGCAGGCATCCGCCGCATAAAATTTCTTTGCGTGGACACACACCGGATAAAACAGGTCGTTTACAATCCCGCTGATCAGTCTGTCCGTAATCGTGATATCCGGTTCCGCAAATTCCTTGCCGCTTCGGATCACGGCCGCCGCCTGCGTGATCCTCTTCTCTGCCTTTTCAATGATTTTGCGCGCCGCTTCCCTTGTGGGCGTGGCAAACATGGCGATATAGTTTTCCGGCATAACGACCGCCAAACAGCCCCGATAACACATTCCTTTCTGTGCGCACAGAGTCTGGAGATATTTCCCCGCATTTCCGATGTTTTCCCCGCAGGTCATCACGAAATAGATATCTCGGCTTCCCGCCAGCTCCGTCCGCTTCAGCCATTCCTCCAAAATGCGCGGGATTCTCCACGCATAGGTGGGCGTAACCACCACCCAGGGACGGCTGGATGCGATCCGGCTGTAATCCTTATTTTTCAGCCGTTCGAACAGGTTCAGGACCTCATCTGCCGTCTCCTGTCCGATCCTTTTCGCTGCATGTTCGCTGTTTCCTGTTCCTGAAAAATACAGAATCATGATGAAGGTTCCTCCGTCAGTCTTTTGTTTCAGGCATCTTCATACATTCCACCAAATACCATGCCATTCATTTTTCTGTATGAATTTTCATGCAGCATGGCCTCCTGATGATACTTCTGATTTGTATATTTTTTATAATAATAGTCCCTCATTAATTTCAAATCATTTCGGTATTTTTCCACATCCATTGCGCACACTCTTGTCCATAAAAGTCTGTCGATTGATATTACCAAAAATAACCCCTCATCAACAGCATCCTTTTTGAAAAAATCATAATCGAGATGAGCAATACTTCTCCAAATCTCAAATTCATTAATCGTTACGCCCAAATCGCCGTATAAATCTTTTCGCTTTTCGGGATATTCTTCTGCTAGCTTCTGATAGTCTTTATCTGTGATAACAAAGTCAATATCTTTTCCCGATTTTCTTATATCATAATATTCCATAGCCCGGCCGCCTATCAAAATCGGTTTCGACGAGAAGTGTAAATTACTTTGTAATATGGCTTCTTTAACTTTCAAAACAATCTTGCTCATACATTTTCTCCTTAAACAAATTCACATTCCGGCAGATTCATTTTGCACCTGTATCCTTCACCTGAAAACAAAAAATCACAGCCAGAATCCGGCGAAAAAGAATGAATAGAAAGGTCTTGCCAAATTGATTTTACTCAACTCAGTCAGACCTTTTCATTTCAGTTGAATTTTCGTTGCCCCAACATTTATATGGGATTACATTTCTTTTTTATTCAAATTCGAAAATTAAAATTTAGTACCAAACTTTTTTGTATGGGTGTTGTTATACATTTTGATTTCATTAAATACCAGTTATCCAAATAATATGAATTATCTGAACTGCTGTTATCATATTGTTATCAGGGAAATGTTATCATCTTCTAATCCTTGAGATCCTTTCCATTCCCTTCTAAACAAATACTTATCTTTACTCTGAAACAATACTTTCCGGGCAGCCAAAAAAGCGCAGACTACCCCCCTCATATTTTTTCAGGCGTTTTATCTGGCTCAGCCGAAAGGCTTATGCGGCAACTACAGGCA
>UQVK01000019.1 GCA_900544445.1 uncultured Lachnospiraceae bacterium
AAATCAGTGGGTCTGAGCAAAGCTCAGACCCGGATCCCTTGGCGTGAAATAATCACAGCGGATGGTTATGTCCTGCAAATCAGCAATGAGCGGTTGGCAAATATCATCGAGAAGCTGTCGCAGCCAGAGCAGCGACTTCTGATTTTGCGCTTTGTACTGGAACTAAACGACCGTGAAATCGGCAGGATGATGCGCTGTTCCAGAAGCGCCATCCAGCGCCGCTGCACAAGTGTTTTGCGAAATCTACGGAAACAACTGACGGGGGAACTGCTATGAAAAAGTTAAACGGCAAATACAAGTCTCCGCCACCTCTATCCGTTATCGAGGCAGCCCGCGCAGGGGAAGCCGATGCAATGGAACAGATTTTGCAGCACTATGATGGCTACATCAACAAACTGTGTTTGCGAACGATAATCGATGAAAGCGGGCAACCTCATAAGCAGGTAGACCCATATATGAAAGGCCGTTTACAAAGTAAGCTGATGCAGGCCATTACGAAGAAATAGCAAAACCGAGGTATGCCGTGCAAGGGTCAAGATGAACACTTCGCGCCCTTGACGGCATTCCCCGGTTTTGCTGTGTAGTAACCAAGTGGGTGCAAGCAGAAAGCTGCTTGCGCCCACCAATCAGTATCGTATCTACGCGTTTAGGGGGCAAAAGGCGTTGTGCCATGCAGCTTTTGGCAGTGTGTTTGTGCTATGGCAGTATCCATTCCTTGCGTTATCTCCAGAGCAGCTTTGAAATGCGTAGAAACAAGGAGGTTGAAGAAAATGAAAGCAGTTATTTACGCCCGCTATTCCTCCGACAACCAGCGGGAAGAAAGTATCGAAGGTCAGATCAGAGAGTGTACCGCCTTTGCTGAGAAGAACGGCATCACTGTCCTGCGCCACTACATAGACCGGGCCTTTTCAGCCAAAACCGACAACCGCCCAGAATTTCAGAACATGATTAAGGACAGCGGCAAGCGCCTGTTCGATATGATTATCGTCTGGAAGCTGGACAGGTTTGCCCGCAACCGTTACGACAGCGCCCGCTATAAAACCGCTCTGAAAAAGAACGGGGTCAAGGTAGTGTCGGCCACCGAGGTCATTTCTGACGGAGCCGAGGGCATCATTTTGGAGAGCGTGCTGGAGGGTTACGCCGAACACTACTCTGCCGATCTATCAGAGAAAGTTATCCGGGGCATGACGGAGAACGCCCTGAAATCCAAGTATAACGGCGGCACCTTGCCCATCGGGTATCAGATTGACAGCGACCAGTGTTTCCAGCTTGACCCGCTCACCGCTCCCTTTGTGCGGGAGGCGTTCCAGCGGTATGACGAGGGGGCCACCATGACGCAGATACGGGATTGGCTCAACGAGCAGGGCGTGAAAAACACACGAGGCCAGAAAATGACCTACAACAGCATTCAGCATCTTTTGAACAATCGCCGCTATATCGGGGAATATACCTACCGGGACATTGTAGTGCCGGACGGTATTCCCGCCATCGTCCCCCAAGACCTCTTTGACCGGGTGCAGGAGAAGCTGGCAAAGAACAAGAAAGCCCCGGCCCGCCATAAGGCCGAGGACGATTATCTGCTGACAACCAAGCTGTTCTGCGGCTACTGCGGGGCATACCTCTGCGGCGAGAGCGGCACCAGCCACACGGGGAATGTCCACCACTACTACAAGTGTGTGTCGGTGAAGAAAAAGCGCACCGAGTGCCACAAGAAGTCCGTCCGCAAGGAATGGATTGAAGATTTGGTGCTCAGCGAAACCATAAAGATGGTGATGGACGATAAGGCGATTGAGGCCATCGTGTCCATGTTGATGGACTTGCAGGACGGGGAGAATGTCAACCTGCCCTTCTACGAGTAGCAGTTGCGGGAGACGGACACGGCCATTCAAAACCTCTTGAACGCCATCCAGCAAGGCATTTTGACCAAGTCCACGAAAGGCCGCTTGGAAGAACTGGAAGCCACAAAAGAGGAACTGGAAACTAAGATTGCCTGCGAAAAACTGGCGAAACCCAAAATCAGCGCCGAGTTTATGACCTTCTGGCTCCACCGCTTCCGCAAGCTGGATGTGCGGCAGAAGTCCCACAGGAAGATGTTGATTGACACTTTTGTCAACGCCATTTTCCTGTACGATGACAAGATGGTGATAACTTTCAACTACAAGGACGGGACGGACACCATTACTTTTGACGACCTCAAGACCGCACTGGATGATAAGAAAACAGGTTCGGATTTGGATTGCTCAACTGCGGATAACAGGACTTGAACCTGCACGGTTTCCCACTGGAACCTAAATCCAGCGCGTCTGCCAATTCCGCCATATCCGCTGATGTGCATCATTATACGACGAGGGCTTTCCGGTTGTCAAGCCGGAAAGCCCTCGTCGTTTTGTGAACCGTTACAGCTCAGCCTTCGGCAGACCTGGCTGAGTAGTAACTGTGAACCACCCTTCATCTTTTTTCAAAGAAGGAACAAATCAGCCCTACGCAGCCCTCCATTCCTACGCGGGAGCTGTTTACGAAAATGTCAAAGCTTTCCGGGCGGCCCCATTTCTTATCGGAAAAGAAATTATAATAGAGCGCCCGCTGCTTATCCATCTTCCGGATCAGGGCTTCCGCCTCCTTCTCCTTCATATTCTGGCGCCCCATGATGCGCGCCACCCGGTCCTTCCATTCCGCATGAATGAAAATGGAGATGACGCCGGGATAATCCGCCAGGACGGAATCCGCGCAGCGGCCGATGATGATGCAGGATTCCTGATTCGCAAGCTGGCGGATGATCTGGGACTGCACGTTGAAAAGCATGTCGTTTAACGGAAGGCCGAATCCAGTCATCTCGTCCGCGTAATCGCTGGGAACGGTGTAGAGCCAGGGATTCGCCCGCTTTTCGTCCACATCCTTCAGATACTTTTCACTGATACAGCTCTTTTCGGAGGCCATGCGGATGAGGCGGCTGTCATAGCATTCGATGCCAAGCCGTTCGGCAGCCCGCTTGCCGATTTCATGTCCTCCGCTTCCGAATTCTCTGCTGATGGTGATGATGGTGTTCGCCATGCCGATACCCCCTTTCGGTCAAATGAACGGAATACATCTTCTAATTTTATAGTACCTCTTTTTGTAAAAAGTGTCCAGAAAAATGGAAGAAAATAAAAGAAAAGCGTCATTCTGTACAAGAATAACGCTTTGATAAAATCCGAACAGCGGTGAACGGTAATTGGCTGTAAATAGGTAATCTGCCGCAAATGTGTGATTTTTCACCAAATTAAAATTTGTGCAGATCAGATTTCCACTCCCTGCGGGATATTCCGCTTCAGCCAGTTGCCCCGCAGATAGTAGATGATGAACATGACGGAGGTGACGGCCCAGGTCAGCGGATAGCTGAAAGCAACGGTGGCGAGATCCCGGTGCAGGGGAACGATGACCAGAATCCAGACCACACGCAGTACACAGACGCCGAAACAGGTCAGCAGCATGGGAATGATGGAATCCCCGCAGCCTCTGGCGGTTCCGCCCAGGATTTCGATGCAGATATAGGTGATGTAGGTTGGCGCAATCACATGGATGATGGACATACCGATATCCACTACCCCCGGATCACCGGTGAACAGTCCCAGGAAAATACGTCCTCCTGCCATGACGATGACGCTCAGCAGCACGCTGGTGAAAGCGGACATGCCCATACAGATCCGCACACTTTTCCGAATGCGGTCATATTTGCCCGCACCGAAGTTCTGTCCGGCGAAGGTGGTGATGGAAACGCCGTAGGCGCTCATGATCATCCAGAACATACCGTCCACCTTGCTGTAGGCCGTCCAGGCGGCGATGGTATCGGTCCCGAAGGAGTTGATGCTGGCCTGGATGATCAGGTTGGAGACGGAATACATGGTGGACTGCAGGCCCGCAGGCAGGCCGATGCGGATGATGGCGGACAGGATGCTGGGGGAAAAACGGATCTCCCTCGGGTACAGCTTGTACATGTCATCGGTCTTCATCAGCGCATAGATCACCATTCCCGCACTGGCAAACTGGGACAGGGTAGTTGCGATGGCGACGCCCGCTACGCCCAGCTTCAGAACCACCACAAAAAACAGGTCCAGTACGATGTTGGTCAGGGTGGAAGCGATCAGGTAATACAGAGGGCGTTTGGAGTCCCCGATGGCGCGCAGGATGCCGGACCCCATGTTATAGATCAGGGACGGGATCACGCCGAGAAAATAGATTCTCATATAGATGAGCGACAGCCCCATGATATCCTCCGGTGTGTTCATGGCGCGTAGCGCCACTCCTGCGAAGATGATGCCCAGCGCCATGATGATGGCACCGCCTGCGATGGACAGAGCGATGGAGGTATGTACTGCCTTGCGCACGTCGTCCTTATGCTTCGCACCGTAGAACTGGGAAATGACCACGGTGGCGCCGGAGGAAAGGCCGGTAAAAAAGCCGACCAGAAGGTTGATCAGGGTGGAGGCGGGGCCGCCTACCGCAGCGAGCGCCTGTTTTCCCACAAAATTTCCCACCACCACAGCATCCGTCGTATTGTACAGCTGCTGAAAAAAGGTGCCAAACAGTATGGGAAAAAAGAAGACCAGGAGCTGTTTCCAGATAACTCCTTCTGTGATCTGATTGATATCCATTCGTTTTCCGGTTCTCATTTGGAAGCCTGCCTTTCCGTTTCTCAATGATGGCTGTTGCGAATGACATCCCGGAACCAAAATCCGGGACGAACGCCTCTATTATAAGAGAAGATAAGGAGAAACTCAAGGGGGATAACGGACTTTCTGAAAGATTTGCCGGGAATTGTAACTGAAGACCCGGCATGGACAGTCATCCGATTCCGTGATAAAATGTCGCCATACCCAAAATGACGCCTGACGAAAAGAGAGGAAAGACGGATGAACATACTGGTAAGCGCCTGTCTTCTGGGCGTGTGCTGCCGTTACAACGGGACCGGGGAGGAAAATGAGAACGTGAGACGGCTTCAGGAGAGGCACCGGCTGATTCCGGTCTGCCCGGAGGTCTACGGCGGGCTTTCCACCCCGCGACCTCCGGCGGAGCGCGTGGGAGACCGGGTGATGACAAAGGACGGTACCGATGTGACCGGACAGTACGAAAAAGGGGCACAGGAGGCGCTGCGCCTGGCGGAATACTTTGGCTGTACGGCGGCGGTCCTGAAGGCGAGAAGCCCATCCTGCGGCAAGGGAAGGATTCATGACGGAACCTTTGGGGGCGGCATGACGGATGGGGACGGCGTTACAGTGCAGCTGCTTGAGGCGCACGGCATCCGGGTGTATGACGAGACCGATGAAAGAAAGCTTCAGGAGCTGTGAGAAGCGGCAGGATTTTGCGCGATAAGCCCGGGAATCGGATAAGGGAAAACTTCCCCTGGCCGACCGGCAAAGACGGAGTACCACGAAAAAACACGGGAGATGGATGGATGAAAAAAACGGACGAAAGATATGAGGCCTATCTGAACATATTGAAAAAGGAACTGGTTCCTGCCTTCGGCTGTACGGAACCCATCGCGGTGGCCTATGCGGCTGCCTGCCTGCGCAGCCTGCTGGGCGGTGAGCCGGAAACGCTGCAGGTGGAGGCTTCCGGCAACATCATTAAAAATGTGAAAAGCGTGATCGTTCCCAATACGGGAGGAATGAAGGGTATCGAAGCCGCCGCGGCGGCGGGAATCGTTTCCGGAAGAGAGGACCGGCAGCTGGAGGTGCTGGAGGAGCTGACGGAGGAAGATCAGAAAGCCATACATACCTATCTGGAAAGAACGCCTGTCGCGGTCACGCAGGCACCGGGAGATCTGACCTTTGACCTGATCGTGACGGGAGAGAGGGACGGCCATAAGGGAAAAGTCCGCATTGCGGGTGCGCATACGAATGTGGTTTTAAAGGAACTGGACGGAAAGATCCTTTTGAAAAAGGAGATCGGCAGCTGCTATTTTCCGGAAACGCAGAATGCGGAGGCGGACGGGCCTTCTCTGACCATAGAAGGAATCGTGGACTTTGCCGTTTCGGTGGAAACGGAGGATGTGAAGGAAACGTTGGATCGTCAGATCGCCTATAATACCGCAATTTCCGCAGAAGGGCTGCGGGGAGATTACGGCGCGAACGTGGGACGGGTGCTGCTTTCCACCTATGGAGACGATGTGAAGGTGCGGGCCCGCGCCGCGGCTGCGGCAGGCTCCGACGCCAGAATGAACGGGTGTGAGCTCCCGGTGGTCATCAATTCCGGAAGCGGAAATCAGGGGCTGACCGCCTCCCTGCCCGTGATCGAATACGCGAAGGAGATTGGAGCGGACCGGGAGAGGCTGTACCGCGCTCTGGTGATTTCCAATCTGACCGCCGTGCATCTGAAGGAAGGGATCGGCAGGCTGTCCGCTTACTGCGGCGCTGTCACCGCAGGAGCGGGAGCGGGCGCCGGAATCGCCTGGCTGCTGGGCGGCGGACTGGACGAAATCAACCATACCATTGTGAACACCCTCGCGAACGTTTCGGGCATCATCTGCGACGGGGCGAAGGCATCCTGCGCCGCGAAGATCGCCACCTCCGTGGAGGCGGGCATTCTGGGCTACTACATGTATAAAAACGGCCAGGAATTCCGCGGCGGAGACGGCATCGTGAAAAAGGGCGTGGAACGGACCATAGAAAATGTGGCCAGGCTTGGACGGGACGGCATGCGGGAGACGGACAGAGAGATCCTGGAAATCATGATCGGGGACGCCGGACAGACCGGAAACTGATGGCCGGAACCGAATCTCCTGTCAAATGAAACGGCTGTCCGGGTATCCGTTACAGGTATAAAAAATGTCTGCCCGACATAGGCTGAAGATGAAGACCGGTGAGCCGGAGGACCGCATGGATTCTCAGAAGCTGGAAGATATTCTGAACCTGAGCCTGGATTCTACGATGGAAGAACGGGAGAAGTCCCAGAGGTTAAATGTGGGATTTAATGAAGAGGAGCAGACCTGGGAGCTGATCGTTAAATTTCACGGGGATTTAAGCCGTCTGAACAATGGCCGCATCAGCGTGGAGGTGCTGCTTGCCGGATACGCCATCGTGACGATTCCGGAAAGCATGATTCCGGCGCTTGCTGCGCTGGACGAAATTGAATATGTGGAAAAGCCCAGAGAGCTTTTGTACAGTGTATATGACGCAAAGCAGCAGTCCTGCTTTCCCCCGGCAGGAGATTTTTCGGGGGAAGGGACCGGCGCTTTTTCCTCTTATCAGCGCGGCACGGATGGGCTGACAGGTGCCGGATGCCTGGTGGCGGTGTTTGATTCCGGAATCGACTATTTCCTTCCGGATTTTCAGAATCGGGATGGAAGCCGGATCCTGTACCTTTGGGATCAGACGCTTCTGCCGGATACGGAAAGGGGTTTTTATCCTCCGGAAGGATTTGCCATGGGCGTGGAATTCACCAAAGAAAACATTGATGCGGCCATTGCACTGGGAGAGACAGAAGGCTTTTTACTGGTTCCAAGCGCAGATGTCTCCGGACATGGAACCGCAGTGGCGGCCATTGCGGCGGGAAGCAGCACCAATGCCCGATACACGGGGGCGGCACCTGGCGCATCTCTGCTGATCGTCAGACTGGGGCAGGCGGGAAGCGGTTCTTATCCCAGGACGACGCAGCTCATGCGGGCCATGGCCTATGCCCTGCAAAAAGCGCAGGAGCTTGGAATGCCTCTGGCGGTGAACCTGAGCTTCGGAAACAGCTACGGGGCGCATGACGGCTCTTCCCTGCTGGAGCGGTTTCTGGACAATGCCTCCGAGGTATGGAAAAATGTGATCTGTGCCGGAGCCGGAAACGAGGGCGCGTCCGCCGGACATGTATCAGGCCGTCTCACACAGGAGCGGGCGGTGGAACTGGCTGTCGGGGAATATGAAAGCAGCATGAATGTCCAGCTGTGGAAGAATTTTTCAGACCGCTTCCGGGTCGCCCTTCTTACTCCGTCCGGACAGCGGATCGACGTGCCTGTGGACCGGGTTGGACGGACTGCGGTAACGGTGGACCAGACGCAGATTCTGATTTATGTTGGGGAGCCTTCTCCCTATTCGGTAAATCAGGAGATCTATTTTGATTTTCTCCCCGTAAATCATTTTATCAATTCCGGAATCTGGACCTTCCTGCTGGAGCCGGTGTATATCGTTGCGGGAGAATTTCAGATGTATCTGCCGGGCCAGGCGGTGCGCACGGACGACACCCGTTTTTTTGATCCCACGCCGGAGCTGACGCTGACCATCCCCTCCACTGCCGGAAAGCTCATCACTGTGGGCGCGATTCAGGGAGACTATGACGCCTACGCGGATTTTTCCGGCCGCGGCGTGCGGGGCCAGGAGCAGCTCCCCGGCTTCCCCAACACCAAGCCGGATCTCGCCGCGCCTGGCGTAAACATCGTTACGGCCCGCGCAGGAGGCGGTCACGGGGCCTATACCGGAACCTCCTTCGCGGTTCCACTGGTGACCGGAGCCGCCGCGCTTTTGATGGAATGGGGGATCGTAAGAGGAAACGATCCGTACCTTTATGGGGAGAAGCTGAAGGCCTTTCTTCAGCGCGGAGCCAGGAGCATCAGCGGAGAGGCGCGGTATCGGAACGACCGCGTAGGATATGGAGCGCTGTGCGTCGAAGACAGCCTGCCGGGAATCTGACCGGCGGGCAGGGAACCGTAACTACAGAGAACGGCCGATTCTTATTTTTCTCTTAATGTACTGGCAATTCTGTGGGGAATATGCTAATATCTGAAATAGATTAAACTTCTTCTTGATTCTAAAATCCGATTTCAATCGATTCATATCCCAAAAACCATTCGGTTTATGAAAAGGCAGACATCGTGCCGTTCATTTATGAATCCAGGTACACGAAAACTGAAAAATGCTTCTGACGCTTCTGGTTGTGTCAAAAAAGAGGCAGGTTCTAATGAGAATGGGGAACAGATGGAGCAGATACAAAGGAATACAGACCGGTTGAGCGCACGGGAAAAGCTGCTGGAAAGGGTGAAGAACTTTACTCTCTTAAGCGATGTATTTCTGTCAGTTGCCCTGCGCGATAAGGCTGCCTGCCAGCATGTACTCAGACTGCTTACGGGAAAGGAAAAGCTGACGGCGAATATCTGGAAAAGGGAAAAGAATACGGGGAGCTTGCGGAAGTATATATTATCTATATCAGCGAGACCGACATCTGGAAGGAAGGCCAAACGATATATCCGGTGGGAAAATATCTTGGTAAGAAAGAGATTCCCTATGACGACGGGATGCATGTTTTTTATATTAACGCCGAGGTGGATGACGGTTCAGAGGCGGCTTCTCGGTAAAACAGAAGAAGCGCAGAAAACAGTCTTTAATATGTCTGCAAAAGGTTTTGGGATTGACATGATCGCGGAACTGACAGAGGTGAGCGCGGAAACCGTGCGGACGTGGCTGGCTCAGGAAAGAAGGGTTCCGGGATGAAGGAAAGACATGAGCGGATGTCTTGGCGCAGATTGGCTGAAAAAGGCAAAAGAAAAAGCATGGACTTCCTGCATAAGAAAGCTATAATGGAACCATCAGATGATTTTTGAAAACGGGGAGGAAAAAGTCTTGGAGGAACAGAAAAAGTACCGGGCGAAAGAAAGCATACTCCGAAGCCATGCGGAAAAAATCATTCAAAAAACAATCGCGGACGTCCTGCCGGACAAAGCGGTACAGGAAGCGCTGGAAAAGCTGAATCTGCGTGGAAGAGTATTCGTCCTCGCCGTCGGAAAGGCGGCCTGGGTGATGGCAGAGGCGGCCGGAAAATGGCTGGGGAGCCGGAAGGAGGCACAGCTGGAAAAGGGGCTGGTGGTGACAAAGTATGGCCATGGGAAGGGGAAAATTCCCGGGATTGCGATCATGGAATCCGGCCATCCCGTGCCGGATGAAAATTCCGTAAAAGCGGGGCAGGAGGCCGTCCGCTTCGTGCAGGAGGCAGGAGAAGAGGATACGGTCCTGTTTCTCCTATCCGGCGGCGGTTCTGCGCTTCTGGAGCTGCCGGAAGAGGGGCTTTCTCTTTCGGATATTCAGGAGACGACGGGACAGCTGCTTCGCTGCGGGGCGGATATTACGGAGATCAATCTGATCCGAAAGAAGCTGTCGGCGGTCAAGGGAGGAAAGCTGGCCGGACTCCTGAAAACAAAGAAGGCGTACTCCATCATCCTTTCCGATGTGATAGGGGGCAGCGAGGATATGATCGCTTCCGGCCTCACCTATCCGGACGGCAGCAGTCCGCAGGAGGTACGCCGCATTGTGGGAAAGTATGGGCTGGAGCTTTCGGAGCCTGTGGAAAACGTTCTGGCGCGGGCCGGGGCGTTGGAGAACGCCGGGGACAAATTCTGGAGGGAAAACGGCCGGGTGGAAAATCATGTGGTGGGAAGCGTCCGGGAGCTGTGCCGGGCCGCTGCCAGGCATGCCGGAGAGCTGGGCTATCATCCCTATATCCTTACGGACTCCATGCAGGGAGAGGCGAAGGAAGAGGGGAAGCGGCTGGCGTCTCTGGCGGACAGTCCGGAATTTGAACGACCCTTCGCTCTGATTGCAGGAGGGGAGACGGTGGTGAAGGTGACAGGAAAGGGACTGGGCGGAAGAAACCAGGAGCTTGCCTTAAGCGCCGCCCGTTTTCTGGAGGGAAAGGAGGATGCGCTGCTGTTTTCCCTGGGCTCTGACGGCACGGACGGGCCGACGGATGCGGCCGGGGGCATGGCGGATGGAAAAACGGCGGAAAGGCTCCGCGCGCTCGGCATTCAGATCGAAAAGGTGCTGCGGGAAAATGACGCTTATCACGCGCTGCAGGCCGTAGACGGCCTGATTCTCACCGGCGCCACGGGAACCAACGTCAACGACGTGGCGGTGCTGCTGCGTGCCTGACGCTTTCTTCCCTCGGCCCCGTTCCGAATACCTTCTTATGCATCCGGTAAAAATGGGCATAGCTGTTGAAGCCCGCATTGACGCTGGCTTCCAGCAGGGTCTGACCGTTCTGGTGCAGGGAGCGGGCGAGGAGGAGCCTTTTATAATTGAGGTACTGATTGATGGACATGCCGGTGACGGAACGGAAAACCCGGCACAGATGGTACTTGTTGAGAAAGAAAGCGTCTGCAAGTCCGTCCAGAGTGACCCGTTCCGTCAGATGGCCGTTCAGCCATAGCAGGACATCCCTGATCCGCTGATCCTCCACTACCGGTTCGGCCAGCGGCTCTTTGATCTGGTTCAGCTGGTAGAGAAATTCAAAGAGCACGCATTTGGCGATCCGCAGAGCGCCCTCCTGCAGATAGCGGTTGATTTTCAGAAGCAGCGGGACAAGCTCCCGTTCCGCAATGGCCGCCGGAATCTGACAGTCCGCGCCGAGGGAACGGCGAAGCAGGAAACTTTCCAGCTCTTCGCAGCGGTTCTGCCGGAAAAATTTCACCGTGACGAATACCACGATCCGTCTGTAGCGCGAGGACGATAAAAAGAAGTTATGGTGCATTTCATTGGGCCTGGCGATGAAAATGTCGTTGGGATGCGCCCGGTAGATACTGCCCTCGATATGAAATTCCAGTTCTCCCTCCAGAAAGAGATAGATCTCATACAGATCGTTGTGGTTATGGAGGCAGAATTCCCTGTCATTGTGCGGCGTGTTGTTGATGGAATAAACGAATTCCCAGCCCGCATTCTCATCCTCCAGTTCCCTTCCGTAAAATGCCGTAAGATACTGATCAACCATATCCCGCCGCCTTTCTGCCGTTTCCGGCCTGTCATCAGAATCTTTTTTTCATTTTATAATTTTTGCCTGGAAAGTCAAGATCGGTAATGTTTCTGCCAATAAAATCAAAGAAAACTCTCCAATATGTGCGTAAGATAAAAGCAGAGGTAACTTATGAAGGTACGGAACAGTTACAATCAGAGAAGCTGCCGGATCAGGCAAAATATAAGGGAGACGATATCATGAAATTTTATCTGAAACGGGGACTGGAATGTCCGGTCCGGGTGAGCAGTCAGGAAACGGACGCGGTAAAAATCGCGGCCGGGAATCTTCGGACGGACCTTGCAAAAGTATTTGGAGAGGCTTCCGGCAGGAAGACGGCGGAAATTCTGGCGGGAACCCTGGGCGTTTCGCCGGATTTTGACGCGCTGGTGGAAACGGAACGGCTTCCCGGCTGCGGGCTGTATGAGGAAAGCGGGAAGCTCCGCAGGGAAGGATATCTGATGTATGTGCAGGAGGGACGCCTCATCATCGCGGGGACGGACCGGCGGGGAACCGTGTACGGCATTTACGAGCTCTGCGGCATGCTGGGCGTTTCCCCCTGGTATTTCTGGGCGGACGTGCCGGTGAAGGAGAAGGAAGAAATGATTCTTCCGGAGGATTTTGAAAAGGCGGACTGGCCCTCCGTGGAGTACCGGGGCATTTTCATCAATGACGAGGAGGAGCTGGACCGGTGGGTGCAGAAGCACATGGGCGAGGATACCATCGGGGTGAAGACCTATGAAAAGGTATTCGAGCTGCTGCTTCGTCTGAAGGCCAATTACATCTGGCCGGCCATGCATGTCAATTCCTTCAACATGAAAAGAGAGAACGGCGCGCTGGCCGACCGGATGGGCATCGTGGTGGGAACGTCCCACTGCGACATGCTGATGCGTTCAAACAACCGGGAGTGGAAGCCCTGGATTGCGAAAAAGGGATATACCGACGCGGTGTATGATTATTCCATCCCCGGAAGAAACCGGGAGATTCTGCAGGAATACTGGAGGGAGAGCGTGGAGCAGAACCGGGATTTTGAGGTCTGCTATACCCTGGGCATGCGGGGCATCCATGATTCCGGCTTTGAGACGGAGGCCATCATGCAGCTTCCGGAGGAAGAACGGAAGGCCGCCAAGGTGAAGCTGCTGGAGACGGTCATCCGGGACCAGAGGGAAATCCTGAAGGAAACCCTGGGCCATGACACGATGATGACCTTCATCCCCTATAAAGAGGTGCTTGAGCTGTACGACGCGGGGCTCGAGGTGCCGGAGGACATGACGCTGGTGTGGGCTAATGACAACTATGGTTATGTCCGCCGTTATCCTTCGGAAAAGGAGAAAAAGCGCAGCGGCGGAAACGGACTTTACTACCACAATTCCTACTGGGCACCGCCGAGCATGTCCTATGTGTTCCTCTGTTCCATTCCTCTGGCCCATACCGCCTATGAACTGGAAAAGGCGTGGCAGGAGGGCATCCGGAAGCTCTGGGTAATCAACACCGGCGCCATGAAGCCTCTGGAGCAGGAGATTGAATTTTTCCTGCGCCTGGCCTGGGAGGCAGGAAAGGAGAGCGCGCCCCGATTCGGCGCCCTTTCCGGAAAGAGGGAGAAGCCTCTCAGCCGGGATGTGGACGCTTATGTGGCGGACTGGATCAGCCGAAACTTTTCGGGAAATTTTTCGGGAAACTTTTCGGGAAACTTTTCAGGGGATATCTCAGACGGCATCGGCGCTCAGGTGGCGAAGCTGCTCAACGATTTTTCCCAGCTCACCAATGTCCGGAAAATAGAAAACATGGACGATGACGCCTTTTCCCAGACCGCCTATGGGGACGAGGCCGCCGTGCGCATCCACAGATATGAGGAGCTGTTTGAAAGGGGGAATGCCATCTATGCTGGACTGCCCGAAAAGGAGAGGGACGCTTTTTTCCAGCTGGTGCTGATGCGGATTCATGCGGCGTATTTTACCAATCTGGCATATTATTATGGAGACAGAAGCACCCTTGCCTGCCGTCAGGGGAAATTTGCCGCTGCCGCGGAGTATGTCCGAAAGACCAGAAAATTTGACGATGCCAGACGGAAGCTGCTGGTTTACTACAACAAACGGATGGCGCAGGGAAAATGGGACGGCATTCTTGACCCGGAGGGCTTTCCGCCTCCGCGCGCGGCAATGCTGCCCGGCTGTACCCCTCCGCTGCCCGAAAAGATGCGCATACAAAAATGGACGGGAGAAGAAGAGGCTGCGGGAGAGGCAGCCGGAGAATCCGCTGGAGCAGGAGCGTGCGCGGCAAAACAGGCCGGACAGCCGGAGGGCTTTGTGAATGGACGGATGATCCTGAGCCTCTGGAATGAAGGGAAGGGACTCGTCTTTTCCGGCAGGAGCGTGAAATGGCTGGAAATCGGAAACGGAGCCGGAGGCGCGGCGGGAGATTTCGGCTTCCCGGAAACCTTTGACTTTGAAGTGGAAGCGCCGGACTGGATCGGCCTGTCGCAGAAGCGCGGCACGGTGCGGACGGAGGTGCGCATTCTGGTGACGGCGGAGGACGCGGGAAGAAACCGGGAAGGAAGCATCCGGGTGAAAAACCTGACCGACGGCGGAGCGCTGGAGTTTCCGGTGCGGATTGTGGCTCCGGATCTGAGCGGAGCCGCTGCGTCCGGTATGCGAAGGACTGTTCCGGTCGAGGATGGCGGTCTGGTCTGTGTGGAAGCGGATCCGGCGGGAAAAATGTCTCCCCAGTTCCGCGTCATCAAAAGGGCGGGCCGCTGTCGGGGAAATCTGGTGGAATGCTGCCTTTCTGAAAAGGATGCGGGAGAGCGGGCGGAGCCCCTCCGCTATCCGGTCTGCCTGGTGAGTGAGGGAGAATTCCTGCTGGAAATCCATCGTTTCCCCTCTCTGAATTCCACCGGACGGCTCCGCATCGGCGTATCCGTGGACGGCGGCGGCATGCAGGTCGTGGAAACGCCTTCGACAGATGAATGGCGCGGAAGCTGGAAGAAAAATGTGCTGAATAATGTGGATCGTCTCTATCTGAGGCTCCCGCATCTTTCCGCAGGCGTCCATGAAATCTGCCTGCACGGAATAGACCGGTATTTTGCCCTTTCCCGGTTTGTGATCTATACGCAGGAGCGCAGGGAGAACAACCTGGCCGGAGTGACCGGCTGTCAGGCGCTTCCGAAGGAATGGGATGTGGATCGATGGCTGGAAGGTTTTTACGGCCGGATCGGGCTGAAGCCCAGAGCAGAGCTCTGGGAACCCCTCAGAGTATCGACGGACGATCTGGAAGCGGGAGATGTGGTGAGACTGCCGGAGCGGTATGCAGATCC
Source organism: uncultured Lachnospiraceae bacterium (assembly GCA_900544445.1). Lineage (GTDB taxonomy): Bacteria > Bacillota > Clostridia > Lachnospirales > Lachnospiraceae > Eisenbergiella > Eisenbergiella intestinigallinarum. The sequence continues at coordinate 15,047 of UQVK01000019.1, forward strand.
TGTGAGTCCGGAGTATTATCTGGAAGAAGGCAAAACGCTTTTTGAAGAAAAGCAAGGCCAGATCCGGATTGATGCCGCAGCGGCGCTTTCAAACAGCGAATACGCCTGGCTGTCGGATGCCAGGTGGCAGTACTGCGCCGGAGAGACCTTTGGAAGAAGCGGGCTTGCCATGTACATCCGCAATGCGGGAACGGCATGGGAGGATGAGAAGGAGGCTCCCTGCCTGAACTATCGCATCCGGACGGAGGGCGGAAGCTACCACATCTGGCTGCTGTGCCGTTTCGGTCTGAAGGAGGAATCCCGTGTTCTTGCCGGAATGGACGGCAAAGCGCTTGCGCCCCTGCCCGGTCACAGAGATGGCTTCCTGTGGAGATACGAGGCGGAGCAGGTTTACCGGTGGGTTCCGCTGGCGGCAGCAGAGGCTGAGCCAGGAGAGCATACGCTGCAGATCTTCTGCATGACCTCCGGAATGCGGTTTGAACGGATCTGTCTGGTGAAGGGGGAGACGCTGCCGCCTGCGGATCTGGAGTGGAAGTAAGATGCCTTCGAATGCCGGAATTGGAATTCGTGAAATTGAAAAATGCCGTCTGAAATTCCCGTTTTTCGGAATTTCAGACGGCATCAGGCTGCTATGGATTTCAGTTTTTATTTCAGTCCCATCCAGGAGGAAATCACCATCCTCTGAACCTCGCTGGTTCCTTCATAGATTTCCGTGATTTTCGCGTCCCGCATCAGACGCTCAAAGGGGAACGCTCTGGAACAGCCGTCATAACCAGCCAGCTGGACGCAGCGCCGGGTTACGTTGGTGGCCGCTTCGGCAGCATATAATTTTCCCATGGCGGCCAGATGGGAAAAAGGCTCATGATCCTGTTTGGCCTGGGCTGCCCGGTAGACCAGAAGACGGGCGGCGTCAACCCTGGTCTGCATGTCGGCAAGCTCGAACTGGGTAAACTGAAGCTGGGAAAGCCGTTTTTCACCCTGTATATGCTCTGTTACATATTTTTTGCAGGCGTTGATTGCGCCCTGAGCGATGCCGATGGCCTGTGCCGCAACGCCGATTCGCCCGCCGTCCAGTGTGGCGAGCGCCATTTTAAAACCCTTTCCCGGCTCTCCCAGCAGATTTTCCTTCGGGATCCGGCAGTCACGAAATACCAGCTCGTAGGTAGCGGAGCCGCGGATTCCCATTTTCTTTTCTTTGGTTCCGAAGGTAAAACCGGGCGTGCCTTTCTCTACAAAGAAAGCGGAAATCCCCCTGTTGCGCTGACTTTTATCCGTCATGGCGGTGACAAAATAGGTATCTGCGTAGAAGCCGTTGGTGATGAAAATCTTACTTCCGTTCAGCAGCCAGCAGTCTCCCATATCCACAGCTTTTGTCTGCTGATTTCCCAGATCGCTTCCTGCGGACGGCTCCGTTACCGCAAAAGCGCCGAGCTTTTCTCCCTTCAGGAGAGGAACCAGATATTTCTGCTTCTGTTCCTCCGTACCAAAGGCAAAAATGGGGAAGGAACCCAGAGAATGATGGTCGGACAGCATGACGGCTGTGGTGGGACAGTATTTTGCCAATTCCTCAATGGCTGCAATATAGGCCGGATAGGAATGGCCTGAGCCGCCGTATTCCTTCGGGTAACAGATTCCCATCAGTCCAAGCTCCGCCAGACGTTTCCGGTTTTCCTCCGGAAAACGTTCCTGTTCATCGATTTCTGCCGCCAGAGGTCCGGCTTCCTGCTCGCCGAATTCATGCATGCGGCTGATGATGCTCTGTTCGTCCTCAGTGAATTTGAAATTCATATCCATACCTCCTGTCATTTTCCATTTTCGGAACGCCTTGTCTTTTCTGTATCTGCAGGTTATAATAGCACGGAAAGATTTATAAAAAAATTTAATATTTTCGATTTGTATATTCAATTTTTTCGATGCTTAAAGGAGAGTCTGCCATGAACACAAAGTATCTTCTGACACTGAAGGCCATTCTTGAAACAGGAAGCTTTCAGAAGGCGGCGGACAGTCTGAATTATACCCAGTCCACAGTCACCTTTCAGATGAAGCAGCTTGAGGAAGAGCTGTCCATAAAACTGTTTGAAAAATAGGAAGAAAAATGGTGCTGACCCAGGCGGGAAAGGATATCCTTCCCTGCTTTGAAAGCATCCTTCAGGCGGAGGAGCAGATCAGTAATTATGGGAAGAAGCTTTCGGAGCTCACGGGAACCCTGCGGCTGGCAATTCCGGATTCCATTCTGATTTATAACCTGCAGCCGTTTATCCGGGCTTTTTCGCAGAAAGCGCCGCGGGTGCAGCTGGTGATCAATTCCATACCGTCCGGAGAAATTAACCGGTCCATTGTGGATGGAACGGCAGATCTGGGAGTGAACTGTGAAAAGGACCATTATCCCGATACGGTCGTTCACAAAAAACTGGGGACCTATCAGGCCATGCTGGTCGCGTCTCCTGAAGCGGACAGCAGGCTGCTGGACTTTGTTACGCCGCATCAGCGTAAGCCGGTCAGCCTGATCTGTAATGAGCCGGAGGGCTATTATCAGATGGATATGGACCGGTATCTGGAGGCGCGGGATATTCGTTTGGAGCCGTATATGAAGCTGCAGAGCATTGAAGCGGTGAAAAGATGCGTGATGAGCAATCTGGGGCTCGCAGTAGTTCCGACATATTCAGTAGAGGAGGAGCTGAAAAACGGTTCTCTGATTCCTGTGAAAACGGAACTGGATGAGAAGCTTTATCATTCCGTTTATGTATATCACAAAAACAAATGGCTTAGTCCACAGATGGAATTGGCATTGAAGCTTCTGAAGCAGACTGTGGGAGTAAAGTGAGCCTGAATTTATGATGAAAGAAAAGTGGGGGCGGGAATCCAGAAGGGATTTCCGCTCCCGCTTTTCAACATATACATCGCCGCGATCAAACCGTCGGCGAAATTACTCCGCAGGCAGCTCCGTTTCCAGATCGGAAAGCATCAGGTCCAGTGCGGTGATTCCGCCTTCCGCCGTGTACCATACGGCGGGATGCTCCAGATAGACGATGTTGCCGTTTTTGTAAGCGTCCGTTCCCATGATCAGCTCATTTTCCACGATGTCCTGCGCGAGCTGTGCGCCGTCGGTGCCGATGGCGGCGTCACGGTCCAGAACGAACATGTAATCGGGATTTAAGTCCACGATCAGCTCAAAGGAGGTTTCATTTCCATGGGTGGCGGTCACATCGCCGTCGCCCAGATTTTCAAAGCCGATCTCTCTGCCGATGAGGGAGCAGCGGCCGTCGTTGCCGAGCACATTAAAGCTTTCGCTGGTGCACATGCCGATGACTGCGGTTTTTCCTTCCGCGAATGCGGCGAGAGCCCCGATCCGGGAATCAAAATCAGCCATCAGCTCGTCCACCTGATCCTCCAGGCCGAACAGGGAGGCGATGGCTGCGGCGTTTTTGCGGACGCTTTCCACCACGCCAAGCTCCGTATCGGTGGAAAGATAGATGACGGGAGCGATCTCGCTGAGCGCGTCATAGGAGGAAGCAAGACGGCCGCCGATGAAGATCACGTCCGGCTCACAGGCCATGACGGCCTCCAGGTCGGCTTCCTTGATGGTGCCAAGGTTGGATACATTTTCATCGGTCACATAAGCCTGCAGGTAATCCAGGGAGGTGGAAGCGGAACCAACCACCCGGTCACCGACGCCGAGACGGTCCAGAATGTCCAGACAGGCCATATCCAGGATGGCGATTCTCTGGGGATCATAGGGAACCGTCAGTTCCGTCTCTTCCTGGTTGGCGTTCAGGCTCGTGATCGTAACGGTGTCGGGAGCCTGCGCGGTATCGGATGCGGATTCCATTTCAGAGGAAGCGGTTCCGGAGGCTGTCGTTTCGGCCGCGGTGCTTTCGGCGGCTGCAGACTCTGTCTGCGTTTCCGCTTCGGATTCGGCGGAAACGGATCCGGCCTGTGCGGAAGAGGATTCCGTCTGTGCGGCAGACGAGCAGGCCGTAAGAGACAGGGACAGCAGAAGCGCACCTGCCAGTGCGGTACAGGTTGGTCTGCTAAAGCAGTTTTTTTTTCCTGCTCCATAATGAAAGCTGATAACCGGCAGAATCACCTGCTGCAGTCCCATCAGGGGAATGAAGAAAAATGTCTGCAGTTTATAGTAGATTCCCAAAACGGTGACGGCGTCCTCCGTGAACTGTTTGAGAATCAGATTCAGGCCGATTATGTAAAGCGTGTAAAGAGACTGCATCACAATGGACGGGATTCCGGCCCGATAGATTCTGATACAGTCCTTCAGACGTATTTTTCCCTGAAAGCGGTAAATACGGCAAACCGCGGCGAGCGTAATGAGCATGGCTGCAAGCTGGCCTGCTATTGTGGCAAGAGCAGCGCCTGCAGCTCCAGATTCCGGCATACCGAACATGCCGAAAATCAGAATGGGATCCAAAATCACATTGATAATGGCGCCTGTTACCTGCGCGATCATGGGCGTGAGCATATTCCCCTTCGCCTGCAGGATTTTGGTACAGTTGGATTCGATGAAAAGCCCCAGAGAGCCTGCAAAAATAATCTGCGCGTATGGAATCCCCTGTTCCTGGACCGGTATCTGGTCAGAGGATATGGCAAAATAGCTTCTGATCAGAAGCAGTCCCGCACAGGCGAAAATCACGTAATTAAAGAATCCTGAAAACAATCCGCTCTTTACAATATCTGTCTGAGATTTTGTTTCTCCTGTTCCGTCCATCCTGGAAACTAAAATGTTAATGCCCGTTCCGGTTCCGGTGGCAAGGGCGGTCATTAACAGCTGGATTGGGAAAATAATGGAGAGCGCCGTCAATCCGGCGGCGGAATACCGGGAAATAAAAAAACTGTCAACGATATTATAGATTGACTGGATCAGGAGCGCCAGCATCACAGGCGGCGATAATTTCAACAGCAGCTTGACAACAGACATATTTTCCATGCTTTTCACATCCTTTCCACAGCATGATAAAGCATGGAGTTACTACACGGTCAAGCTTTTTTCAGGTGGGCTTTTATTTCACAATAGTAATCCGGAATATATTCAAAGAGCTGCAGTCCTGCTTCTTCCGCAAAGATCATGTCCACTTCCGCATGATTTTCCTGCAGCCAGTTCAGCAGCGGAGAAAAGTCCGCCGTTTCATTTTGGATATGGAGCATAAAAACGGCGTACCTTCCTGCAGGCAGTGTCAGCAGATTTTCCGGAGGAATATTCCGGTAACTGCCATTCTCGATTTTCAGGTATTCCCGCTGCTTGATAAACTGTTTGTCGCGGATTCGGGATGCGTCCAGGACATAGCCATATTTTTTCCGGATGGATGGCGTCCGGTACATCTCCTCTTTTGCGGCTTCCTGCAGATCGGCGTGGTATGATTTCTGATCCCGCTTTCCGCTCCCGGCAATCACGATTTCTTCATCCAGCCACTTTTCTTCAACCGTACACTGCTGCTTTTGTTGCAGAATATTCTGATTTTCCTCGTTATACCATAAAATATCGTCTGCCACCTGTTGATAATATGCGCTTAACCGGAGCGCTTCCTCTCTGTATTCCATGAGGAGATCCACAATTTTCTGATTGTTCCTGAAGGATAGAATCTGCCTCACTTTTTCCAGAGGAATGCTCAGTTTGCGGCAGGTTGTGATGATATCTATCTGCCACAGATTTTTTCGGGAATAATACCGGTATTGATTTTCCGGATCGATGTAATCAGGCATGAGCAGGCCTGCTTTTTCATAAAAATGGAGCGTGTCTTTTGACAGTCCGGTGATCCGGCTGACCTCTCCGATTTGAAAATATCCGTTTTTCATTTGGTTCAGTCCTTTCCTTCTTTGGATAAAGCCATTGTATCAGTCCACTGGCGCGATGGCCAGTCTATTTCAACGGAAATCCAGATATCTGCGATGCGCTGTTTTTTGTTTACGAAGGCGGCATATGCCTTTATAATGGAGACATGACAGAACGACAGAACAGCATGAAATGATATAAGAGGGGAAAACCATGAGAATCTACGTACAAACCAAATCAGCGGGCAGCAGGAAGTCATCCCGCACAGCGGGCAATCCCTTCCGGCCAAAGCGCCAGCAGGGAACCGAAGGCGCTTCGGGCGAAGAGAGGGAAACGGCCCTGAACCGGGTTCCCTATGACCTTCCCGACGGGATATCCACCCTGCGGGAGCTTCTGACGGAGCTTGTGAAAATCGAGGTTGGCCGGTACAACGAAAAGGGAACTGACAGGCAGCTGATCCCCTTCCTGACGGGAGAGGAGATCGAAGAGCAGGCGGAGACAGGAAAGGTGGGCTTTGGCCGCATCTATTCTGACAGGAAGGCGGATGAGAAGAAGGCAGTGGAGAACGCCTGCCAGTGCTTTTCGGACGGCCTGGTCCGGGTGTTTCGGAATGAAGAGGAGCTGACGGAGCTGGACGGACCGGTCAGGCTTCGGGAGGGAGACTGCCTCACATTGATCCGTCTGACCTTTTTGAGCGGACGGCTGTGGTGAGGCGCGGATGCCGGAAAGGATATGGGAAAAACACAAAAAAGTGACCGGGGAAAAGCATAAAGGAGGGAACATAAGGAGCGATGGAACGAAAAAACGCGAGTCTGAATAAAGGAAAGCAGGAAGCGATGGAGCGGCGTGCGGCAAAGAATGGAGCGCTGACAAAGGCCCTGTGGGATTATGCCTCTTATCCCTATGGAGGAGACAGATGGAGAAAGCTTGATGCGGAACTGACCGGGCTGTACGGGAAGGCGCTGCAGGATCTGAAAACCGTGGAGGAATTCTGGAATTCCGGACTGAAGCGGGCTGTGGCCGCGCTGACGGATAGGCAGTTTTCGCAGGATATGGAGGAAATCACCCGGATGCGGATGGAGGGACAGTTTTCCTCTTCCATGTGGCGCAGAAGCTATCGCTCTTCGGACTTCGGCTATCATGCCGCCCGGGCTGTGGCGGATCTGGCGGGCTGTCTGTACCTTGAGACCTATGATCAGAATGTGAAGGAGCTTCTGACCTGCGCCCACGACTGGGTGAGGGGCTTTGACGTGCGGCTGGCGCTGGAGCTGAGAAGGGGAAATGAGGAAATCTGCGCGCTGGTCTGGGATGCCATGACGGGAGAAAATACAGAGGTGCTTCTGTCCACCCCGATCATCCGTGCGGTGGTCATCAGCGGCAGGGAAGAGCTTGTGGATCAGCTTCTGAAGCTTCTGCTTGCAGCGCGCCTGCAGGAGGGGCTGAGGCAGCAGATTCTGGAAAATGCGGACGCGGGAAGCGTGCAGACCCTGACCCGGATTCTGAAGCTCTGTATTGACGAGGACCTCTTCCGCTACAGCAGCGTCGCCAGGGCCTTCGATACCTGGACCGGTCTGGGTTACGGGGACGCGGACGGCAGGGCGGCAAAAAAGTGCGCCGTTCTGGCGTATGACTGTCTGACGGACGCCGGAGCCCGGGGAAACTATCTGTACAGCGCCAATACCCTGGAGGCCTATTTCGCCCTCTGGGGCATGGGCTGCATGGAGGTGGCGGATACGGACCGGATGGTGCGCCTTCTGCTGGATGACGGGGAAAAATACCGCCGGATTCTGGGATGGCTGTTCGTCAGCCGGACCGACAGTTCCCGCTATAAGATGCGGCTCGCAGGGGAATATCTGAACGAACGGGATGAGGAGACTCTGGCCTGGATCACGGGCTGTCTGTCGGCTTCCTATTCTGTTTTAAATACCTGGGGCTATCGCAAAGAGCCGTTTACGCCCGAAAAAAATCCGGATTTTCCGGAAGAGAAGGAGCAGCGGCGCAGCCTGTTTTTCACGCTGAAGGAGACTGCGGCGTTCATCGGAAACAAAAACCGCACTTTTACCGGAAATCCCTTCGCCTTTACCTCCGTTACCCTGGAAAATACCCCTGTGATTTCCTGCATGATGAGCCTGGCCGGTTATGACGGGGACGAAGAAATGACGGAGGAGCTTGCAAAACTGCGGAGCTGGATGAATGTGCAGCAGCGCCAGGCCTTCTATCAGAACCTTCTTCAACCTCAGAAAAAGGCGGCTCACCGCGCCCTCCTGAGGGAAGCGCTGCAGGACCGTTCCGTGCAGGTGAAGGAGCGGGCTGTGCAGAGACTGTCCGACTGCAGGCTGATCGGGGAGGATCTGGAAGCGTTGGCGGACAGCCTGCGCTCCAAAAGCAGCGGACTGAGAAAGGAGGTGCTTTCCGTCCTGGAAAAGCAGGAGCCCCGGACGCTTACGGCGGTCATCGAAAAAATGCTTTCAGGCGGAGAGGAGTATCAGATCCAGGCGGCGGTGGAGCTGCTTCTGGGATTTTCGGAAACCCATCCGGAGCTTGTGCGGGCCCAGACGGAAGCGGTGGAAAGGCTGAAGGGAGCATCCCTTTCCACCCAGACCCGCATCCTGTTCGACCGTCTTACCGCCGGGGAGAAAAAGGAGGAAGAGACCTGGACGCAGGAGAACGGCTTCGGCCTGTATGATCCGAAGGCCCTGGCGGAGGCGGCGGCCCGCCTGGAGGAACGGGAGAAGCTGGAGACGAAGCCAGACCGGCTGTTTTCCGCCCGGCAGCTGAACGATATGCTTCCCTCGAAGGAGGAATATCATTCCCTGCTTGAGCGGATGAACGCCGTGTTTACACGCCATGCGGACTATGAGTACGAAACGGAAGCCTATGACGGAAGCCGCAGCAAAATTCTGTTCGGGGATGCATCCCGACAGTTTGTGCCGATTCCCGCATCCTTCGGAAACAGCGCAGTTATCCGGGCGCAGCAGGCCGTTACGCCGGAAATGATTCCTTTCTGGGAGGAATTTCGGAAAGCCCTTGGAGTGTACGGTACGGACCCTTCCAAAATGCTGGGGCTCTGTTATACGGCATGCCGTTGGAACGGCCCGTATCTGTATGACAAAAAGCCGGCGGACTGGTTTGTGAAGCTGGAGAAGGTTCTTGCGCCGGAATATCATAAGGCCGGTTATGACGCCTTTCAGGCCCGCTACTGGCAGATGGCGGATATCATTTCGCTGCTGCCTCAGTTTTTTCAGCCGGAAGAGGTCTTTCCCCTGGCGTTACAATACTATCGGAGCGTACTCCGGCTGATCGGAGAAGAAAATCTGTACCGGGAATATCTGGAGCCCCTACGGGAATCCAGCTACATCTATCTGAGCGGACGGAGTGATTTTCCCATTAACCATCGGATGGCAGGCTTCTGGAGACGCATCCTGAGAAGGACGGCGCGGACGCCGGAGGCTTTTCGGGAATGGTTCCTTCAGGAATACACGCTGGAACGCCGGGGAAAGGGAGAGGTCACGGAGGGACTGACCCTGGAAGATGATTTCCGGGCCTGCGGGGAAGGGCTTCTGCCGAAGGAGACGCTGTATGAACGGCTTCTGACGGGAAAGAACGCGGACCTGCGGATGCTCACCAATCCAACCCTGTTCCGAAGCAGGGGAAAAAAGATTCTGGACACCTGGCCCTGGGCCGGAGAGCTCGTGCGCACGGCGGTCAGCCGTATTGTGGAGGTGGAGGAAAAGCGGGGAGAGCTGCCCACGCCTCTCACCGCTCCGGCAATGGCCATTGAGCGCTTTGAGGGAGCGGAATATTTCTGCGGTCTTCTGGCCGCGCTGGGAAAGGAGAACTTCTACCGGGGATATTATTATTCTTCGGAGACCACCAAACAGGCGGTGCTGAGCCATCTGCTGAAGCGCTGCTACCCGGCGAAAGGGGATACGCCGGAAAAGCTGAAGGAGCTTCTCGGAGTCACGGACATCAAAGAAAAACGGCTGGCGGAGGCGGTGATGTACGCGCCCCAGTGGGCGGGCTTTGCGGAAGAAATCCTGAAATGGCCCGGTTTAAAGAAGGGGGTCTGGTTCTTCCATGCCCACATCAACGAAACCTTTTCCGCGGAAAAGGAAACGGAAGTCGCCATTTACTCCCCCATCAGCCCGCAGCAGTTCAACGACGGCGCATTTGACCGGGAATGGTTCCTGGCCGCCCATCAGGAGCTGGGAGAGAAACGGTTCCATATCCTCTACCAGTCCGCCAAATACATCACCTCCGGAAACAGCGCCCACCGCCGTTCCCAGCTGTATGCGGACGCGGTTCTGGGAAAGCTTGACGCAAGGGAGCTGGAGAAAGAGATCGAAGAAAAAAGGAATCAGGAAAAGCTGCGCTGCTATCCGCTGGTTCCCATCCGGGAGGGAGACCGGAAGGAGGCGCTGCGGCGGTATGAATTCATTCAGAAATTCCTGAAGGAGAGCAGGCAGTTCGGCAGCCAGCGCCGGGAGAGCGAGAAAAAGGCCGTTGCCACCGCCCTGGAAAATCTGGCAATGACCGCCGGGTTCTCCGATGTGAACCGGATGACCTGGTATCTGGAAAGCGAGAAGCTTGCGGAGCTTACGCCCTTCTTTGACGGCGTGGAGCTGGAAGGCATTCTCCTCCGTCTGGAAATCGATGAAGAGGGAACTGCCGCTCTTGCCATGGAAAAGAAAGGGAAGCCTCTGAAAACCCTGCCGAAGGCCCTGAATAAAAATGAGACGGCTCTTGCCATAAAGGAAACGGTGAAGGAGCTGAAGGAACAGAAGCGCCGCGCCAGGGAGAGCCTGGAGCGGGCGATGACGGAAAGCACTCTTTTCCGGGCGGATGAGCTGGAGATCATCCTGAACAATCCCGTCCTTGCTCCCATGGCGGCCGGACTTATCTGGACGCTGGAAGAGAAGGAGGAAAGAGGCCATGCGAAGCAGTCGCAGGCGGAACCGGAAACGGGCCGGAAGCCGCAGGCGCGCAAGGAGGCCGCGCACAGGAATGGTTTTTTACAGAAGACGGATACCGGTCTGGCGCTTCAGGACATCCGGGGCGGCCTGAGTCCGCTTCCGGCAGAGGCCGGACTCCGGGTATCCCATCCCCATGATCTGATCACGGCGGGGGAATGGGCGGACTACATGCATGTCCTCTATGAGAAAGAGATCAAACAGCCCTTTAAACAGGTATTCCGGGAATATTATCCGATCACCGAAGAGGAGCGGCAGGAGAGAACCATTTCCAGGCGCTATGCGGGCTTACAGGTGCAGCCGCAGAAGACGGTGGCGCTGCTAAAGGGCCGCGGCTGGACGGTGGACTATGAGGAAGGTCTGCAGAAGGTGTTCTACCGGGACAATCTGATCGTGCGCATGTACGCCCTGGCAGACTGGTTTTCTCCGGCAGATATCGAGGCGCCCACCCTGGAAGAAATTCAGTTTTTTGAGCGGGAGACGGGAAAACCGGTGGAACTGGAAGCGGTGCCGCCCGTTCTGTTTTCCGAAACCATGCGGGACATCGATCTGGCGGTGAGCGTGGCCCATGTGGGCGGCGTGGACCCGGAGGCCAGCCACTCCACCGTAGAGATGCGGACAGCCATCGCCAGGGAGCTGGTTTCCCTTCTGAAGCTTTCCAACGTTTCCTTCATTGGGGCGCATGCGAAGATTCATGGGACGTTGGCAGACTATTCCGTACATCTGGGCTCCGGCGTCGTCCATGGGGAAGGAATCGGCATGATTGCCATCCTGCCCGTGCATTCTCAGGCAAGGGGAAGAATTTTCCTGCCCTTCGCGGACGACGATCCGAAGACGGCGGAGATCATGTCCAGGATCATCCTGCTTTCGGAGGATAAAAAAATAAAGGATCCGGCCATACTGAGCCAGATCCGCGGCCTGTGAGGCCGGAAAACGGATGAAACAAAATGGCTGCCGCGCACAAAAACGCGGCAGCCATTCGTCTTTAGAACAGACGCTGAATCGTCTGATTCAGAAGATCAAATTTGTGGTTTTCCTCCAGCCCTGCATCGGAAAGCAGCTTCGTTACCGCTTCCATGCGGACGAGAGCGGGATCCGGCTTCAGGGATTCCAGAATGCTCTGGAGAAGAGCGATCAGCTGCTGATTGGTCGTCTCACGGGCCTCCATCATGTGGCTGAGCGCTTCGGCCGGCGTATCCTCCAGATTTTCCATCTGGGCGATGGCAGCCCGAAGCTCGGCGCTTCCTGCCAGAATTTCATCGATTTTGCGGACCACATAAGCTGTGTCCAGAATTTCCTGCCCGCCGTTCTGTCCCTGTTCGGGCGTGGATGTATCAGGACTCTTTAACATTTCTGAAGAAGCATTCATGCATTTACCCTCCGCATATACGGGCGGGCGCGCAAGGCAGATTGTATTCTGATTTACAAAGCGCGCCCTGCCGCTTTTGACAAGTCCCCTGGCGCGTTTCGGCCAGGTCGCTTCATAAACATTTCCCTCTGCATCGATGACAGCAATGTTTTTTTCCATGGGTGTCCTCCCCTTCTGTCTGATGGCATTTTCTGTTCTGTGTCCGTTACTGCGTACACACTGCTTCGTTTTTTTGAATGGGTGTCTTCCCCTGCATTTTCATTATAGCCGGGAAAACAGGGAGATGCAACCGAAAATTGCCTGGAAAGCCGGGGAAATCTTTGGAAATCTTTGGACTTACCGTCTGCTGATCGGGCTGTAACAACCTTACAGAACTGTAAGGAAAAACCTTTTTCTGCCACTGCCTTTTACCGGTTGATTTGTGGTAAGATGATTGTGCGGAGCGCAGTCGGACCCGATGTAGTCGGGCCACACTCGCCTTATCGTGTTGCCCGCTTTGCGGGGATTGTGAGAGGAATGTCTATGGAAAAGAACAGGATTCTGCTTTTGGAGGACGACAACAGTCTGATCGACGGTTTACAATATTCTCTGGAAAAAAACGGATTTCAGCTTCAGGCCGCGAGAAGCCTGGAGGAGGGAAGGCGCCTGCTGTTTGGAGAAAATGGCGGCGAAAGCGGTATGGGGGATTATGATCTTCTGCTTCTGGATGTGTCCCTCCCGGACGGGACGGGCTTTTCCCTGTGCGAAGAGGTGCGCCGGAGGGGAAGCAATGTCCCCATTATTTTTCTGACCGCTGCGGATGAGGAAACCAGCATCATCCGGGGACTGGATGGGGGAGGGGATGATTATATCACCAAGCCCTTCCGGCTGGGAGAGCTGTGCTCCCGCATCCGGGCCCAGCTGAGAAGAGGCGCCGGGGCAGCCCATGAAAGGGAAGAGCTTCGAAGCGGCCCGCTGAGGGTGGATCTGACAGCAGGGAGGGCGTATCTGGACGGCCGGGTGCTGGAGCTGACTGCGGCGGAATACCGGCTGCTGTGTCTGCTTATGGCAAATGAGGGAAGAACCCTGCCGAGGGGGCGGATTCTGGATGTGCTGTGGGACGGAAACGGGAATTTCGTGGATGATAACACCCTGTCCGTCTACATCCGGCGGCTGCGGGAAAAAACAGAGAAGGACCCTTCCCGGCCCCGGATGCTTCTTACCGTGCGCGGGATCGGTTATCGTTGGGAGGCAGAAAACGCATCGGAAAAAGGGTGACGCGTCGTTCTGCCATATATTTCGTGCCGTCTGCAGCGGTGTCGCTGCAATCGGAAGAAATGGAGGTTGGTGATGACAGAAATCTGGCAGGACAGGCAGGAGAGAGGTTTTCTCATGTTTTTGGCCGTATTCTGCATACTGCTGCCTGTTCTTGGAATCCTCGGGAGCCTGTGGCAGGCGCAGGGAATCAGAGATGCGCTCCTTGGCAGGGAGGCCCGGCTGGTATCCGGCATGCTGGAATCCGGTCTTTCGGAAGAGACAGCTGCGACGATTTTAAGCAGGACGGAAATATCGCAGGAAGGGGAAGCCCTTCTTCGGCGGACGGGACGGACACAGGAAAGCCTGGCATGGCTGTATCCGGAAGTCAGACAGGCGGCGGGGCGGACCGCTCTTTTTTCGTGTATGGGAGCAGGTGTGCTTGGCGCGGTCCTTTTTTCGGGGGCCGTTCTTTTCCTGAAAAGGCGGGAAGCGCTGTATGAGCAGGCGGCGGGCATTCTTTCCCGTTTCGCGGAAGGGGATTTTTCCCGGCATCTGCCCAGAGGTGGAACGGGGGCGCTGTACCGTCTGTTTTCGGCGGCGGACCAGCTTTCCAGGGCAGCCCAGGTGCGGGGCGAGGCGGAGCGGGCCGCGAAGGAAGCCCTGAAGAATGCCGTTTCCGACATCTCCCATCAGCTGAAGACCCCGCTTGCGGCGCTGTCCATGTACATGGAGATTCTGAAGGAGGAGCCGGAGAGGCCGGAGACTGTCCGGGAATTTTCCGCAAAGGCCCTTCAGTCCCTGGAGCGGATGCAGCGCCTGATCGGCCTGCTTTTGAAAATCATGCGCCTGGATGCGGGAAGCGTCCGCTTCGAGCCGGAGGACTGTCTGGTTTCAGAGCTGGTCCGGGAAGCGGTGGAGGAGCTGACCACCCGGGCCAGACAGGAGGGAAAGCGGCTGATAGTGGAAGGGGATCCAAAGGAGCGGGTGCGCTGCGATCCGGCCTGGACAGCGGAAGCGTTGTCCAACCTGGTGAAAAACGCGCTGGACCACACGGAAAGCGGAGGAACGGTGTGCATCCGCTGGAACCGTTCTCCGGGGCTTTTCCGCCTGTCGGTGGAGGACGACGGCTGTGGAATCCCCCCGGAGGATCTGCCCCATATCTTCAAACGCTTCTACCGAAGCGGCCGGGACAGAGCGGCCCGTAGCCTGCAGGGGGTGGGCCTTGGTCTTCCGCTTGCAAAGGCGGTGGTGGAGGGACAGGGCGGCGTGCTGTCCGTAAACAGCTCTCCCGGTGCGGACAATTCTTCCGGCGGAAGAACCGTTTTCTCCATTTCCTTTCTTTCGGAACTGTAAGGTGGGATTCACCGGAGTGTAAGGCGGATGTGCTTTAATGAGGTATGCGAAGACATACGGAAGCGGAAAGCCTGCAAAAACGCGGGCTTCGCCCTGCGGACACGGTTATGGAAAGGAAGGAAATCAGTATGGAAATTTTACGGGTGGAAAAGCTGTGCAAGGTATACGGGACCGGAGAGGCCCGGGTGGACGCGCTTAAGGAAGTATCCTTCTCTCTGGAAAAGGGGGAATTCGCCGCGGTGATCGGAGAATCCGGTTCGGGAAAGAGCACGCTCCTAAACTGCATCGGCGGGCTGGATGAGCCAACGTCGGGAAAGGTCTGGCTGGACGGGGAGGATCTGTTTTCCCTGTCGGAGAAAAAACGGACGATTTTCCGAAGGCAGAACATCGGGTTCATTTTTCAGTCCTTTCATCTCATCCAGGAGCTGGATGTGGAGCAGAATATTGTGTTCCCGCTGCTTCTGGACCACAGGAAGCCGGAACCGGGACAGGTGGAGGAAATGCTACAGGTGCTGGGGCTTACGGACAGGCGCAGGCATCTGCCCGGCCAGCTTTCCGGCGGCCAGCAGCAGCGGGTTGCCATCGGAAGGGCGCTGATCACGCGGCCCATGCTGGTGCTGGCGGACGAGCCGACGGGGAATCTGGACTCCAGAAACAGCCGGGATGTGATGGACCTTCTTCTGAAGGCGTCCAGACACTATCAGCAGACCGTTCTGATGATCACCCACAACAGGAATCTTTCGTCCTGTGCGGACCGGGTGCTCCAGGTGACGGACGGCGTTCTGAAGGAACTGGGAGGGCGGCAGCATGAGATTTAAGAAGGGAAAAAAGAACGGAAAGCAGGCTGCAGAAGCCCACGCGGCCAGCGTTCCCATGAAAAGCTGGCTGGATCTGATTCCCCTTTCCGAGCGGGTCCACAGGAAGCAGAGCAGGATGACCAGAATCTGCATCGTGCTGGCGGTTGCTCTGGTCATGACCATTTTCGGAATGGCGGACATGGAAATCCGAAACCAGATCCGGCAGGCCAGGATGAGCGACGGGGGCTGGCATGCCTCATTCCGGGAAATCACCCCGGAGCAGGCCGCTCTCATCGCGGCAAGGCCACAGGTGACGGCGGCAAGCTGGTACGGCATCTATAATTACGGCCAGGATGAGCACTGGTGCATCGACGGGGTGGAAACATCGGTGATCGGGACGGAGGAGACGCTGACCAGGATGTTTCCCACGGCTGAAATTCGGGAGGGGACTTTTCCTGAAAAGGAGAATGAAGCGGTTTTTTCGGAAAACGCCAGGCAGCGGCTCGGGCTTTCCATCGGGGAGCAGGTAGCGCTCGACACCCCCTGGGGAGAGCGGGTGAGCCTGACGGTGAGCGGCTTCTGCGGGCAGTTTTCCCAGCTGAACAAGCAGGATGCCTTCGGCGTCTTTCTGAATATGGATTCCTTCCGCAGACTGGCCGAGGCGGCGGAAGATGGGGAAGAAGCATACTGGAACAGCGTTTATATGGTGGCCTTCAGCCCTTTTTGCAACATCCAGAAAAACCTGGCCGACATCAGACAACAGCTTTCCCTGCGGGAGGAACAGGTGTCGGAAAACATCAAGATGCTCGGCCTGATTGGACAGAGCAGTGATTCCTATATGATCCGGCTGATGCAGACGGGGATTGTGCTGGCCGTTCTGGTGATGATTTTCGGCGTGCTGATGATTACGGGGAGCCTGAACAGCAACATCGCACAGAGAACGGAATTTTTCGGGATGCTGCGCTGCCTTGGGGCGACCCGGCCTCAGATTTCCCGTTTTGTGAGAAGAGAGGCGCTTCGGTGGTGCCGG
The DNA here is from genome assembly GCA_900544445.1 of uncultured Lachnospiraceae bacterium. Classification (GTDB taxonomy): domain Bacteria; phylum Bacillota; class Clostridia; order Lachnospirales; family Lachnospiraceae; genus Eisenbergiella; species Eisenbergiella intestinigallinarum. Next base: position 31,584 of record UQVK01000019.1, read on the forward strand.
ACGGCGGTCCCTGCCGGGCTTCTGACCGGCATGGCGGTGGTCTGGGCGCTGTGCGCCGTTTTAAAGCTGATGAGCAGCCTGTTTGCGGAAATGCCTGTTTTTTCCATCAGCTGGATCGGCATTGCGGCAGGCGCTGTGGTGGGCGTCCTCACCGTGCTTCTGGCATCCCGCACGCCGGCGAAAAAGGCCGCCGCCGTCTCTCCCCTGACCGCCGTATCCGGAAATGCGGAAACCCTTTTTCCGGCAGACGCGCCGGTTCAGAGGAAGGCTGCGGATACCAGGCATTGCAGCGTGGAAATCGCGCTGGGGATCCATCATGCCCTGGGGAGCGGGAAAGGTTTCCCGAAAAATTTTCTTTTGCTGGCAGGCTCCTATGCGCTGAGCGTCATTCTGTTTCTCTCCTTCAGCGTGCTGCCGGATATGGGAAAGCATGCGGTCAATCCGCTGGATCCGGCCGCTCCGGATCTTTCCATCCTAAGCGCGGAAAATACCTGTTCCCTGTCCCGGCAGCTGGCTGACCGCCTTGCCGAAGAAGAGGCGGTAAAGCGGGTTTATGGAAGAAGCTTTGCCTATGACGTTCCCGCTTCCTGGGAAGGGACGCAGGGCAGCGTCTGCCTGTTTTCTTATGAGGAGAACCAGCTTCAGTGGGCGCAGGATGATCTGCTTGTGCCGTCGAAGAAAGCAGGGGAATCCGTGAAGGCTGCGCGTTTCACGAAGGCTTCGCGTTTCATGAAAGCTGCGCAGGTGATGGACGCGGTACAGGAGGGGGAGGGCGTGCTTGTGGTTTTCGGCTATGAGGGACAGTTTGACCTTGCGGAGGGGGATGTGATCTCCCTGCAGCTTTCCGGAGAAACAAAGGATGTGACCGTCCTGGGCGTGCTGTCAGATACCCCCTATACCACGGAGGGCGAAACCCAGGTGATCTGCTCGGAGGAGCTGTTTTCGGAGCTGACCGGAATGGAGGACTATACCGTTATCGACATGCAGCTGAAAAGAAATGCTTCGGATGAGGACGTACAGCGCATCCGCGCGATCGTGGAGGAGACGGAAGGGGCCGATGCAATCGTCTTTTCCGACCGGAGGCTGAGCAACAGCGAGGCGGTCGGCGCCTGGTATTCCCTGATGCTGATCGTATACGGCTTCCTTGCCGTGATCGCCCTGATCAGCCTGGTTCACATCATCAACAGCACGGACATGGGCGTGTCCGCCCGCCTCCGGGAATATGGCAGAATGCGTGCCGTGGGAATGACGGTGGACCAGCTTGTGAAAATGGTGGCGGCCGAGACGCTGACCTGTTCCCTTACGGGCGTCCTCGCCGGCTGTGCGGCGGGGCTTCCCCTGAACTGGCTGCTCTATGAGAGTCTGGTGACCGCACAATGGGGAGCCGCCTGGTATTTCCCCGTCATTCCGCTTCTGGTCATCCTGGCCGTCACCGCCCTGTCCGTCCTGCTCGCCATATACGGCCCGGCACGGCGCATCCGCACCATGTCCGTGACGGAGACCATCGGGACGCAGTAAAGAGAAGACAAAAACAGAAAACATCCGGACCATGCGAAAGACAGAACATGCCCTGCCCCCGGAACAGACGGGATGCAGGGCATGTTTCCCGTCAGAAAGAAAGGCCTGTTATTTCAACGTTTTTCCGTAATATTCCACATCAATTACTGTCCCGTCCGGATAATGTTCCTGATCCGATTTTATCCACTCGGTAAAGCCATAGTGGGCATAGATCGCCCTATTTTTCTTTTCATCGGGTTCCACGCCAAGGGTTGCTCTGGTAAAACCCCTATGCCGCAGATCATTGATCATAAAGTGAAACAGTCTGGAAAAATATCCCTTTCCCTGAAAGCCGTCAATGGTTCGGAACGCGGACAGGTAGACGGTATGGCTGTCAACCAGACCGGAGCTGTTCTGTACGATATCCGGATGGAGCATCGCCGTTGCCTCGCAGATAATGGTTCCTTCCAGGATCCCATAGTAAGGGATGATATAACCCTGCCTGTAATTTTCCATGTTCCGCTTCTTCCAGACGATCCAGTTTTCCCTGTCAGCTCCGCTGTGCGCAATCTCATAGTCCCATTTGGTGTTCATTTCCTGAAGAGACGCGATCTTACAGATAAAAGGTTCAGCCATTCTTTTTCCGCCTTTCAAAATCCGGTTTTTGGGTTGTGCCTGCTGACCTGAGTGTAGCATATCTTCCAACCGGAGGCAATCGCAGTTCCAAAACGGCTGTTCCGGAGCGGCCCTGCAACCATCTGGTGTAGCGGGAATTAAGCTTGCCGCTTTCTGTGGATCGGAGTATAATGCCCTTGAAATACGGGGGAAGCGGCAAATCGAAAATTCGGCGCGCGTTTCTCAGCACAGAAACACTTCGGAGCGGAGGAAACAATGCATCTTACAAAAGGAAGGCCAAAAGAGCTTTCCGGCAGGACGGCCCGGGAAATCCGGGTCTACGACCTGCTGGATGAGCTGAATATTTCATATGAATATGTGGATCATGAACCCATGCGTTCCATGCAGGACTGCCTGGAGGTGGACAGCATCCTGAACGCGGCGATCTGCAAAAACCTGTTTCTATGCAATCACCAGAAAACAGCATACTATCTGCTGATGCTTCCGGGAGAGAAAAAGTTCCGTTCCGGAGAGGTTTCCCGGCTGGCCGGAAGCTCCCGCCTGTCCTTCGCGCCGCCGGAGGACATGGAACGCCTGCTGGATTTAAGCCCGGGCTCGGTCAGCGTGATGGGACTGATGAATGATCGCGAAGGACGGGTGCAGCTTCTGATGGATGAAGAGATTCTGACGCAGGAATATTTCGGCTGCCATCCCTGCGTCAACACCACCAGCCTCCGGCTGTCCGTCAGGGATCTGACGGAAAAAATCCTGAAAAAGATCAGGCATGAACCGGTGCTTCTTCATCTGTCCTGATTGCCGTGGCGCATCTGTCCTGACATTTTTGCAGTTTTGTCCAGACAGGCGGAAAAGATTAACAGTGTCAAACGGGAAAAAAATCTGTTATCCTTATTTCTGTAAAAAGAGAAAAGGAGTTGACCGAATATGAGAACAGATAAAATAAAATGGACAGAACTGATTACAGGCATCCTGCTGATTCTTCTTGGGATATACAGCCTGATCCGGCCGGTGGGAATGCTGACCGGAGTGACCGTCATTTACGGGCTGTTTGCGGTGATTACGGGTATCGCGGATATTGTTTTCTATGTCCGGATGGAGCGCAGGACGGGATTTGGTCCGGCGGTATCCCTGGTGACGGGTATTTTTAGCGTTCTCGCCGGTATCCTGATTCTGTGCAATATCGATGCGGGCCGGTGGGCCATTGCAATTTTGTTCCCGATCTGGTTCATTGCGCACTGCCTGTCAAGGCTGTCCCACCTTTCCCTGATCCGTCTGACGGTGGGAGACGCGTACTATTACTTTACGCTGGTCATCAATATTCTGGGACTGGCACTGGGAATTCTGATGCTGTTTAATCCTTTTGCAGCCATGCTTTCCGTCAGCTGGATTATCGGAATTTATCTCATTCTGCTGGGAATGGACAGCCTGATGCTGGCGATTGTGCTGTTTGGGCTTCGGTAATGCAGCGTATGTCGGTATTGATTAGGTAAAAAGGCTCCACATCAGAAAAACGTTCTGCTGTTGTTCTGATGTGGAGCTTTTAAATGGGTTTCGGCTGTTGCGAGGATTGATTTATTTTTACATTTTCCAATCCTTCGGGTACCTGTTCATGGGAAATAAGGATGGTAATCCGTTGGTTGCGTTCCCGTTGGAGGCATTCATAAATTGCGTTGGCGGCCTCCCTGTCAATATTGCTGCAAACTTCATCCAGGATAAGGACATCGGCACTGCTGAATAGTGCTCTGGCGAATGCTATTTTCTGTTTTTCGCCACCGGATAAGTTTGCGCCGCCCTCTAAAATTTTTGATTCGAAAGATTTTGTTGCGAAGATGGATTGCAGCAAGGGTTCATGCAGAAAACGTGTTTCCATTTCTTTAGTCGGCGCAGTGTTAAGAAATAGATTGTCATGAAGTGTTCCCTGAATAATCGGAACATTCTGGGACAGATACTCAACATGCTGCCTCAGAGTCTGGTTGTCGATGTCCGAAATGGGAATATCATTATATGTTACCCCATCAATCGGCCTGAATTTGAGCAGGGCTTTTACAAATGTACTTTTTCCGCACCCGCTGGGACCGCACACCTGTGCAATGTCTCCTTTCTTTAAAGAGCAATGTGCGTCAAATGGAATCTTCTTCCCCTGTACACAAAGGGTACTTACATTAAAACCAATGGTAGAAATTTTCGATAAGGGAATCGTTCCATTGACCTCTTTATGTAAAAGCAGTTCCTTTTGATAATCTGACGCTACTTTAAAACCGGTTTGATTTAGTTTTGCGCCGACAATCGCTCCCAGTTTTGAGAAATACAACGGAAGAATAATAGAAGTCATAATCAGCGTATATGGGCTGGAATCGTTGGAAAAGAAACGATATACAATGGTCATCAGTATGAATGTTCTGACAACATCGTTTAACCCTCTGAGTCCTGCGGATGAAGATTGCGCATACACGTTAATTCGTGCCATACTTTTATACAGCTTCTCAATGGAAGGCGAAAGCATACATAATATTGCACTGTGGTCGGCAGTCTGTTTCATATAGTCAACCTGTTGTACACAGGAAAGAATTTCCTGAAATCCCCGGCTTGTCTGCTCAGAAAGTTCTTTTGAGCGTATTGCAAGTTCCTTATTGAGCATTCGGTAGCCACAAAAATTTACAGGTACCATTATCAAAAGAAGCACGGCAATCCAAGGAGTGATAGAGGAGGTCAGGATAAGGCATGCAATGATTGTTATGATATTCGCACAGATATTTATGTAGTCTCCTGTCATATAGGAATATATTTTGTTGACGGAATCTGAAATCCGTTCCAGAATATTCGCAGGGCCCATCGTAATGATAGTGTCATAATCCATATGAAGGGCATTGCCTAACATGGAACGAAAATTCCGTTCATTAAAGCTCTTGGCGTAATGTTCCCGAAAAAAAGTCAAGCCGATTGTCAGCATTGTTGACCCGGAGGTAATTGCGATAAGCAATATAATCCGTTCCCACGAAAGAATTTGATTCTGTTGCTGCCATGCCAGCAGAAACAGAGCCGGTAAAAGGACAGAGATACTCTGAAACAGTATCATTAGCAGCATGATCACAAAAAAGCGTTTATACTTCATGAATACCTCCTTCAGTATTATATCTCTGGTAAAATAAATTTAATATCTTCATCACAGAGCAGGACTGCCCTTTGAGGATGACCCGAGGATATCCGGCAATATCCTCAAAATAAAATTCCAGTTTGTTTCCGAACTCTCCAGTGTTATATAGGTTGGTGAAAAAGGCTGAAATATCTTTTCCTTTTTCTTCTGGTAAATCAAGAATGGTACATATCTGGTTGTGCTTATGTTTTCTATCTGCAAGAAAGGCGAAGATAATTCCGTTTCGTTTTGCCTGAATACTGCGGAAAACACCCGGATGTTCAAAAAATGTGTTCGTTTGCTCCGCTGTAAATTGCCAGCAACCGTCCACTTTGTCACCTTTAAGAATGCCAGAGCTGATATAATTGCGAATAGTGCGAGAAGAAAGTCCTGACATTAGAGCAATGTCATTGATGGAATAAAAGTCCTTTGTCATATTCATCCCTCCTGAACCACATTTTTAATATATCTATACTATATCGTTTATGCTATTGCTGTTCAATTTGAAAAAGTTGGACTATTTCATAGTTGCCTCGTATGCTGTGCGAGTTTTCTTCCAGGTGTTCATACCTGGAAACGTGGTAACGTATACTGGAAGAATGGAAAGGATGAAATTTTAGGTATAGCTGGATGAAATAAAAACGGAGCTGATGTGCCAAAAAGGCAGCAACAGCTCCGATAAACTACCTGAGTGAAACCGCATTACCGAATCCATTTTACCCGGGAAGCATCATAGAAGCCCCGTGCCTTCGGCGCTTCATCCGCTTTTCCTACGGCGATAACTGCCAGCGGAATGCCAGTAACATCCAGGATTTTCTGAAGCGCTTCGGAACGCTTCATCACGGGATAACAGCCGCACCAGCAGGTCCCATATCCCAGTTCGGTGGCCTGAAGGAGCAGATTTTCTATGGCCGCTCCGCAGTCCTGCGGCCAGAAGCCTTCACAGATGCCCTCCTGACAATCGGGCCTGCCGCAGACGATGATGGCGAGGGAAGCTGTCTGCAGCATCTGGGTATAGGGGTGAATTTCCATAATCTGTGCCAGCACATCCCGTTGTTCCACAACGACAAATTCCCAGGGCCTGCGGTTGCATGCGCTGGGCGCCATCATTGCGGCTTCCAGGAGCTGTTCGATATGCTCCTGCGGAATCAGGAAGCCTTTCTCGTATTTTCGGATGCTTCTTCTTGATCTGATCGCTTCTGAAGTGTTCATGGAATTCTCCTTTCCGGAGCGCCGCCTGCCGCGGCTCTCCATTCCTGCCGTTTTTTAGGATTATTTGCCGATATGCGGGCTTTACTGAAAATCAAAAAGATTCAGGCCGATTTCTTCGCTGAATTTCCGTTCCACCGTGCCGGGGATCAGGTTCAGGACGATTTCTGCGGTGGCGCTGATGACTGCCCGGTTCAGGTGTCCGCCCACCACATGGCCTTTCGCGTCTCCGGCGGCAAAGTGGGCGTGCAGATAAGGCGTTCCGTCTTTGGTGGTGAGGGTTCCCGTCAGGGAAACGATTTCATAGGGGCCTTCAAACGAGTTGGCGTGATACTCCTTTGTCTGCGTGTCAAACACACCTACCGTGAGAGCGTTGACTGCGCCAAGACCGCTGATCTGAGCCAGCCGGATTTTTTCCTTTTGGGCGAGAGCCAGAAGCTGTTCGCAGATTTCCTCACCCGGATCGAGCCGGACGAGAAAAGTGGTGTCAAATTTCCGATATTCCATGTCAGGTCCTCCTTTTCGTCGCCATCAGGCGACAATACATTTGTAGAAGAACGGCAACCGCCATTCTTCGGCACGAACGATGGTTATGCTGATTCCCATATCTTTCTGATTTCCGTCATCATCCATGAAACATCCAGGCTGTAATCCAGATGCATCTCATCTGCACTGCCGGATACAGATGCTTCCATATCCCGGATTTCGTAACGCAGGGCGTCTGCAGAGGAGCCCAGCTCCACCGTTTCCCGGCGGCCGTCTTCGGTGAAGGTGATCACGGCTCTGTCGGCGCGGGGATATTCCTGAATTTCGAGGAAGCCCTTCTCAAATGCCGCCATGCCGCGCTTGGGCTGTTTGGCATGAAGGGTCAGCGCGGCTGTGGCCATTTCGTCCGCCCCGTTCATCAGAAGGATTCCCACCTGCTCATCCACGCCGCTTGGCGCGTATTTTACCTGTGATGCGATCCGGTCCGGACAGCAGGACATGAACCAGCGGATAAAGGAAAGGGCGTATACGCCGATGTCCCAGAGGGCTCCGCCTGCCAGATCAGGATTGAAAAAGCGGTTCGTCATGTCGTATTCCTTGAAGCTGCCGAAATTCATCTGAATCATGCAGAGCTTTCCAAGCGCGCCGCCTTCCGCAATTTCCCGCAGCCTTTTATACAGCGGCATGTGATAGATGGTCATGGCCTCCGCCAGAACCAGGCCGCGTTCTTCGGCCAGAGCCTGCGCCTCCTTCAGTTCTCCGATATCCAGCGTGATGGCCTTTTCGCACAGGACGTGTTTTCCGTGCCGGAACGCCTCGTTGATGTAGCCGCTGTGGGTATTGTGCGGCGTGGCGATATAGACGATGTCCACATTTTCATCGGTGAAAACGTCAGAAATCCGTTCATATACCTTGGGGATGCCGTATTCTTCTGCAAAAGCGGCAGCCTTTTCGTATGTCCGGTTTGCGACGCCGTACAGCGTCCGGCCTTCCTGACGCATGGCCTGTGCGAACTGATGAGCGATATCGCCGCATCCGATAGTAACCCAGCGGTAATTTTTCATGGGATGATTCCTTCCTTATCATAAATTCTGCAGCTGCAGGATACCTTCATCCTAAAGCGGATTTTCGGGTTTGTCAATGCGGGCGGCGAGAAAACGAGCTTGGCTTCTCCAGCGGACAGATGTATGAAAATACTTGCTTCCTCTCTGCGGTAACAGTAAAATAAAGAAAATACCTGTTAAAATATCGGAATTTTCCATGCTGAGGGAGGGAAGCACGATGGATGAAAATGCAGAATTTCTGACCAAAAGGCCCCTGAAGGTGAAGCGGGTTGCAGAACTGCCGCTGCAGGCCGACTGCGCGTCTGCGAACAGGAACGAAAAAATCATCAGCTGGATCATAAAACGAGCAGAAGAGGAATATGCCGACGACGTGGACATGGTTCTTGCCTATGGCTCCTCCATCAACGGTACGGCACATGAAAAATCGGACGTGGACTGCTATTTTATCCCCAGAACGGAACGGGGATACGGCTTTGGCACGGATTTCATCCTGGAAGGCGTGGGCTATGATATTTTCCCAATGAGCTGGGAACGGGTGGAAAACATCGCGGACATGAATGAGGTGCTTCTGCCCTGTGTGGGTGATGTGCGGATTCTGTATGCCCGGACAGAAGAGGAAGAGAAGCGGTTTGCCGGTCTGCAGGAAAGACTGACCTCTCATCTGCGTGATGCCTCCTATACCGGGAAAAAAGCGGAAGAGCAGTTTGCCTTTGCCTGCAGTCTGTATGAGCAGATGCTTTCCGCCGGCAGTCTGACAGATGTGCGTATCTGTGCGGGCTATCTCATCATGGCGCTGGCGGATGCGACGGCCTACCACAATCAGGACTATTACCATTTCGGTCTGAAAAGACAGTATGAGGATCTGAAAAGATTTCCGAAAAAACCGGAAGATTTCATGGAAAATTATCTTTCCGTAATCCGGGCGCAGGACGGGGAGCAGACCCGGCGCTGCTGTCTCAGGATGTTGAAGTCGGTAAGCGAATATATGGGGTGGAAGCTTTGTATAGAGGAAGAGCCGGAGGAAGAGATGGCGGAGACTTCCGTGAAAGAGCCGGACTATGCGGGGCTGGCTGTCCTGTATGAGGAGATCAGCTCCACCTTCCAGAAGATTTATGTCAGCTGTGAAAAGAAAGACTGGGTGCTGGCTTTCCTGTCGGCGGTCTGCCTGCAGTACGAGCTGGAGGAAGCGTCGCAGGAAAACGGCCTTCCGGATTATGACATTCTGAGTTCCTATGTGTATGACAATCTGCCTCATCTGGCGGAGAGGACGAAGCAGGTGGAAGAGCAGTTTGTCCGGACGATTGAAGAGGGAGGCGGAAGGATCAGAAGGTTTGCGAATTTTGAGGAGCTGGAGCGGGCGGAGGTGTGAAAGTTATAGAAGAATACGGACCCGACAGAACCATTTGGATATTATCATTTGTAAAGAAAGTGGCGATAAAAAAGTGTCGATAAAAAATGGCGATAAAAATTCAATTTATCGACTTATACCTCTTTTTGTGCTATGATAGGCTGTATGACGTCCAGGGGCAGATACCTTTTGACCCTGGCACTGGGATCGTATTATTTTAGCACAGAAAGAGGTATTTTCGTGGAAAATACGACTGAAAACAGTAAAGAAAATAAGGATCAAAGGCCTTCCAGGAAGAACTGCATCGGCGTGATCGCCCACGTTGACGCAGGGAAAACCACCCTGTCGGAAGCGTTCCTCTATCTGAGCGGGAGCATCCGGAAAGCGGGGCGGGTGGACAACCGGGATGCCTTTCTGGATCATTATGTGCTGGAACGGGAACGGGGAATCACCATTTTTTCCAAACAGGCGAGGTTTGGATGGAAAGACCTGGCGGTTACCCTTGTGGACACGCCGGGACATGTGGATTTTTCGGCGGAGATGGAGCGCACCCTGCAGGTGCTGGATGCGGCGGTGCTGGTCATCAGCGGTTCGGACGGGATTCAGGGGCATACCAGGACACTCTGGTATCTGCTGAAGCGCTATGGGATTCCCACTTTCCTTTTTGTCAATAAGATGGACCAGCCGGGCTGTGACAGGGCCGCGCTTCTGGCGGAACTGAAGGAGGGGCTGGGCGAAGGCTGCGTGGATTTTTCTGCCGGAGAGGATCCCGGATTTTATGAGGAAATCGCCACATGCGCAATCGATTCGGAGGAAGCGCTGGAAAGCTTTCTGGAGACAGGACGGGTGGAGGAAGAAACGATCCGGGAGCTGATTGAAAAAAGAACCCTGTTTCCCTGTTATTTTGGCTCCGCCCTGAAGCTGGAAGGCGTTTCGGAGCTGCTGGACGGGCTGGCGAGGTGGCTTCCGATGCGCATCTGGCCGGATGCGTTCGGCGCAAGAATCTATAAGATTACCAGAGACGCGCAGGGAAACCGGCTGACCTGGATGAAAATCACGGGAGGAAGCCTGAAGGTAAAAACCATGCTGACGGGCGGACAGGCAGAAGAGGCATGGGAAGAAAAGGTCAACCAGATCCGCATCTATTCCGGAGAAAAATATGAGCTGGTCGGGGAAGCGGAGGCGGGAGAGGTCTGCGCCGTTACCGGCCTGACCCGGACGCATCCGGGAGAGGGACTTGGACGGGAGCGGGAAGGAAGCATGCCGCTTCTGCAGCCGGTTCTGACCTATCAGATCGAGCTTCCCCCGGACTGTGAGGCGGCTGTGCTGCTGCCGAAGCTGCGCCAGCTGGAGGAGGAAGAGCCGCAGCTTCATATCGTATGGAACGAAGCGCTGCAGGAAATCCACGCGCAGGTCATGGGCGAGGTGCAGACGGAGATTTTGAAGCACCTGATCCGGGAACGCTTCGGCGTGGAAGTGACCTTTGGAACCGGAAATATTGTATACAAGGAAACGATTGCGAATACAGTGGAGGGTGTGGGGCATTTTGAGCCGCTGAGGCACTATGCGGAGGTACATCTGATGCTGGAGCCGGGAGAGCCGGGCAGCGGGCTGACGGTGGCTTCCGCCTGCAGCGAGGACGAACTGGACCGGAACTGGCAGCGGCTGGTGCTGACCCATCTGAAGGAAAGGGAGCATCCCGGCGTGCTGACGGGAGCGGCCGTCACAGATCTGAAGATCACCCTGCTTTCAGGCCGCGCTCATCTGAAGCATACGGAGGGGGGAGACTTCCGGCAGGCCACCTACCGGGCGGTGCGGCAGGGACTGATGCAGGCGGACTGCGTGCTGCTGGAGCCCTGGTATGATTTTCGGCTGGAGATTCCGTCCGGCCTGATCGGCCGGGCCATGACGGACATCGAGCGGATGCACGGCACATTCGGAACACCGGAAAACAACAGGGAGACGGCCGTTTTGACGGGAAGCGTCCCCGCTTCTGAAATGCAGGATTATCAGAAAGAGGTGGCCGCCTACAGCCGGGGAAACGGCAGGCTTTTCGTCACCCTGAAGGGCTATGAGCCCTGCCACAATACAGCGGAGGTGATGGAGCGCACCGGATATGATCCGGCCAGGGATGCGGACAACCCGGCGGATTCCGTATTCTGCTCCCACGGCTCCGGTTTTGTGGTGCCCTGGGACCGGGTGCCGGACTATATGCATCTTCCTTTTTCCTGGATGGGAGAGGAAACGGAGGAAGCGGCTTCCTGTGAAAACGATCCGCGTTTCTCCACCGGACTGCCGGGGGCTCCTGGGAGAGAAAATCCGGCGGACGGTGCGGGGGGACAAAACGGCCGTTCCCGCCAAATCGTTTCCCGGAAAAACGACGGAAAAAGGGAAGAAGCCTGGGTGGGAACGGAGGAAATCGATGAGATCCTCGCCCGCACCTATGGAGCCAATAAACGGGACAAATCGGTTCCAAGGAAGGACGGCTGGAACCGTTATCATTCCGGTCGAAGGGTGTACGGGAGCGACGGACAGTCCGCCTCCAGGCCTGCCCAGCGCCGGGACCGGTATCTTCTGGTGGACGGCTACAACATCATTTTTGCCTGGGAGGAGCTTCGTGAGCTGGCAGAGCGGAACGTGGACGGCGCCCGCGGCCTGCTGCAGGATATTCTGTGCAACTATCAGGGTACGGCGGGCTGTCAGGTGATCGTGGTGTTCGACGCTTACCGGGTACAGGGCCATGAGACGGAAGTTCTGGATTACCACAACATCCATGTGGTCTATACGAAGGAGGCGGAGACGGCGGATCAGTATATTGAGAAGTTTACCCATGAAAATGGGGCGAAGTATGATATCACCGTGGCCACCTCGGACGGACTGGAGCAGATCATCATCCGCGGACAGGGCTGCCGTCTGCTTTCGGCTAGAGATCTGAAGGAAGAAATCCGCCTGGCCTCGGAGCGGCTCCGGGGAGATTATCTGGAGAACCAGAGGACGCAGAAGAATTATCTTCTGGATTCCCTGTCAGAGGAGCAGAAGAAGCAGCTCGCGGAAATGGCCGAAAGAACGGCAGAATGAGAGGACAGAACCTTTGCAGTTTTATTATGAAATCCCGGCTTCCTTCTGGAGCCTGTTCCGGTCCGTGAACCGGGATGTTTACATAGAAGCGCTGCTCGCCGTGAACGACGAGTATCAGTATAATAATTATTTCTTAAGCCGGGAGGCCTGCCTGCAGGTGCTCTCCGATCTGTGCGCCCAGACGGGACACGGGCTGAAACGGGAGGAAGAGGAAACGGACGAGGAGGCGCAGGAGACGGCGCCCAGACGGATTCTGAACCGCCTTCTGCGGTTTGGCTGGCTGCGCCGGGTAGAGGATTATTCCACCATGACGGCGAACATCGTCATTCCGGATTATGCTTCCGTGATGATCGAGGCCTTTGAACGCCTCGCCAGCGAACCGGAGGAGGATACCCAGGTTTATATTCAGAACGTGTACGCCACTCTTTTTTCCTTTAAAAATGACACGCGCATGAACCTGTCCATGCTGCGGACCGCCCTGGTCAACACCAGAAAGCTGAACCGGGCGCTGCAGGATATGCTCCACAACATGGACCGCTTTTTTGCCAGGCTTCTGGAAAAGCAGAATTATGGGGAGCTTCTGCGGGAGCATCTGAAGGGCTACGTGGAAGAGGTGGTGGAGCGCAAATACCACATCCTGAAAACCAGCGACAATTTCTATATTTATAAAACGGACATCCGCAGGTGGCTGCAGGAAATGCGGGAGGATACCGCCTGGGTGGAGCGGGTCCGCGCAAGTCAGCGGACTCATGAAGGGCAGCGGGAGGAGATGCGCCGCTCCGATGCGGAAAGCGGCGTTTCGGAAAACGTTCCCTTCTGGACGAGACTTGTCGCCCGCGGGGAAGAGGATGTGCTGGATCTGATCGATCAGATCGAACGGGGCTTTGAGATGATCGAGCGGCGCATTGCCAGCCTGGACCGGGAACACAGCAAATATATCCGGGCCACCCTGAGCCGCCTGAACTATCTGCTGAGCGAGGAAAGCGACCGGCACGGCCTGCTGATCCAGCTTTTAAACCGGCTGGGAGAGCCGGAGGAGGACGGGGAGGTGGAACGCAGGCTGCGCCTGACCGCTGAAAAAATGAACCTGGCCTCCTGGGACGTGCTGGGAGAAAACGCCATCTACCGGGGACGGCACAGGAAGAACTTTATGAAGGAGCTGGAGCCGGAGGAAAAGGATCCGGAGCTTTCCAGGGAGGAAATCCTGAAGCTCAACCGGATCCACCACCGTTTTACCCGCGCACAGGTGGAGGAATATATCGAGGAACACATGGAGAACGGCTGCCTGGATACCGGACTGCTTTCCGTGGAGTCGGACGAGGACTTTGAAAAGCTGATTCTGGCCTATGACCTGAGCATCCGCAGGGATGGAAGGTTCGAGGTCCTGGAGGCCGGGTATCAGGTGAAGCGCGGCCCTTACACCTGGCCGGCCATGATGTTTGTGGAAAGAAAACGGAAACAGCCGGAGCAGCGCTCCGATCAGATGTAAGGAGAAAAAAATGCTTGAATATATCAGCCAGCTTTCCAACGCGGATCAGGAGCGGATGCAGAGCGTGCTCAGCCAGCTCTACCGCCAGACCTTTCTGCTGGAAAGAAAATATGACAAAAGGGCGGGACGGCTCGTCCTCAATCAGGACTATTATTTCTGTGAGCAGCACATGGAATTTCTGAAGGATTATCTGGATGTGGCGGGGATTTTCATCGACAGGAATACGGAGCTGGGCGCCATCTATATCCAGGGACAGACCCTGCTTGGAGAACGGCTTCCCAAGCTTGCGACCATCTATCTGCTTCTGCTGAAGCTGATCTATGACGAACAGATGGCGGCGGCTTCCTCCAGCGTGAATATCGTCACCACCTTCGGCGCACTTTCCGCGAGAGCCGGGGAATTCCGGCTCACAAGAAGCCTGTCCTCGGTCTCGGAGATCAGACGGGCGCTGGCCATTCTGAAAAAGTATCAGATGATCGAGCCGCTTGACGCGCTGGAGGAGCTGAACGAAGGCACCCGGATCCTCATCTATCCCTGCATCAATCTGCTGCTGATGCGCGAGGACATCAAAAAGCTCCTCGCCGTGTTCGGCGAAGAGGCGGGACAGGACGTTGCAGTAACGGAGGAAATATCCGCGGCGGATGAGACGGCCGCAGAGGAAGAAGGAGAAACCGGAAATGGAGAATTATAATCAGGCATTCAAGGCGGTCACCAGGATCGTCCTGAACAACTGGCATTATATCGACGCGAAGGTGCTGGAGATGAACCGGAGCATCAACTTTTTTACCGGACATTCCGGAAGCGGCAAGTCCACGGTGATCGACGCGCTGCAGATTCTGCTCTACGCCAACACGGACGGAAGAGGCTTTTTCAACAAGGCGGCCGCCGACGATTCTGACCGCAGCCTGATCGAGTACCTGCGGGGCATGATCAACATCGGAGAAAACAACCAGGCCAGGTACAAGCGAAACCGGAATTTTTCCACCACCATCGCCATGGAGCTCACCCAGACTGCTTCTGGGGAAAAGGAATGCATCGGCGTGGTCTTTGACGTGGAAACGGCGACCAATGAGATCACCCGTTCCTTTTTCTGGCACAAGGGCGGTCTGCCGGAGCATTTTTACCGGGTGGGCGGGCAGATGAGCCTGGATCTGGATGAGCCGGAAGCGGAAGGAGCCGCGTCCGCAGGGGCGGAAGGCCGCACGCTTTCGGTGAAAAAAAATACCGGAGAGGTCCGCGCCATGTCCACCGCAGAGCTGAAGGCCTGGATGAGCCGGAGCTTTGCGAAGGACGAGTGGTTTGCCACCTCAAATAACGAACGGTTCCGCAGAAACCTGTACGACGTGTATCTGGGCGGCCTGGACATGGAAAAATTCCCCAGACTGTTCAAGCGCGCCATCCCCTTCCGCATGAACATCCGCCTGGAGGATTTTGTGAAGGAATACATCTGCATGGAGCAGGACATCCACATCGAGGACA
This sequence comes from uncultured Lachnospiraceae bacterium, assembly GCA_900544445.1. Lineage (GTDB taxonomy): Bacteria > Bacillota > Clostridia > Lachnospirales > Lachnospiraceae > Eisenbergiella > Eisenbergiella intestinigallinarum. The sequence continues at coordinate 47,000 of UQVK01000019.1, forward strand.
TGCAGGAGAGCGTGATCCTCTACGGACGTATGCGCCAGCGGATCGAGGACACGGCGGAGGAGATCGGACAGCTGCAGGAAATCCAGGAGGGTTACGAAGCCGTGCGCGCCCAGGAGGATCTGCTGGGAAGCCTCCGCTATCGGACGGATCGGCTGACCCTGATGCAGATGCAGGAGCAGATTTCCCTGCTGGAAGCGCGGATGGAGACCGGAAAGCAGGATCTTCAGACCCTGGAGAATACGCTGGAAGCCCTGAACCGCCAGAAGGAAGCCCTTTCACGGGAGCATGAGGAGATCAACCGGGAGATCCTGCAGAGCGGTTACGGAGAGCTGGAGGCCAAGCGCAGGGATCTGGCGGAAAACCTGGAGCTTCTGCTGCGTAGCGAACGCAGGAAAAACGCCCTCTGTGAAAGCCTTGCCGCCTGGGAAGAGGAAGAGAGCATTTCCAACCAGGCCCTTTGGGACATCGACGCCTTCCGGAAGGGGGAGATTACGGGAGAAGGCCTGCTTCGTCTGAAAAAGGAGCTGGGAGGGCTCCGGGACGAGGCGGAGCGTCAGCGCCAGGAGGCGGCATCGGAAAAACGGAGTCTGCAGAAGGAGGCCGCGCTTCTGGAGCGTGACTTAAAAGAGCTGCAGATGGGAAAGAAGGCCTACCCCAAAGCGCTGGAGGAGGCCAGGATCCAGATTCAGAAAAGCCTGTACGAACGCACAGGAAAAAATGTGCCGGTGCGCGTCCTTGCCGACCTTCTGGATATCCGGGATGAAAAATGGAGAAACGCCCTGGAAGGCTATCTCGGCTGGAATAAGCTGACCCTGATGGTGGAGCCCGCCTACGCGGCCCAGGCGATGGAGGCCTACGAAGACCTGGACGCCGCCCGCTTTTCCCATGTGGCCCTTGCGGATACGGGAAAGCTCTCCGAACAGGAATTTTCCGCCCGTTCCGGCTCCCTCGCCGAAGAGGTGGAGTGCCGGGATAAATACGTGAAAAACTATGTGAATTTCCTGCTGGGAAATGTGATCAAATGTGAATCCATCGAGCAGCTCCGCCAGTGCCGGGTGGGCGTGACCGCAGACTGCCTGCTCTATCAGAACTTTCAGCTGCGCCGTCTGAACCCGGAGCAGTATACGAAACGGGCCTTCATCGGTGAAAAGAGCATGAAGAGAAGGCAGAAGGAGCTGGCGGGACAGCTTGCCGGCCTGCAGGAAGCGCTGGAAGAAAGGGCGCAGGAGGCACAGCAGGCCGCCCGCCTGCTTGGGCTGGAGGCCCTTTCAGACCCGGCAGAAACCTATCTGGAGCTCTTTGCCGACGTACAGGAAAAGCGCAGAAAGGAAGAACAGCTCGCCCGCCTGGACAAAAAGCTTTCCGAGGTGGGAGAAGGCGCGGTGGAGGCGCTGAAGGAACAGCTCTCTGCAGTGGACGAGAAACAGAGGGCGCTGGAAAGGGAAATTGACACCGTCAAGCTCAGGATCCACGACCAGAACCGGAAAATGGAGAAGGACAGCCAGGATCATCTGGAGAAAAGCGAAACCCTCCTTTCCGGGCAGAAGGGTCTGGTTTCCAGCAAGAACTGGGAGGAAGCCTTTGACAGCTGGTTCCTGGGCCTGAAAAATCCCTCCTTCGACGCCCTTCTGCGCCGGACCGGAGAGGAGCGGGAGAACGCCGGACAGCTTCTGGAAGAAAAGAAAAACAGGCTGGTGGACTTAAGAAGCGATTACCTGAGAAAGCACCCGGGCCGGGATTTTTCTGCCAGCGCGGCGGACAATGCGGACTATCAGGAGCTTCTGACCCGCCTTTCCTGCGAGCAGATCCAAGAATATGAGAAAATCGCGGAAAAGCAGGCGAAGATCGCCGTGGAGCATTTCCGGGAGGACTTCATTTACAAAATCCGCAGCGCCATCAAGGAGGCGTTCCTGCGTCGCGACGAGCTGAACCGGATCCTGCGCAGCCTGAACTTCGGAAAGGACCGCTATCAGTTCCGCATTTCCAGAAACCGCGGGGCGGACGGCGCATACTACGATATGTTCATGGACGAATCCCTGGAAATCGACCCTTCCGCCCTTTCCGGCTCCATGGACCGGCAGATGGATCTGTTTTCCATGGATCATGAAAAGAAATACGGCGTGCTGATGAACGATCTGATCCGCATGTTCCTTCCGCCTCAGACCGCGGACGCGAAGCAGCAGGAGGAAGCGAAGCGGAACATGGAAAAATATTCCGACTACCGCACCTACCTTTCCTTTGAAATGGAACAGATCGTGGAAGGGGACGACCGCCTGGTGATCGACTTAAGCAAAATGATCCGCAAAAACTCCGGCGGCGAGGGCCAGAACCCCCTCTATGTGGCCCTGCTTGCCAGCTTTGCCCAGGCCTACCACATCAGCACCGCCCCCGGCGCCGCGCGCCGTCCCACCATCCGTCTGGTGGTGCTGGACGAGGCCTTCTCCAAGATGGACGCGGAAAAGGTGGCGAGCTGCATCGAGCTGATCCGCGGGCTGGGCTTCCAGGCCATCATCAGCGCCACCAACGACAAGATCCAGAACTACCTGGAGAACGTGGACAAGACCTTCGTGTTCGCCAACCCCAACAAGAAGAGCATCTCCATCCAGGAATTTGAAAAGAAGGACTACGGGCAGCTGGAAGCATGACTAAGTTTCATGCCGAAGAATGTCCCTTTGGGACATTCTTCCGGATGAGGCCATGGCGGATGCGGACATCGTCTGCACGGATGCCTGGCCGAAAGAACACAAAGAGGCTTTCCGAAAATTTCAGGTTACGAAGCGGAGAATGGAACTGGCCCGCCCCGGCGCCCTGTTCAATCCCTGCCCGCCCTTTACCCGAGGGGAAGAGGTGTCGGAGGATGTGATCGACAGCGCCTTTTTTACAGGCTATTCCTTCAAGAGCTGTCTGCTGGAGGTACAGCAGGCGGTTCTGCTTTACTGTCTGGGACATGAACAGTGACATGATTTCCTGTCATATCCGGAAAATAGTTACAGTTCCCCCCGCGCCATTCGCAAAGCCGCGCTACGCGCTCTCCGCTGCTTCGCAGCTATCTTTGCTCATAAACGGGCGCTCCCTCCGTCCGCTCAGCGCCAGTCATCTGTTCGTGCAAGCACGACAGCTGCCTGGTTCTGGCGGACGAGTGAACTGTAACGGAAAATACCTGCTCTGCGGTTGACCGCCGCCGTCCTTTGCGGTAGGATAGAAAAAGGAAAATGCCTGAGAAAATATGAGGAATCACAAATGAAGCATGACAGAAGAAAAGCAGCAGCTGTCCTGGCGGCGCTCACCCTGGCGGTTCTTCCCGGCTGCAGCTCCGGAAAAACGGAAAACCTGGATCAGGGCATGGCCCTGGTGGAGCAGCTGGAATATGAAGAAGCGCTGAATTCTTTTGAGGCGGCAGTGCTGAACGGGGAAGATGCCCAGCTTGCCTACCGGGGGATGGGGCTTGCCTACATGGGCCTGTCCCAGTACGATTCGGCGGTGAGCAGCCTGCAGCGCGCCCTTTCCTACAGCGACGAGCGGCCTGACCAGCTGGATTATGATATCAATTATTATCTGGCGACCGCATATTACAAGCAGGGAAATCTGGACGGTGCGAAGAGCGTGTATGAGTCGATCATCGCGCTTCGTCCGAAGGAAAAAACAGCTTACTATCTGAAAGGCGTGATTGAGCTGGCTCAGGGAGATATGGAGGCGGCTT
>UQVK01000020.1 GCA_900544445.1 uncultured Lachnospiraceae bacterium
GAATAACCTCTTTTCCTGCCCCTTAATTTTTTTGTAATTTTAAAAGTTTATCCTGAATGACAGGAAATAGCAATATCGTGCCGGAATCCTCTTCCGCCCTTTTTCTTCCGGATAATTATGCTATAATTTTTATTGTGCAAAATCATTCTGCCTCAAGGAGACATCATGAAAAATCTGCTGAAAATCATGTTCGTTGACGATGAAGTAAATGTGTTAAGAGGGATGCGCAACAGCTATGACTGGGACGCGCTGGGTTTTACGATCGTTGGAGAGGCCGGGTCGGCAGCTTCCGCCCTTTCTCTTGCCAGACAGAACCAGCCCGATGTGGTCATCACGGATATCTGTATGGACGGAAAGGACGGCCTCACTCTGATCTCGGAACTGAAGGAACAGAATCCAGCCACCGAGGTGATCATCCTTTCCGGCTATCCGGATTTTGGTTATGCCAAATCAGCCATTGAAAAGGGAGCCTTCGCCTATCTGTTGAAGCCGCTGAAAAATGCCGAATTTTTTGAAACTCTTGCCAGGGTACGCGCGAAAATACTCGAGGAACACTCTCAGACGGCCTCTCTGTTCCTTTCACAGCTTCTGCAGCTGTCCTTATATACACAGGAAGGGATCTCGTCCCTCGAAGCCGAATATGGGATTCGTCTGCCTTCCGGCAGCTTTTTCCTGTCCGTCATCCGTCCGGAACAGCCTGACCCTTCTGTCGGCAGAGAGTCCTGCAAAAAACTGCTTGCCTTTCTTCGGAAAAACTATACGGCACCTTCCCGTCTCCTTCTCTGTCGAAAAGGCGGAGAACACCCTCATATCACAGCCCTTATCTTCTGCGGCAGCGTCCCTGTCCAGACCACCCTGTGTGCACAGCTGGAAGAAGTGGGAAAAAACTTTTCATCCCAAACAGGACTGTCTCTGAGCATCGGCGTCAGCAGTCTCTTTAAAGAAATCACCTCCATCCGCAACGCTTATCTGGAGGCATCCTGGGCGCTACAACAGAAAACGGTTCGTCCGGATGACCAGCTGTTCTTTTTCCGTTCCTCATCAGGGGAATCGTCCGGTCACGCCGGACAGCCTTCCGCCATGCTTTCTCCTGCCGAACAGAAACAGCTGCTGGCCGGCATCAGAACGCTTAATCGCCCTCTGACGGAGCAGATCCTGAATCAGTATTTTTCCAGACTGAATTCCACGAAAAGCATTAACTGGGATATGCTGAAAAATTCTCTGGCAGAGCTTGCCGTTCAGATTCTTTCGACGGCATGTGCCACCCCGGAAATGACAAAGCTGATCTTCGGCAGGAAGCCGCTTCCTGCCGTGGAGATCCTTTCCATGACGCAGCTTTCCGAAATGCAGGAATATATCCGCCGTCTGACCGGCCGGATTTTTGATCATGCCGTCCTGATCCGGCAGATACCGGCGCAGCTTTCCGCCCCCGTCAGAGATGTCCAGAACTTTATTTTCCTGAATTATCCGTTCCATATCTCTGTCGATTCCATTGCCGATTCTCTGCACATGAACCGCTTCTATCTGATGCGTCTGTTCAAGCAGGAAACCGGCTGCACCATCAATGAATTTCTGACCCGGCACCGGGTCGAAATGGCCTGTGAATTCCTGAAATGCAGGGAATGCTCCATTTCTGAGGCAGGAGCCAACGCAGGCTATCCAGATTCCAATTACTTCTGCAAGGTGTTCAAAAAGCAGACCGGCCTTCTGCCTTCCGAATACCGCAGCCGACAATCACAGGAGGAGTTATGTTCCACAGATTCCGCGCAAAAATAAATTATGCCGTTTCCATCGCCGCTTCCGGTATGGTCCTGATTTACATGATCGTCATTTTTCTGCTGTATTCCGGCTTTCTCCGTCAGGATTATCTGCAGAAGGTGATCCATACCGGAAGCATACTGTCTCAGTCCATTGAAGCACACTTAAGCAATATCGAAGAAGCCGCCCTTCTTTTTTCCGTTCCATCCAATGAGGAGAGCGAAGTCTTTGACTTCCACACGGCTCTTTATCAGGCGTTCCGCGATATGCTTTCCTCCAATGCGGAGCTTTCCAGCCTCATATTTGTCACTGAATCAGACAGTTATTATTACTATACCACTGATTATGCCAGAGACGGGCTGGAAGAGGTTATCTCCCGTATACAGGAAAACTTCCATACCGGCCTTCCGGAAAACAGCTGGCAGTGTATTTCCGTGAAAAATGCCTCATCCCATTCCTGCGAACTGGTTTACATTCACCTGGTCAGAGATGCGGACGATATCCCGGCAGGATATCTGATCCTATTTCCCTCTTCCTCTGTTTTCACGGAAAGTCTCGAACCTCTGCAGGCCATCTACCATGACAATCTCTCCGCCGGCCTCCGTTTTGATGACGACAGCTTCCTTCCGATTCAGACCGGTCAGCGTGCTGTGCAGTCCGGTTTTCCGGAAGCGCTTTCGTTCCGGATGACTGAATATTCCTGGTCAGACTCACGTTTTGTTTATATCAGCATACCTCTGGAGAATTTTAACCTGTGTTTTCAAGCGTCCATCTACCTTCAGCCCCTCTTTCAGAAGCAGCTGATCATTGCCGCCTGTCTGCTCGACATCTTTTTGATTACCCTGTTCTGCGTCATCATCCTCATCCGTATTTATACCGGGAACCTTGTTTCCCGTATGGAAAAACTTTCTCAAAAACTTGACGATTATTCCCCTGAAAATCAGGAAGGAGACATCTCATGAAAATCGGCATGAAAATGAAAATCAAAAATTTCCTTTTTCTCTTCCTGTTCTGCAGCATTATGCTTCCTTCCGGCTTAGCGATTCTTTTTACGCATTTTTTTGTCAGACATACCATTCAGGAAGAGTTCACAGAAAATTATATGGAATCCATTTCCTCCGAAATCCGGACGAATTTTTCCCTTCTCGTCTTTCGGCTGAACAATGCCTATCTTCAGCTGATGACCAGCCGAGAGCTTTATGAAATATGTCAGACGCCCTCTGCAGGGTCTGATCAGAGGGAAGAGGCCCTGCACTCCGTATTTTACGGACTCCTCAACAGAACTTCCACCGTTTCCATGATTGATTTTATCGATACCGCCGGTAATCTGTACCGTTTCGGCGCGAATGCCTCCGATTTTTCTGAACCGGACACCAATTTTCTTTCCTCTCTGTCCCGTCATAAATTTCTGTTTTCTGAAGATATAGTACATCTGGGCGATAAGTCCTACAATGTCATTGGCAGGATGCTTTATAACTATTCCACCAATACCGAGCTTGGGGCCGTCATTTTCTATATTGATGAAAGCAATCTGAGCTCTTTGTATTCCATTTCCCCGGACGAAAACTGTCTTTTTTTCATTTCGTCAAATGAGGTCATCATTTTTCATCCGGACAAAACCTGGATCGGTTCCAGACCTTATATTCCGTCTCAACTCCTTTCCGTCTCTCCGGAAACTCCATCGACTCAGCCGGGTTATCTTCATACGGAATATTCCCTGGAAAATCCCTCCATTCAAAATTCTCTGAAAATCACCTGCATTTTATCCAATCAGGCCATTTTCAGCAAAATGAACCGGCTCCTTTTCGCACTTCTGATTTCCTGGTTTCTGATCCTGATATTTGCTTTCCTCCTGGCGACCCTGCTTTCTTCCCGTCTGCTCAGGCACCTGACCGGGCTGAAAAAAGCCATGGAGCATTTTGACCTGAATCAGAATTCGGTAATCTGTAAAAATCCCTCCAACGAGATAGCGGCGCTGGAAATCAGCTTTGATAAAATGGCCTCCGAAATCCGGGCCCTTGTTGCGGGAATCAGACAGGAAAAGGAAAAGCAGCGCATAGCGGAAATCCGGACACTCCAGTCTCAGATCAACCCGCATTTTATTTATAATGCCCTTGATTCGATCAGCTGGAAGGCCAAGGAAAACCGTCAATATGAAATTGACGACATGATCGTCACGCTTGCCACTTTTTTCAGAATCGGCCTTCACAAGGGCGCGGATATGATTCCTGTTTCACAGGAGCTGGAGCATGTAAAAAGCTACCTGGAAATTGAGTCTATCCGCTTTCCCAATCTGTTTCAGGTGACCTGGGAAATCGATGAAGATACCTGCTGCTGTGTGACACCAAAAATCATTCTGCAGCCAGTCGTAGAAAATTCCATCAAGCATGGCTTTCGTGAAATTCATCAGGGAGGAAAAATTCTGATACGCAATTACATATCAGGAAATGACATTTATTTTGAAGTGACAGATAACGGAAATGGTTTTGAGCTGTATGGCGACTCCCTTCCCCCTTCCTCCTCAAAAGAAGGCGGCTATGGATTGTATAATATCAATGAGCGCCTTACCCGCTACTTTGGGCCGGAGTACCGTCTGCGTATTACCAGTCGTCCGGGCGCCGGGACGACTGTCCGAATCCGGATTAAATTTCAAAGAGGAGAAGAGACCCTGGCCTGAATGACCGGGTCTCTTCTCCTCAATCGAAAACGCTTACTGCTCCGTGGAATTCATGGCCTCCTGAGAGGTCAGCGTTACGGTTCTCGTTTCCTCCGCATATCCTTCCGTCGGATTACCGTGCATAACCGTAATCTCTATAGTCTCTCCAATCGCGTAATACTGCATGGCATTCAGCAGATCATCCTGGGTGGTCACCGTCATTCCATTGATTCCCGTAATGATATCGCCCTTGACGATGCCGGCCTCATCCGCTCCGGTTCCCGGATAGACCTGTGCCACATAGATGCCCTCGGGCATGCCATAAGCTTCCGCCATTGCAGAGGTTACATTGATGCAGGAGATTCCCAGATAACCCCGGTTTGCCTCGTCCAGCGCCTCTCTCGTTTCCTGATTCATCAGCTGCTCAATTACCGGCTGTGCGGAAGAAATCGGGATCGCATAGCCCATGCCCTCAATGGCGTTTCCGCCGATCTTGTTGGAATTGATGCCGATCACCTGTCCATTGATATCAAGCAGAGCGCCGCCGGAGTTACCAGGATTGATCGCCGCATCCGTCTGGATCATGGCGTTGCTGGTTCCTGTCTCATCCATCTCAAGAACACGGTTGAGTGCGCTTACAACGCCGGTTGTAACCGACTGCCCGTAACCCAGCGCGTTTCCGATGGCGATGACAGGCTCACCTACCTTCAGCGAATCGGAATTTCCCATCGTCGCAATGGTGATCGCATTCATGGTATTGCTTTCTATATTATCCAGTTTCACCGCTACCACAGCCAGATCCATGGAAGGGCTCGTACCCTTGACCTGTGCTTCCACGATGGAATTATCAATGAAACTCACATACAGCTGTGTGGCGTCCTCCACAACATGATTATTGGTTACCACAAGAAGCTCATCCTCATTCTGTCCGATGATAATGCCGCTTCCTGCGGATTCCTGCTGCTGCTCATAGGTCTGTCCCCAGAAGCTTTCAATTGAGGTCACGGATTCATTGGTAATTGCAACGATGGCGGGCATCACCCGATCCACCACCTCGGTCACATCCGTCACCACCATGCTGGTGGTTCCCTGAGTCACAGAAGCATTGCTGTCAGAATCTGCGTTCTGCGTATCGGAACCAGCATCCGCGCTCTGACTTTCCGAAACCGCCGGAGCTGTTGCCGAAGCGACACCATTCTGATATCCTCCAAGAGATGCGACGGCGAGAAAGCTCACTCCCGCAATTACACCAAAGCATGCAGCGCTCAGAACCACGGCAAGCGCCTTCTTCCAGAACGGGTTCATCGGCTTCCCAGGTTTCTTTTCCTTATGCTTTTTCTCTTTCTGTTTCTTACCGGGAGCGGTTCCGTAATCGCCGTTTCCATTCCCGTACTGATAATTTCCCTGATAGGACTGATATGCGTTCTGACCGCCGTAGGCGTTCCGGCCGCTGTAAGCGCCCTGACCGCTCTGGGGCCCCGCGCCCTGCGCCGTATTCTGTCCGGAATTTCCATACTGCCAGCCGCCGGCATTCTGCGCGCCGCTGCCCTGCTGAGAACCGCCGCTCTGCCAGCCTGTATTCTGGCTGGAGGCCCCACTCTGCCAGCCGCCGCTTTGCTGGCCGTTATTGTACCAGCTGCCTCCCTGCCAGGAGGTTCCATTCTGCCGGGCGGCACCGGCCTGCCAGGAAGTCCCGCTCTGCTGCGCGGAACCAGCCTGCCAGGAAGTCCCGGCCTGCTGCGTGGAACCAGCCTGCCAGGAAGTCCCGGCCTGCCGGGCAGATTCCTCTTCCCGGAAAGTGTCGGTCTGCTGCCCGACGCTTTCCTGCGCGGTGCTGCTCTCCTGTTCCACGCTGCTCTCTCTATATGCTGCGCTCTCCTGCGTATGCGCTGCACCATCCTGTGCCTGTGATACGCTTCCGCTCTCTTCTGCGGACTGCGCCTGATTTTCTTTTCTGTCCGTGCTGCCGGAATAATCCTGATCAAACATGACCGTTCCCTCTTTTCTCTGTTTTCTGTCAGAACTCCATTTTCGTTCTTTCAGGGTATAGTATATCTGGTATTTGTGTTCAATCTGTGATAAATCTCTTGAAAATAAATAAAAACATATTATTCACAGCTATTCCACCGTCACAGATTTCGCCAGATTTCTCGGCTTATCCACATCGCAGCCCTTGCCGACAGCCACATAGTAGCTGAAAAGCTGCAACGGAATGATGGCGAGAGAATTGGTGAAAAAGCGGTTGGTGATCGGAATGTAGATCACGTAATCCGCGGCCTTCTCAATCTCCCGGTTGCCCTCGCAGGTGACGGCCAGGACGAAAGCGCCTCTGGATTTCACCTCCACCATGTTGCTGATGGTCTTCTGGAACAGAGCAGGCTGGGTGGCGACAGCGGCCACCAGCGTTCCTTCCTCGATCAGGGAGATGGTGCCGTGCTTCAGTTCACCCGCCGCATATGCCTCGGAATGGATGTAGGAAATCTCCTTCAGCTTCAGGGAGCCCTCCATGGAAATGGCATAATCGATTCCCCTTCCGATGAAAAAGACCTCCTTCGCAGCGATATAGCGGTTGGCAAAACGCTGGATCCGGTTCTTATTGTTCAGAAGCAGCTCGATCTGATCCGGCAGGCGGCGCAGATCCCCCAGCATTTCACAGAATTCCTCCTCTGTCACCGTATGGCGCACGCGGGCAAACTTCATGGCGAGCAGATACAGGGCAATGAGCTGGGCGCTGTAGGCCTTGGTGGTGGCAACCGCGATCTCCGGTCCGGCCCAGGTATACATCACATTATCCGCCTCGCGGGCGATGGAGCTTCCCACCACGTTCACGATGCCGAGCACCTTGAAGCCCCGCTTCTTCGCTTCCCGCAGGGCCGCAAGGGAATCCGCCGTTTCACCGGACTGGCTGATTACGATCACCATGGCGCCATCCTCCAGGATGGGGTCCCGGTAACGGAATTCGCTGGCGAGATCCACTTCGACAGGGATCCTCGCCATTCCCTCCAGCACATACTTTCCGGTCACGCCCGCATGATAGGCGGAGCCGCAGGCCACGATGTGGATTTTTTTCACCTGCAGGATCTCCTCATCGGTCATTCCCAGTTCCTCGATCACAATGTCGTTCTTTTTGATTCTGGGGCTGGCGGTGTCCGCCACGGTCTTGGGCTGCTCATACATCTCCTTGAGCATGAAATGCTCATAACCGGCCTTTTCCGCCGCTTCCGCGTCCCAGTCGATGGTTACGGACTGCTTCTCCAGTTCCTCCGAATCCACGTTGTAAACATGAAAGCCCTCCGGTGAGAGGCGCACGATCTCCTGATTCTCAATGTAGGTTACGGTTCTGGTATAACGCAGGATCGCTGGCACATCGGAAGCGATGAAGCAGCCTTCCCCGTTCTGTCCCACAATCAGTGGGCTGTCCTTTCTCACCGCGAACAGCTCCCCGGGAAAATCCGCAAAAAGGATGCCGAGGGCATAGGAGCCTTCCACCCGGTGCAGCACCTTGGTGATGGCCTCCATGGGGTCTCCCTTATAGTAGTAATCCAGCATGTGTGCCAGCACCTCCGTGTCTGTCTCGGAGATGAAATGGTAGCCTCTCTGCGTCAACTTTTTCCGAAGGGCCAGATAATTCTCGATGATACCGTTGTGCACCACCGCGATGGTTTCCTTTTCATTGAAATGCGGGTGGGCGTTCACATTGCTCGGAGCGCCGTGCGTGGCCCAGCGGGTATGGCCGATCCCCAGCGTTCCCGGCATGGTGGCGCCGTCGTGGGTGAGCTCGCTTAATGCCTTCAGCCTGCCCACCGATTTGGTGATATGGATTTTTTCTCCGTCAAACACCGCCATTCCCGCAGAGTCGTATCCCCGGTATTCCAGCCTGGCAAGACCGTCCAGGATGATGGGAGCTGCCTGATTCTTTCCGATGTAGCCTACAATTCCGCACATAATTACCTCCGTTCTGCCGCATGGCGGCCCACAGACCTCACTGCACCTTTCGTTTCCGTTTTATTCCATCAATATTTCTTTTTCCAGTAATCCCTGTTCAGGCTGCATCGCAGTACCAGCCCTGCCGGAAGCTTTCGGTAATGCCTGCCAAGGAAAAATCCCAGGTACCTGGCTCCGCAGTCTGCGATCAGCCCCGGCACCAGCCAGGGCTTCCCGATTCCACACAGATGGGATATGGTTTTTTTCACCAGCTTCACCCCTTCCGCTTCGGAAGAAACGCCGGCAAAGATCTCCGGATGCTGGGCCTGGGATACCCCATTGTCAAAATTTCTGTGAAACTGCTCCTTCGCCGTATAGTTATGGGAATGATAGACATGGGCGTCCGCCGCGTAAGCGATCCGCCATCCCGCTTTCACAGCTCTGGCCGCATAAATCATATCCTCATTAAAAATAGTATGCTTCTCAAAACCTCCAAGTTTCCGAAAAACATCACCCCGATACATGGCACATACATTGGAACAGAAATAGGTTTTGATCCCCATGGTTTTCAGCTGCTGTTGTCCTTTGATGCAGCTCTCCTCCGGATAATTGAAGGATCTGGTATACCGTTCGATCTCCCCGCTTTCTTTGCCCGGAAGCTGTCTGGCATAAGCCACGGCGATGTCTTCTGCCTGGCACAGCGCATCTCTCAGCCTTTCAATCAGACAGTCATCTGCCGGCACAGCGTCGTCCGTCATGCACAGGAACAGATCCGCAGAGCTTTTTGACGCGGCAATATCCCTGGTTCCGCCGTGGTCATACTCTCTTTTGGACAGATGGTGCACCTCAGCCTCCGGGTATTCCCTGGCAAAATCCGTGCCGTACAGAAGTCCGTCAAAGTATTTTTCTTCCGTGTTCATGATGATGATCCGGTCCGCCTTCACGCTCTGACTGGTCAGCCGCTTCATCAGCTCCAGAAATTTTCTTCCCGGCCGGTAAGTCGGGATGATGACATCTATCTTCATGCTGCCGTCCCCTCCTGGACTCAACAAAAGAATGCGCCTTTGCGCCTCTTACAGAAAAAAAGGGGCCTTTTGCAGCCCCTTTCAGCTCATTTCAAAGCAGCGCTCCGAAGGCTTCGGAGTGTTGCCTCAGGTTCTTTATCAATATCCGGTATCGTTCGAAATCTTGGCGCTGTACGCCTTCACCTGTTCGGAGGGGGTATACTCTTCCTGTTCAAAAAGGAAGTTGTGAAGCTGGATCACGTTGCTCTCCAGATCTACGGGAATGACACAGCTTCCCTTACTTCCAAGCGTCCCTGTGGTCCGGCTGTCCTCAAACGGGAAGCCGTCCGTCGCGGTAACGGAATAATTTGCCACCTCCTGCAGAACGCCAAGAATTTCCGTCGTATCCAGGTTGGTTGCCACATGCGGAAGCACGCTGTTGAGCGCAGATTCCAGCTGGGAGAAGGACGCCGTTTTCGCCTTATCCAGACAGGCCAGAAGCACGGTCCTCTGTCTCTCCGCACGGCGGAAGTCATCGCCTGCGGTCGCACGGATACGGCAGTAGGCAGTTGCCTGCATGCCGTCCAGCGTCTGAAGGCCTGCCTTGGTTACCGGAGTGTAGTCATCCGTCAGAACCACCTGGCTCTCCGTGCTGAACATACTCTTCTGATAGTTGTTCAGGTGCTCGATCTCCGCCTCTTCCACATTGATCTGCACGCCGCCCAGCGCATTCACCAGCTCGATCAGGCCGTTGAAATTGATGCTGATATACTCTGTAATATTCAGATCCAGATTGGTGTTCAGCATGAGGATGGCCTGCTCCGGTCCGCCGGCCGCATAAGCAGCATTGCATTTGTTATAGGTATCGTTGCTCAGATTGAGGTAGGTATCACGATAAACGCTGACCAGCTTCACCTCATTCGTATCCTGATTGATGGAAGCGATCATGATGGTATCGGAGCGGTTGCCCTTCTTCAGATCATCGTCTCTGGCATCGATACCGAAGAGCGCGATATTCCGGTACCCCTGCATGGTTTCATTCTCTTCCACGCCGTCATTCATGTTTTCAACGATCTGGCTCTCATTGATGGTGATGTGCTGAACAGCGTCCTGCTTTCCCACCGCCCAGAGAACGAGGGCAAGCACCACCAGAGCGAGAATTTCCACGCTGAACAGAATAATACGCTTTCTCTGCTTCGCCTTTTTCCTGCGCGACTGCCCCTTTCTGCTTCCGGAGCCGGAGGATGAGCGCACCCTGTCCGTTCCCGGATCCCTGCGGGAGGACGACGACCTGCGTCCGGAGGATGAGGATCTGTATTCCTCATCATACATATCGTAATCCGCGCGGGAGGTACGTCTCTCCCCGCCGGTTGATCTGCGCTCTCCGCCGGAAGTCCGCCGGCTCCCGCCCGACGAACGGCTTCCACTCCCATTCGTTCTGCGGGTTCCTTCGTTTCTCGTTGATGATGCCATGTTTCTTCTCCTGTTTCTTTTATTAATAAGCATTTTCATTGATAAATCCTTTAAAGAACGTCAGAAAAAGGATTTTGATATCAAATGACATGCTCCAGTTTTCGATGTAGTAGATATCGTACTCAATTCTTTTCCGGATGGAGGTATCTCCCCGGTAGCCATTGATCTGCGCCCACCCGGTCATACCCGGGCGCACCTGATGCTTGATCATGTAACGCGGAATTTCTTCCCGGAACTTTTCCACAAACTGGGGCCGTTCCGGACGCGGTCCCACCAGACTCATATCCCCTTTCAGCACATTAAAAAGCTGGGGAAGCTCGTCGATGCTCGTTCGCCGCAAAAACGCGCCCACCTTCGTTACTCTCGGATCTCCCTTCACCGTCCAGCCCTTCTTTTCCTCGCCCGGCTGCTGCTGACGCATGGTACGGAACTTGTACATCATAAAGGGCTTATTGTGCAGACCCACTCTTTCCTGCCTGAAAATAACCGGACCCGGACTGGTGGTCTTCACCAGTATCGCTACCACGAGAAGAAGCGGTGAAATAAGTACCAGTCCCACGGCAGATCCCACAAGATCCACACAACGCTTTGCGATGGCACTCATCGTGTTGGTCAGGGGAACATAGCGGATATTGATGACCGGAAGTCCCATCAGATCCTCCATGTATGGCTTCCCGGGAATCAGACTGTTGTAGTCCGGGATGAACTTGGTATGCACGCCGGACTTTTCACACAGATCCACCAGCTCCTCCAGGCGGCTGTAGTCCTCCAGAGAAAGCGTGATCGCGATCTCGTCCAGCTTGTTTTCCGGCAGGATGTACAAAAGGTTATTGATGGAACCCAGAACCTTCACTCCCTTATAGGTTGCGCCTCTCGGAACCTTATCATCCAGAATTCCTCTTACCACATATCCCCATTGAGGATTGCTGTTTATCCTGTTGATATATTCCTCCGCCGCGCGGGAATACCCCACCAGAAGGATGTATTTTCGGTTATAGCCTTTTTTTCGCACAAAATGCAGGCAGTAACGGATAAATGCCCGCATCAGAAGGGTGCTCACCGTATTGATGGCAGTGAACAGCGCCACCATACCGCGTGAAAAATGCTGCAGCTGAAGCTGCCGCCAGTCGTTCGCCATGAACAGAATGGCCAGAAAAATGGTCATGCCCACAATGTTTGCCTTGAAAACATTGAGGATCTCCGTTTCATTTCTCTGAACTCTCTTTGGAGAATAGAGCCTGAACCAGTAATAAAGAATCAGATATCCGGGCACAACAAAATACAGGGCGCTGAAATAGATCCCCATATCCAGCACACCCACCGGAGCGCCCCCGTCGTTTCTGTTTCTTCCTATCCAGAGATACCACGCAAGTATATAGGAGCCTGCAATCACCAGCGCGTCCATTATAACATGCAGTCGGTTAAAATACTGCTGGTTGTCCTTTATCATGGCTTCACCCGTTTCCCCATATACAACCTGTATTGTACAATATTCGACTCAAAAGCACAACTTAAATTTTCTTAACAGTTCACTCGTCCGCCGAAACCAGGCAGATGTCGTGCTTGCACGAACAGATGACTGGTTTCGAGTGGACGAAGGGAGCGCCACTCTATGAGCAAAGAATCGTCAGAGACGATTCTTCGAAGCTGCGAAGCAGCGGAGAGCGCGCAGCGCGGCTTTGCGAATGGCGCGGGTGAACTGTTTCTCAAACTCGTCCGCCGAAACCAGGCAGATGTCGCACCCCATCCGTTCAGATACGCCGGAACATATTCACCCACAGCTCCAGCTGTATCCTTATATAGTTCCCCAGATTCCGTCCTTTGAACCGGACGCGGCGTGCGCCCCCTTCTGCGGAAGCGCACAGCCGGAGCCCTTCCTTCAGTCCCTTTAAATAGGTGCCGCCATGTCCCTTTTTCAGAAAAAAAAGAGCCTTGACCAGAAAACCGGCGGCCAGAAAAGGACTGTTCAGCAGAAGCTGCAGGGGCGGCATGTTTTTATAAATCAGATAAACGTTATTCCTGGCGGAATAACGGATTTTAAATTCGTTATAACGGGAACCACTGGTGGCGCTTCCCGCATGGAGCACCACCGCGGAGGGCTCATAGGCGTTGGTCAATCCCAGAATGCGCGCGCGGTACCCGATATCCACATCCTCCAGATAGGCGAAATGAAGCTCATCAAAGGCTCCGGTTCTCTCCAGCGCGCTTTTCCGGTAAAGGGCGGCGCCGGCGCAGGCGGAAAACACGCTCCTGGACTTTTCATAACGCGCCGCAGGCTTTCCCTTTCCGATGGCATAGGCCCAGCCCAGCGCGCTGTAGAGATCTCCCGCTCCGTCCATAATCTCCGGATTTTTCAGATCCACCATGCGTGCGGAAACGGAAAACAGCTTCTTCTCCCGTTCCATGCGCGCCTCCAGCGCGCTGATGCAGCCCGGCCGCACAACAGTGTCGTTGTTTAACAGAAATACATAAGGAGTCCTGCTCTCCCGGATTCCTTCGTTTACCGCCGCGTCGAACCCCCGGTTCTCCGGAAAACGGATCAGCCGGATCCAGGGAAACATCTCCCTGGCTTCCTGCGCGCTCCCGTCCGATGAACCGTTGTCCACCACAATCACGGCAGGACGCTCCTTTTCAGCCGCTTCCAGACTTTTCAGGCAGTCCGACAGATATTTTTTTCCATTATAGTTGGGTATCACCACGGTGGTCTTCAAGCCTGCCTCGCTTCTGCTGCCAAAGGCAGCATTTTGATTATAAGCACAAATCGAAGCTTTGTGCCGCCCTCGTTTCTGCTGCCAGGGGCAGCATTTTATTCACATATGAAGGGAACCGTCGGGAGCCCAGCAGATCCGGTATCCCTTCCCGCGGATTTTCCTGCAGAAGGCGAAGCTGGTTTCCGCGGGATCGGCTCCCTGTCTCACCGCCTCCTGCGCGTTTTTAAGCTCCTCTGACAGCCAGGCGGACTCCCCGCCTTTCCGCACCCGCATGGCGCGCACATCCGCGGCCTCCACGTCCTGCGACAGAATGGCTCTGTGCATGTAGCCGCTGAAATGGCGGGGCAGGCCCGCGTAGCGCATCAGAAGCGCTCCTTCTTTTCCGTCATAGATCCCGCTTTGCAGCCTTCCCCTGCGGGAGGGAAGGGGAAATGCTGCGGCCCCCACATCCTTCCTGACCGTAAGCATGTCCGGCAGGTAACGGATCCGGTAAAATCCCAGGTGCCGGGTATCCTCCACCTGCGCCTTCCAGCCCTGCACGGCACAGAAATCCTCCAGTGCGCGCTTTCCGGCTTCATAGGCATACCGCTTGCTTTCCGGATTGGAAGCCGTTGATGTCTCGTGGCACCGCCAGTGATAGAGCACCTTCGGCACATGGACGTAGGCTGCCTCCTGCTCTCCGGAAAGCACGCCCGCAGCCGCCCGCAGCACAAGATCATAATCCTGCGCGCCCTCATAGCAGGAGCGCTCCTTCAGGCTCCGGAACACATCCGTTCTCATCATCAGGAAATGGCAGATATAATTATTGGAAAGCAGAAGATCCAGGTTGAAATCCGGCTTCCTGTGGGGCTCATAAAAATTCTGCCCGCCGCCGTCGCATTTATCCTCGTCCGAATAGAGAAGCACCGGGGTGATTCCCCTCTCTTCACTCTTCTTCATGGCACAGGCCATTTCATACAGAGCGTCCGGCGCCAGAAGATCGTCATGGTCCAGAAGCCCTGTGTAGGTCCCCCGGACCGCCTTCAGCGCTTCATTGGTATTTTCCGCGATTCCCAGATTCTCAGAAAGCTTCAGATAACGAATGCGTATATCCTTCTGCTCCTCCACAATCCGTCTCACCGTGTCCGTGTTTCCGGCGTCCGCAACCACCAGCTCCCAGTGGGGCCAGGTCTGCTCCCGCATGCTGCCAAGAAGGGCCCGCAGGAAATCGGGCGGCGTTTCATAGGCCGGTACAACCACAGAAAGAAGGGGCGGATTCTCCCAGCTTTCCGCTTCGCTTCTCTGCCGCAGAAGCACATCCTGCCCCGGAGGCTCATAGCGGTAGCCTTTCTGCTGCATTTCCTGCCAGAGCCGCTCCGCCACAGCCCAGGCGGCGGCTGATATGCCGTTTCTTCTGAAATATCCGAGGGCGCGCCTCCATCCCGCCTTGAGCCGTTTTATCATCCTTACCTCCATACCAAAGCATTCGCTGATGTGAGCACCACAGTTTTGCGCAAGGGCGCATGCGCCGTGAAAGGCATCTGCAAAAGCCGCACCGCCCGTTTGGAAAGGACCGGACACGCCGGCCCTTCCGCACAGACAGCGCAGCCTGCTGCAGATGCCCCCTTCCTCATTTTTATCTCTTATTCAATCACGGCCTTCAGCTCTTCCGTCAGCTTTTCATTCTTCTCCTGCGCGTCCGCAAGACTTGTTCCCTTCACGCCCATGTAGAACTTGATCTTGGGCTCGGTTCCGGAGGGTCTTGCACAGCACCAGGAATCGTTGGTCAGATCAAAATAAAGCACATTGGACTCCGGCAGCCCGGTGGGGCTTTCCTTGCCCGTCGCCAGCTCCTTCATCACGCCGGAAGCATAGTCGCGGATTCTGGTAACCTGCAGATCTCCGAAATGGGTGGGCGGATTCTTTCTCAGCTTATCCATCATCTCAGCGATCTGTCTGGAACCGTCGATTCCCTTCAGGGTGATGGTGTAGAGGCTTTCCTTGTAATAGCCGTACTTCTCATACAGCTCCACCATCTGGTCCCACAGGGTCTTTCCATGCTTCTTGCACCATGCGGCAACCTCGCACAGGCACATCACCGCTACCACGGCGTCCTTATCCCTCGCATGGGTTCCTGCCAGGCAGCCGTAGCTTTCCTCCAGGCCGAACACATAGTTGTTGGATCCGGTCTGCTCAAACAGCTTGATCTGCTCGCCGATATATTTGAATCCGGTCAGCACCTCGATCAGCTTCACGTTGTAATCTACCGCAATGGGATCTGCCATATTGGTGGTCACAATGGTCTTTACCATCGCCGGATTTGCCGGCATGGTTCCGGTGGCCGTTCTCTCTCTCAGAATGTATTCCGCGATCAGCATGCCGGACATGTTTCCGGTGAAAGGAACGTATTCTCCGGTCTTCGTATCCAGCGCGTAGATGCCGAGACGGTCCGCATCCGGATCAGTAGCCATCACGATGTCTGCGTTCTTTTCCTTCGCCAGCTTCAGCGCCAGGGTGAAGGCCTTGGGGTCTTCCGGGTTAGGATAATCCAGCGTGGTAAACGCGGGGTCCGGAAGCTCCTGCTCGGGAACCACGTATACATGCTTGAAGCCAAGCTCGGAGAGCACGCGCCGTACCGGCTTGTTTCCGGTGCCATGGAAAGGCGTATAGACGATTCTGATGTCGTCCGCCATCTCCTGAATCACCTCGGGATGGATGATCTGCTTCTTCAGTTCCACCATGTAGGCGTCGTCGATCTCGGAGCCGATCACCTGATACAGGCCTGCCTTTACGGCTTCCTCCTTCGGCATGGTTTTTACCGTGTGGTAATCCGTTACCGCCTTCACCTCGGCGATGATTTCCTTATCCTTGGGAGAGGTCACCTGCGCGCCGTCCTCCCAGTATACCTTGTATCCGTTGTATTCCGGCGGATTGTGGCTGGCGGTCACAACAATTCCGGAGATACAGCCCAGAGTGCGGAGCGCAAAGGAAAGTTCCGGAGTAGGGCGAAGCTCATCGAACACATACGCCTTGATCCCGTTTGCCGCCAGGCACAGAGCCGCTTCATCCGCGAATTCCGGGGACATATAGCGGGAATCGTAGGCAATGGCAACGCCCTTCTTTTCTCCGCCCTGTTTGATGATGTAATTGGCCAGCCCCTGAGTGGCCTTTCTCACCGTGTAGATATTCATCCGGTTGGTACCCGCGCCGATCACGCCGCGCAGTCCGCCCGTACCGAATTCCAGCTCCTTATAGAACCGGTCCTCGATCTCCTTCTCATTGCCTTCGATTGCGGCAAGCTCGTCCTTCGTCTTCTGGTCAAAGTAGGAATCCTCCCGCCAGAACCGATACTCGTCCATAAAGCTCATAACTTATTTCCTCCAATCTTAATGATGTGTCATCTTCTGTGTTTCCTATATCTTACTACAAATTCTCAGACGCGTAAAGAAAAGTCGCTTTTATCCAGACTGAAATTGGGGTTATAGTAAGGATCCCCGGCTTCCAGCTCCGCCTTCCACTTCTCCCGGAAGCGGGCGGACTCGGCGTTGTAGCGCGCTGCGGCCTCTCCCGTCATGTCGGAACCGCGGGAGGCGGATTCATAATGATAGGCCTCTGCAAATGGGGTGAATACGTTCAGATACCCCAGCCTTCTCAGCTTCAGGCAGAAGTCCACGTCGTTTAAGGAGACCGCAAAGCTCTCGTCCAGGCCGCCCGCCTCTTCGTAAAGCGCCTTTTTCACCAGCAGGCAGGCGCCTGTCACGGCGGACATGTTCTGGGCGTAGCAGAGCCTTCCCATATACCCCAGGTTCTCCCGCTTCTGACGGTAATGCACATGGCCCGCCGTGCGGTGCGCGCCCAGGCCGATGACCACGCCGGCGTGCTGGATGGTTTTGTCCGGATAATACAGCTTGGCTCCCACCGCTCCCACATCCGGCCGCTGGGCGTACATGAGAAGCTCCTCCATCCAGTTCACCGTGATGATCTGAATGTCGTTGTTCAAAAGCAGCACGTATTCGCCGGAGGCCTCCGACACGCCAAGGTTGTTGATGGCGGAATAATTGAAGTCTCCTTTATAAGTGATGATTTTCACCGCCGGATTGTTTGCGAGTTCTTCATAATAAGCAAAAATTTCTCTGGTTTCGCTGTTGTTCTCCACCACGATGATCTCGTAGTTATCGTATGTGGACTTCTCAATGATGGAGGTGATGCAGCGCCTTAAGTCCTCCACATGATCCTTATTGGGGATGATGATGGAAATCTTAGGCTCCCCGATGATCTCATAGGTGATCTTGAAAATGGTCTCAAAGGCCCTGGTGCTGGTGATCTTGAAATTGGCAAAGCCGTGCCGCCTCAGATGATCCGCCACCGCGCCCCTTGCGGATTCCACCACATAGGGCTTGGCCTCCACGCCGGAGGATACGCTTCCCGCATGCTGTCTCCAGTAATACAGGAGCTTTGGCACATGAACCACGTTCCTCGCCTTGTCCGTCAGGCGCAGGATCATATCGTGATCCTGGCTTCCGTCAAATTTGGTCCGGTACAGCTCTGTCCCCTCCAGCAGCTTTTTATCAAACATGCTGAAATGACAGATGTAGTTGTTGGCACGCAGATTATCGATAGCATAGTCCGGCTTGAAATGCATGGTAATCATCTGGTTCACATCGCCGTTTTTGAAGGTGGCTTCGTCGCAGTAGATATAATCCGCGTCCTTTTCATTGATCACCTTCACATATTCATACAGCACGCAGGGATGAAGCAGGTCGTCGTGGTCAAAAGGCGCCACGAATTCTCCCGTCGCCATTTCCAGACATCGGTTGGTGTTCTCCGCGATTCCGCCGTTTTTTTCAAGCTTTTTGTATACAATCCGGCTGTCCTTTGCCGCGTATTCCCGGCAGATCTCTCCCACGTAAGCATGGGCGTCGTCCGAACCGTCCGCCAGGCACAGCTCCCAGTTCTGATAGGTCTGTGCCTGCACGGACTCGATCATTTCCCGCAGGAAATTCTCCGGCGTGTTCCACAGAGGCGTCAGCACGCTGACCTTCACCATACGGTCAAACACCGTATTTTTCTGGCGTTCCCGCTCCGCGTCGTCCGGAAAGCTTTCCGTACCGTAATGACACATGGCTTTCCGCTCGTTGGCCTTGTATTTCATTTTGTCGATGACGCCGGAAAGGCTTCCACAGTTTTTCACCCGGTCCACCTGCCGGATGCAGAAATGCATGCACCTGCGGAACGGCGCGCTGGCCTTCCACACCGGATTGTTCTTGATCCGGTCCAGCTTAAACTGGAGATCATCCACCTGATCCTCCAGCTCGGCCACCCGGCCCGCCAGATAGGTGCTCTTGTATTTCTCCTGTTCATACGCTTCCCTGTAATCCTTATCCATCCTGTCCGCCTTTCATCAATATCTGACTTCCATTGTCTCTGCCGTCCACTGGTAGAGCTTCTGCCTGGAGCAGCAGTCCTCCCAGAGAAAGCCGATCTGATATTCGCCCTCCGGAAGAGCCTTTCTGGGAAAACTCACGCAGACACCGGTGAGCGCCACCTGATTTTTCTCCAGATGTCCCAGATTTTCCTGGATATCCGGACGGTACTGGCGGTTTACGGAAAGCTTCCACACCGCGCCCGCCTCTTCACCGGCAGGGCCGTCGCCCCGTCCTGCGGGCTTCAGGATCAGGTTGAAGCGGTACTGGCTGTTGTCCACCTGTAGGGCATAGCACCAGCCCTGGATGAAATAATCCCCGCCGCCGCTTTTTCCAGTCTCCCACTTGTCCATATCCCCGGCGAATTCAATGCCCATGCGGAGCACCTCGTTGCTCCACTCCGGCTGAAGGCCGTCCTTCATGATCTCCGGGGCCACCCGGTCACAACGATCCTCATATTCATAACGGTTTCCCGCATAAAATTCCTGGTCCAGCACATCCTTCACCAGATACCGGTGATAGTAAGGGTCCCTGCCATAGATGGACGGATGCAGCTCATACAGCAGGTCCAGCTCCCCGTGCAGCCGCTTCAGCTTCTCCACGCTGTCGTCCAGACCGCGGCTTAAGGATTCATGATGATAGAGCGCCACATCGTTCCGCACCACGTTCACATAGCCCATGTCATGCAGGCGGTAGCAGAAATCCACGTCGTTAAAAGCCACCCGCAGGTCCTCGTTCCATCCGCCGCTTTCCTCAAAAAGGCTCCTTTTCACCATCAGGCAGGCGCCCGTCACGCCCAGCACATCGAAGGCAAGGCGGTTCCTGAAAAAATAATAATCCGTCCGGTCGTCCCGGTACTGCAGCTTATGGGCCGGACCCAGCCGGATGTTGGTGATGCCCGCGTGCTGAATGGCGCGGCTGGAAGGGTAGAGAAGCTTCACGCCAACCGCTCCCACATGGGGAAGCCGGGCCTTTTCCACCATTTTTTCCAGCCAGTCCTCCTGAATGATCTCAATATCATCATTTAAGAACAGGATATAATCTCCCTTTGCCAGAGCGGCTCCCCTGTTGCACATGCGGGAAAAATTGAACTCCATGGGCTCATACACATACTGAAACCGGCATTCCGGCGTCATCTGCGAAAGCATTCTCTCAATCCGGGCACGGTTTTTCTCACTGCTGCCGTTGTCAACCACAATGATCTCAAAATTCCGGTAGCTGCTGGCTTCCATGGCGGAATGAATACAGGTGGAAAGCACGCCCGGGTTGTCCTTGGAGGGAATTACGATGGATACCATTCCTTCGGGCTTAAGCGGCCAGTTCCGTCTTATGTAAGCCTGTTTTTTCAGGTCCTCATATTCCGCTTCCATGCCAAAAGGTTCTATGGGCCTGCTTCCATGAAAAAGGACGCTGTCCACATGCCCGGCTCCCGCCGTCTCCGACAGCTTCAGGCAGAAATCGTAGAGGTTTCTGTGCCAGTCCGCATCCCCAAGCCAGGAAATGCTGTCGGCCGCCTGCGCACGCACGGCGAATATATTTCCCATATAAAAATAAGAAATCAGTGTATCCGGCGACCAGTCCGGCTTCAGCCATGGGTTGGTACGGCGGCCGCCATTCTCCGGAAGTACCTCGTCCTCGTCCCCATAGGCCAGAACCGCTTCCGGGTTCCTGGCAAAAAAATCCGCAAACAGCCGGAGCGCTTCCTCCTCCGGCTTTCCGCAGTCCGCGTGGAATACCAGAATATCCGCATCTCGTCCCGCTTCCTGCACCTGGAAGGAAGCCCTGCAGGCGCCGTAGGGCACGCATTTCACAAAAAGGCCCGTTCCCTCAAGGACGCGCCCGGAACGCTCCTTCTCCTCTTTTCTGAGGATCCAGTCATGATAACGCACCGTCTGCTCTTTGATTCTTGCCTCATACCTTGCTGTCTGTCTGCTCCGCAGGGGGGCCTGCAGCATTTTCTTGATATTCAAAACCAGTGTCTCCTTTTCAGATTCGAATCCAATGCTGCCGCAGTTTCTTCCGGCAGCCTGCTTATTTCAAATTCCAGTTCCAGCATCTCCCCTGCTTCTCCGTCTTCCTTTTCCAGTCTGATATTGATATTCGGGTCATTGGTGTGGAAGAAAAAGACCGGCATCTTCTCCCCTTTTCCGCTCAACTCCCAGCCGTTCATGGCCAGAACCGCCTTGTCGGCAAGATCCAGCTCCTTCCCGGCCAGTCTCGCAGCCTTCATTCTTATGATACAGGAGCATTCCGCCGGGTCCACACGCACGCCGCGTACGCCTTCCTTCAGCAAAATGGAAAGGCGCATCATATCCGCCGCAATATAGCTTGGATAGAGATGGTAGGAATGCTCCGGACTGTAGCCACGCCCGAAATCCTCAAACACCTCCACCACACTTCGCTCCACCTGGGAGAAAAAAGACTGCCACGGCACAGCCCTTCTGCCGAGGAGCACGCGCATGTCGGAAATGGAAACCCGGTTTCCCGTCACTGCCTTCTGAAACCGTCTTTCCCTCGCCCGGTACTCCTCCGCCTTTTCCTCGCTGATGCCGAGCCGTCTCAGAAAAGGCTCCATGGAAAGCCCTTTCCTGCTCCCGTCTCCCATCTGATAGCAGTACAGGGAACGGTAAGCCAGGGCTTCCATATCCACCCGTTCCTCGAAGGTCCATTCATAATCGATCAGATTCCAGCGGCCTTCAGCATCAATGAGAATGTTTCCAAATACCAGATCATAGTCGGAAACCTCCATCTCCTGATGGACACGGATTTTTTCCAGATATTCCTCAAACAGCGCATGAAAACCTTCCTGATCCCCTTCCTCCAGGCAGTTGTCCAGAAGCTCCTCCAGCGTCACCCCTTCCAGATACTCCAGGCTGGCGCAGGGAAGTCCGTCCGGCTGCCTTATGATCTCACACCGGTTCACATGCAGACCGCCCTCCTCATACCGCTCCCTTAACAGCTTTCCGAAACGGGCGATGTTCTCCACGTGTGCAACGGCCGCCGGGCTGTCCGGATATTTAAGCACACGCCTTTTTCCTGCCCCATTCTCCGTAATGTCCGTACGGATGGCATAGATATCCGCCCGGTCATTGGAAAATTTGGAATAAATGGTTTCCGGCGCAGGCCCGGTCATGAGCAGATAGGAATTGCTGTACATGGGAAAGATCCCCTCCCGGATCACCATGTCGAAGGCGTTCTTTTCATCGAAGAGAAGCAGTCTGTCCCCGTCAAAATTCCGAAGATTACGGGAAAGCTCTCCCAGTCTCGGAAGTCTTTTGTCCGAGTAGATCACATCCGCGAACTTATAGTCCGGATAGGGATAATAAAAATGATAGTCCGAAACGCCGCAGGTCCGAAGCAGCCGCTCCAGCCCCCTCCTCGTGAAGGTGCGCACGCCGCCTCCCTCCGGATAGTCCTCTACACCTACGAAGAACTTCGCCAGATGATCCTCCTGACAGCCCGCCCAGTATTTCATTCCCATCTTGTTTTCGATGGCGATGACCAGATTTCCTCCCGGCTTCACATGCTTCAGATTGATTTTCAGGAAATCCTCAAAGGGCGTTTTCGTGGGGATATAGCTCTGTCCGTACTCAAACACGCCGATTAAGAGCACATAATCATAATCACAGGGAAGGTCCGGCTCGATATCCGTGAAATTTCCCACATGAATCGTCACATTATCCCGTTCCTGATTGCGGATGGCATTGATGGTGCTGCGCTTCTTCGACAGATCCACACAGGTGACACTTCCCGCCTTTTCGGCAAGGACGCCCGTTACAGCTCCCATACCGCTTCCCACCTCCAGCACTTTCGTACTTTTGTCCATGGGCAGCCAGGAGACGATGTTTTCCCTCTGCGGTGACAGATGATAGAAGACAGGCCAGCTTTTCTTTTCCTCGATCTGTTTCTGATAATCTCCGGCGGGCGCATTTTTTACGATTTCCAGGATCTCATCCTCCACCGTTCCGTCACAGTAATAATCCTCGCCCGGATAATGGGAAAGGTCCAGCGTCACTTTTCCGATCTGCTCTGTCATACTACCTCCTAACCGAAGCGCTTTTGCGCTGAGGTCGCGCCAGGAAATCGCATATGCGATTTCCTGGCTGCGTTCCCGGGATGAAACGTAAGCCATCAGGCTTATGTTTCATCCTGCCTCCATACTTTCACATCCGATTCCATATCAAAATATCCCACCGTGTCATGGTCCGAAATCACGGTAAGGTTCAGAATGTCGTACAGTCTGTGATATACCGTAAAGGTATCCCCCTCATACCCCGTCACGCCCAGAGAAAGCAGATATTCTCCCCCCTGCAGGCGCACCTTCTGGGTGAACGTAATGGTCAGCACCTCTCCGGCTTTCACGCTCTCCAGAAAACTTTTCTCCACCATGGTGTTGGTTCCCGTAATTTCCACACCCTTGATGTTCTTGATGGAAAGGGCGAAGATAGGAGCCTTCAGATCCTTATGCACCTCTACCTTCATGTGCAGAGTGAAGGATTCTCCCTTCAGGATCGCAGAAGTACGCAGTCCCGCCCCGTCCGTCATATAGTATTCCACAATCTCAGCCTCTTTGGTGCCATACTCCAGAGCCTGAACATTGATTCCCGGCGTCGGCCGGGATTCTTCCCCGGATGCCGTTCCGGCCTTTTGGGCAGCCGTTCCGTCAGTTCCGTCTTCTTCGTCCTTTTTCCCGTCAACCTTCTCGGCAGCCGCTTTCCGGATATCCTCATCCGCCGCCAGATTCGCCTTTTTGTCTCCGGAAGGAAGCTCATACTGGCCCACCAGCACCTGCTTATAGATGTCGATCATGTCGCGGGGGCTTCCCTCTCCCAGCTTCACGCCCTGATTTAAAAGCACCGCTCTGTCACAGTATTTGCTGATTGCACTCAGATCATGACTGACGAAAAGGATTGTTTTCCCCTGCTTTTTAAATTCCTCAAACTTATGGTAGCACTTCGCCTGGAAAAACACATCTCCCACGGAAAGCGCCTCGTCCACGATCAGGATCTCCGGATCGATATTGATGGCCACCGCAAAGGCCAGGCGCACGAACATACCGCTGGAATAGGTCTTCACGGGCTGATACACATAGTCTCCGATATCTGCAAAATCCAGGATGTCCTGCAGCTTTTCATCGATTTCCTTCTCCGAAAAGCCGATCATGGTGCCGTTCAGATAAACATTTTCAATGCCGTTGTATTCATAATTAAAGCCCGCGCCAAGCTCCAGCAGAGCGGAAATGCGTCCGTTCACCTGCACGGTGCCGGAGGTGGGATTGAGCACGCCGGTGATGATTTTCAGAATGGTGGATTTTCCGGAGCCGTTGGTTCCGATAATTCCCACGCATTCACCCTGATATACGTCCAGATCCACATTGTTCAGAGCGAAATGCTCCCGATAGCGTTTTTTTCTGGCAAGTCCCAGCGAGTCAATGAGCCGGTCCCTGTTGTGATCATACAGGCGGTATACCTTATTCAATCCCTCCACGTGGATGGCAAGCTGTTTTGTCTCCATATTGTTCCTTCCTGTTACTATTCACAGCCTGCCGGATCAAAGATTGCTCTGCGTCATGCTCGCATGTAAGCAGAGCAAAGCATTGATCCGGCAGACTGGAATCAGTCACTCCACCCAAATAAGCAAAACGGAAAGCTGCGTCAGCAGCGGCAGACAGCGGAGCTGGCTGGTTTTGCGCATGCGGGTGGAGGGGCTGTGAATAGTAACTCTCCCTACATAATATCCGCGAAATGTACCTTCAGCCGCTTATAAACCAGTGTGCCGATGACGAACAGCACCACCGTAATGATCCAGAAGTACATGGTGGAGTAGAAATCCTCCCAGAACCACTGTTCTCCATATATCGCGCTGCGGTAGCCCTCCACGATGTACACCAGCGGATTAATTTTCAGAACCATCTGGACATTCTCGCTCATCTGCCCGATGTTCCACAGTACCGGCGTGGCCCACATGCCGATCTGCAATCCGATATTGACGATCTGCTGCAGATCCCGGAAGTAAACCACCACCGAACAGGTGGTGTAGCTGATGGCCAGCACCAGCGCAAAGGTACAGAAGCTGTAATAGAAGACCTGCAGGGTGTACAGATTGGGATAAAAACCGTAGCAGGCCGATATGATAAGCAGCACAAGCACAAAAAAGAGATGGATGAACGTGGCTGCAATGATCTTAATGATGGGAAGGATGCTGATCTTGAAGACCACCTTCTTTACCAGGTATTCATACTCCAGAAGCGCCATCATGCCGCTGGTGAGCGCCTCGGAAAAGTAGAACCAGGGCACCAGTCCGGCGGTCAGGAACACCAGATAAGGAACCTCCACGCCCTTTCCGGCCAGTTGGATCCTCTGATCCATGATGACCTGAAAAACCACAAAATACATGGCTACCGTCACCACCGGCTGCACCATGGCCCAGACTGCTCCCATATAGGAACCGGCGTAGCGCCGTTTGAAATCGTTTTTGGCCAGCCGCCAGATCAGCCGCCGGTTGGCGTACAGCTCCTGGGGAAGCTGTGTGATTTTATCATAAAACCGGGCGAACACCACAATGGCCGCTACGATCAGAACGCAGGCGATGATTTTCTTTAAAAGCTCGTCCGCAGGATCCGCCAGCGGATTATGGTAACACACAATAATCACCCCCATAATGAGCATAATGAGGGTGAAAATGGTAATCCCTGTCTTTTTGCTGAGCGGCTTTCTGACCGCTGCAGCCCCTTTCTTTTCTTTCTTCATCCCTTCTTCCTTCCGCCGTCCACAGCGTACTCCTTCAGACCGCCCCATTTCTGATCCTTTTCGGAAAGGATCAGCTCCATTCCCTCGGGGATCGGCCATTTTACGCCGATTTCCGGATCGTCCCATTTCAGGCCGCCCTCATCGTTCGGATGGTAGAAATTCGTACATTTGTAGGCAAACTCCGCCTCATCAGAGAGCACCACAAAGCCGTGCGCAAAATGCTCCGGAATGAAAAACTGCTTTTTATTCTCTTCAGACAGAAGCACTCCATACCACTTCCCGAAGGTGGGGGAACCCTCTCTCAAATCCACCGCCACATCGAATACCTCTCCCTTCAGGACCCGCACCAGCTTCGCCTGGGGAAAATTGATCTGAAAATGCAGGCCTCTCAGCACGCCTTTTCTGGAAGAGGACTGATTGTCCTGAACGAAAACCTGATCGATTCCGGCCTCTTTATAGGCTTCATAGTGATAGGTTTCCATAAAATATCCCCTCTCATCCCCAAAAACCGCAGGGGTGATGACCTTCAGACCTTCGATTTCACATGTTTCTACCGTTATCTTTCCCATCTTTTCAATCTTTCTCCTTTATTTCCGTAAGCGCCGCCCCATCCGTTTTA
This sequence comes from uncultured Lachnospiraceae bacterium, assembly GCA_900544445.1. Lineage (GTDB taxonomy): Bacteria > Bacillota > Clostridia > Lachnospirales > Lachnospiraceae > Eisenbergiella > Eisenbergiella intestinigallinarum. The sequence goes on from UQVK01000020.1 coordinate 26,297, forward strand.
CAGTCCGTTTGCCACTTCTACCAGATATTTTCCATAGTTGGTCTTCATCAGAGGCTCCGCCAGCTTCAGAAGCTGTTCCTTTGAGATGAAACCGCGGCGATAGGCAATCTCCTCGATGCAGGAAACATACAGGCCCTGACGCTTCTGAACAGCGGCCACATAATCGGACGCATCCAGCAGGGAATCATGGCTGCCCGTATCCAGCCAGGCAAAGCCTCTGCCCAGCGTTTCCACCATCAGATCTCCCCGGCGCAGGTATTCGTTGTTCACCGCGGTGATCTCCAGTTCTCCCCTTGCGGAGGGCTTCACGTTCTTCGCGATTTCAACCACGTCGTTGTCATAAAAATAGAGGCCCGGTACCGCATAATTGCTCTTCGGATGCTCCGGTTTTTCCTCAATGGAAAGAGCCTTTCCATTTTCATCGAATTCCACCACGCCGTATTCTCTGGGATCCCGGACATAATAACCGAAAATCGTAGCGCCCTTCTCCCGGGCCGCCACCATGCGCAGCACCCTGGAAAAGCTCTGTCCATAGAAAATGTTATCCCCAAGCACCAGAGCGACTCGGTCATTCCCGATAAACTCCTCTCCGATCAGGAACGCCTCGGCAAGTCCTCTGGGCTCTTCCTGTACCGCGTAGGAAATGGAAAGTCCCAGCTGTTCCCCGGTTCCGAACAGTTCCCGGAACACGGGCAGATCCCGCGGTGTGGAAATGATCAGAATCTCGCGGATATCCGCAAGCATCAGCGTGGAAAGGGGGTAATAGATCATCGGCTTGTCATACACCGGCATGATCTGCTTGGAAATCGCCTTGGTGAGCGGATACAGTCTGGTTCCGCTCCCTCCCGCAAGTATAATACCCTTCATCGTATCCTCCATCCTACATGTGCGCCGCCTTAGCGGCTGCAGGCATGTCGTTTATTTTCCGGTATGGTACATTTCCTCGTAATATTTCTGGTAATCACCACTGGTCACATTTTTCATCCAGTCCTCATGCTCAAAATACCACTTAATGGTCTTTTTGATGCCTTCCGCGAACATGGTCTCCGGCTCCCAGCCGATCTCCGCACGGATCTTGTCCGGCGCGATGGCATAGCGGCGGTCATGGCCCTTGCGGTCCTCCACATAGGTGATCAGATCATCGCTCACAAGCGCCTTTCTCGGATCGGAGTCCGGAAGCATCTCCCGCAGGGTATCGAGGATGATATGGATGATTTCAATGTTCTGCTTCTCATTATGTCCGCCCACATTGTAGGTTTCGAACAGACGTCCCTTCTCCTGCACCATGTCGATGGCCTTCGCGTGATCCTCCACAAACAGCCAATCTCGCACGTTTTTGCCGTCTCCGTAGACCGGAAGCTTTCTGCCGTGCAGCGCATTGTTGATGATCAGCGGGATCAGCTTTTCCGGGAACTGGTAAGGGCCGTAGTTGTTGGAGCAGTTGGTGATGTTCGCCGGGAAATGATAGGTGTCCATATACGCCTTCACCAGCATATCTGATCCGGCCTTGCTGGCAGAATAGGGGCTGTGAGGCGCATAGGGCGTGGTCTCATAGAAATATTCGCCCTCGTTCTCCAGGGAACCATAGACCTCGTCCGTGGAAACATGGAGAAATTTCTTGTCCTCCTTAAAGCTTCCGTCCGGCTTCTCCCACGCCGCCTTCGCACAGTTGAGCATCACCGCCGTGCCCAGCACGTTGGTCTGTACGAAGATTTCCGGGTTCTTAATGCTTCTGTCCACATGGCTCTCCGCCGCGAAATGCACCACCCTGTCAATATCGTTCTCCGCAAAAATCTTTTCAATCGCTTCCTTGTCGCAGATATTTGCCCGGATAAAGGTATAATTCTCCCTTTTTTCCACATCCTTCAGATTTTCCAGGTTTCCCGCATAGGTCAGTGCGTCCACATTGATGATGCGGATCCCGTCCCCGTATTTTCTGAACATATAATGAATATAATTGGAGCCGATGAAACCGGCGCCGCCCGTTACCAGATAGGTTCTCATTTTACCCTCCATACTGATGCATTCTGTACAGAAACTCAGTTTTCTGTCATTTTTATCATAGTATAACACATAATTCCTGTTTTACCAAACAAAACCTGCCGTCCGGCGGTTGAACAGAGCGGATCCCTGTCTTCTTCCCGCCGTTCACAGGCTGCGTTGGATCAGTATCCCAGATAGCTGATGTTCAGATCCACATTTCCGCTGATGCCGTCGATCTTTCCCGTGCTGGAATACTGCCACATTTCATATCTTCCATTATACGTGGGCGCGGCCGCATACTGGGCCAGCCAGATATTGTAACTGCCAAAGCTTCCTGTGTTCATCTTGCTTCCCAGCCAGTTTTTATTGGCATAAACGCCCGCGGTGTAGCCGCTGTCGCGGATGGTATTACAGAAGGCCTGTACCACCGCGGTACGGTCAGCGCTGCTGATGCCGTCCGCTCTTCCTCCTGCCGCCTCCACGTCGATAAATACCGGATAGGAGATCTTATATCCGGAAATGAGCTCAAGAGCTGCGGAAGCCTCCTCTACAGCCTCCCTCTGGTTGACCGCCTGTGAAAAATAGTAAACGCCCACTTTCAGTCCCGCCGCCGTGGCCCCCTGAATGTTGCTCCTAAACTTCGGATCCTCCACCATGACTCCTGTAGCGGAACCTCTGTAGCCGCAGCGGATGATAACGAAGGACACGCCGGAATTTTTCACCTTTTCCCAGTCAATGCTTCCGTTATGCTTGGACACATCAATACCCAGCACGCCGGAGCCGCTGCTTAACGCACCGTCCGCTCCAAAATCATACTGGACGCCCTGGATGACCTGCTTTCCGGTCACCTTATTTCCGTTCTTGTCAAAATAGTAGCGTTTTCCGTCTATGGTCTGCCAGCCGGTATATTTGTATTCCACGTTATCGTTCAGCCTGTAGAACACATCATATTTAAAATAGTCGGCGACAACCGCTTCCACATATTTCCCGTCTTTTTTGATATAAAGCTGCCTGCCGTCCTTATCCTTCAGAAGGGTTTTGGTATCTTCCTCAGCTTTTCCGCCCGTCACTGTCACTTCACAGGTTGCCTTTTTGGAGGTATCCTCAGAGCTGCATGCCGTAATCGTCACCTTGCCCGCCTTCACCGCCGTGATGGTTCCGTTTCCGTGTTCCGTCACGGTCACGATGGAAGAGTCGGAGGTGTACCACAGACAGCCTGTATAGCCGGTGGTATCGATCGTCGGATTCAGCTTCAGGCTTTCTCCCACCTTCAGCGTTACCTTTGTCTTATCCAGAGTGATTCCCTTTACTTCGGCCGCTTCTACGGTCAGCTTTGCTGTTTTTGTCTGGGTGCTGCCGTCGGAGAAGGTCACCTTTACCGTAAGTTCCGTGCTTCCGGCACGGATGGCTTTAATATTCCCGTTTCCATCCACCGTTGCGTACTTCGTGTTGGCGATGGAAAAGCTGCGGGAGGACACGCTGCCCGTGGTCTTCACATCCGCCGCCTTCGTCTGTCCGGCCGTGATCTTCATCTCGTTTAAGGTCACGGAGTTGGACTCATTGGAGGTCACCGTAAAGGTAATGGAACTCTTAATATTTGAATTTTTTTGGGAAACCGCAGTGATGGTGGTGCTTCCCACCGCGCTGCAGGTCACCTTTCCGTTTCCGTCCACGCTGGCGATATTGGCATTGGAGGAGGACCAGGTCACCGAAGCGTCCGCTCCGGAAGGCTCGGCCGTGATGGAAAGCTGGACGGTATCTCCCTTTTTGGCGCTGGTAGAACCGGTGATTTGAATGCCGGTAAGGGTTACCTCCGCCGCCTTCACCTCAATTTCCTTCGTTGCCTTCACGCCCCCCGCCTCCGCGGTAATGGTCGCCCTGCCCGCCGCCACGCCGGTCACCTTTCCGTTATCCACTGTTGCAATTCCGGTATCGGAAGAAGACCAGGAAATGCCGTTATAAGCAGCATCCGAAGGGCTTACGGAAGCGCTGAGGCTGATGCTGCTGCCCACCGTCACCGTGGAATCTCCGGAAATGGAAACGCTTTCCACTTTTTTCTCAGCTTCGGAAACACTCACGGATACGGAAGCGGTATAACCGCCGTCGCTGGTCTTCACCGTGATGGTGGCGTTTCCCGCTCCTTTGAAGGAAACATGGCCGTTGCCGTCAACCTCTGCCACGCCTCCATTATCAGAAGAAAAGCTTACGCTCTTATTCGACGCGTTGTCCGGACTGACCGTTACGCTGATATCTCCGCTTTCTCCAACCTTGCCGCTCAGACTGGACGGACTGGCGGAAACGCCTGTGACCGCAACCGTCTGCGGCGGGGTTTCTTCGGGAGGCTGTGTATCCGTTTCCGCCGGCGGATCTGCGGGTTCCGTCGTCTGAGGCTCTGTCAGGGTCTGAATCTCTGAAGAAGTCCGCGCCGCCGTCTTCAGAAGACTTCCGTCCTTCCTGACTCCCGCAAACAGGGCGAATTCCAGGTTTGCCGACTGGGAAGGGTCCGGAATATCAGCTTTTTTCACCTCGATATACAGGCTTCCTTCATCTCCGATGGGCGTCCGGGTGGATTCTACCCACTCCACCGTATCCTGCAGAACGGATTCCACCTCCGTCTTGATTTCCGTATCCTCCGCTGCCGCATTCACTTCGGATTCACTCTTGATCTCATCTGATACGTCAATTTTTTCATAGTCTATCTGATTTTTAACGGTTACGCTCTGTGCTCCATCCGGCAGAACATATCCCTCCAGATCCTCCGGGCCGGTCACCTCCACCGTATAGCTTCCTCCGGTAATTCCCGTCAGATAAATGATCCCGTCTTCATCGTCATCCGTCTTCTGATACGTCTGATCCGGTCCGGTGATCTTCGCTTCAAAAGCCACATAAGGGATCAGCTTCCCCGTCTTCCGGTTGACAAACTTGATCTTCAGATCCTTTTCCACAGAGGTCATATTCAGTCCCACCTGAATATCGGAAACATCATCCGTCTCCTCGTACTCCGTCTCCACATTCTCCGCAGCCTGCTGCCTTGCGAGCAGTCCGTCCGCCACAGCAAGGAAGGTGCTTTCATCCGCAACGGAAATCCGGGCGAGCTCTTCCCCTACAGCGGCGAAGGATGCGACCTGCTTCTCCTGCGCCCTTGCGGCCAGAACAAAGCTGAAGGTGAACACGGCAAACAGACAGACTGCGGCCCCTGTCAGGCCGATCACTCTGTCCATGGCGGAAAGGCCCTTCAAAAATGTGAGGAAGCCATTTTCCTGCCTTCTATTTCTTTTTCCCTGTCTGCCTGCCGCACACGTACGGCGGGGGCTTTCATCCGGACGGACATGCCTGCCATAGTCCGCCTGTCGTTTTCCGGAAGGCCGTCCCTTATGTACATCCGTCTCCCGCCCCCTGTTTCTGTGTTCCACATCGTTCCTGCGTACTGCATCATTCCTGCGGGCCGCATTGTCCCTGCGTACTGTACCGTTCCTGCGGGCCACATCATTCTGATGCGATGCATCATGTCCGCCCGCATCTCTCCTGTCTGAATCCCGTTTTTCCCTTCGTACCGCACTTTCCTTTCGCGGGGTTCCTTCTTCCCACAACTCTTCAGCCGCTTCCTCCTCATAATCATCCGGTTCCTCATCGTCTTCAAAAGAGTCCTTCAAGTCGGAAAGCTGCGCCGCTGTTTCTGCCAGATCCTGCGTTTCCTCAAAATCGTCCTCGCTGATTTCCCAGCCGTCCTCAAAGGCTCGCTGCAAATCATCGGTCTTTTTCGACATTTCCTCCTGTCCCCGTTCTTTCTCAGTCATATATCTCTCCCGTTTTCCTTTCAGACAACGTTTTTTCCTGCACGATGTACGGACAGTATAGCACAGGACGCTTTCCTTCTTCAACAGCGCTTTTCCCAATTTCGGCGTTTTCCTTTCTTAATCTTCTCTTAAGATCAGCCAAATCCGCGCGGCAGCCCCATGAAACCTCCCGAAAGGCAGCCCGTCCTGTCCTTTTTTGTCGAACGCTTTTTCTTGCCGGAGAAGGAAGGATGTGCCAGAATAAGAAAAAAGGAGATGATTTTTATGCCGCCTTCGGCGGCGAAAGGAGAGGCGCACGAACCGGGCGGTTCGTGCTGAAGAATGGCTTTCGCCATTCTTCGATGATTTTTATGCCGCCTTCGGCGGCGAAAGGAGAGGAAGCCATGATGTACATTCATTACTGCAAATACTGTCGGCGGATCCATATTCTCAACGGCCACAAGCTCTACTGCCCCGCCTGCAGCGGAAAGCTTTCGGAGCTGGACATTTCCTATATGAAATACGTCAATCTGTCCCGTGAGGAGCGCCGCGCCCTGAGAGAAAAATGCGCCGATGAAAAAAGCCTGCGCGAGCTTTCTGTGGATTATCCCAGGAGAGGCGGCGCCAAATGGTTTCAGGCGGCCGAGCCGGCCCGAACCGGCCGCACTACAGATAATAAATCAGCATCCCGGCCAGAATACAGCCCACACCTGCGAGTTTCCGTTTCGTGATCCGCTCTCCGAAAAACAGGCGGCTGAGAAAAAGAACGAATACATAGCCGAAGGATTCCATCACGGGGCCGTTCAGAAAGGACAGGCCCCTCAGTCCGCAGATATTCAGTGCGGTAGAGCCCAGAAGCAGGAAGTAACCGCCGATGACCCAGGGATTCAGGTATTCCCGGATAAAGGAGGACCAGGTACGCATCGCGCCTTTTTTCAGAAGCACCTGGGAAAAAGAGGCCGCCAGCACCCCGGCGAGCAGAAAGCCATAATAAAACAAATTATTTTCATAAAATACCGTTTCCGCCATCACCGCGCCTCCTCTTCTCCGCCGTTGACAATCAGCGTTCCCACGATCACAAGCGCAACGCCGATGACATTTTTCATCGTCACCCGGTCGTGGAACAGGACCACCGCCCAGAGCATGGACCACAGAAGGGCCATCGCCCGGTTGGTATAGGCCACAGACAGTTCGAATTTTTTAATCATCTGCTGCCAGAGGATGGCGTACACACCGAGAATCATGAGCTCGGCAAGATAAAAAAGCAGAAACGGAGCGGAAAAGGCTTCCTGTCCGCTCGCCAGCTTCGCCATTACGCTGGAAAGGGTATAAATCACGATCACGGCCTGCAGAATCAGAATATCCTTCAGCCGGAGCTTCTCTTTGCTTTCTCTTCTTTTTTTCTCCACGGTTTTTCCTCGCATTTCCGACCGTTTTCAGTCTCATACACCATAACACAGAACCCCTCTCTTTTCAAATGTTTCCGGAGTCTGTATTTCTTATAAAAATATGAAAAATCTGTTACTTCGTGGACAGGCCGGGGGGAAAAATGGTAATATAGGAAGCAGATATTTCACAACACAGCCCGGGCGGGCCCGGCCTCACACAGCCTGCCTGACAGCAAAAAGGAATGGAGAAAAGAGATTGAATCATATGACAGACGACACCAGACAGTCCCGGGAGTCAGAAGAAACCATGCCCTCCGGCGACGACCTCCTGTTTTCAGAGGAAGAGCTTCTGGAAGAGGAGCTTTTTTCAGAAGAGGAAGAAAATGCTCCGCGTCCCCAAAAGCAGGGCGGCGCTGTTCCCCGGTCCGGCTCCTCAGGCCGGAAGAGAGGGGCATCCGGCAAAGCAGGATTGTCCGGCAAGGGGACACGCCGCAGGAAGAAGAAAGGCGGGCGAAAAGCAGGAAGCTCCGCTTCACGTTCTTCTTCACACGCCAGGAAACGACGGCGCATGACGCGCTCAGACTATATTCATCTGGCGCTTCTGGCGGTGATTCTGCTGATGTTCCTGAGCGCTGTCATACGGCTGATCATCTGGAACATCGGCGAGGATTCCGGTTATGATCCGAACGCGGATACTTCCGAGTTCGATACGGAACCTCAGGATTATATCCAGCCCATGGATGCCAGCCTTCTGGAAGGACACGAGGACGACGGAATCACCACCATCGTCACGCTGGGGAACGCCCCTTTTTCCGATGAGCGTGGAAGCACCGGACTGGCTGAAATGATCGCACAGAAATGTGATGCTGTTGTTTATAACTGTGCGTTTCCGGATTCCTACCTTTCCATGAAGTATCAGGAGTATTCCGACAGCTATCCGCAGGACGCTCTGAGCCTGTATCTGGTCACAGCTTCCCTGTGCGGCGGGGATTTCACGCTGATGGAGCATGCCGCCGGCCTGGTAGAGGATACCGAAGGGACTCGGGAAGCGCTTAATACGCTAAAAAGCGTGGATTTTTCCACCGTGGACATGATCGTCATCATGTATGATCTGAGCGATTATAAGGACGACCGCCCGGTGATGGATGAAAACAACGATATCAATCTGCTCACCTGGAACGGAGCGCTTAACGCCTCCATCGGCCTGATCAAGCAGACCTATCCCTATATCCGCATCGTAGTCCTCTCCCCTTCCTACGGGCAGTACACCGATGAGAACGGAAATCTGATCAATGCGGATACGGAGGATCTGGGAAACGGCACCCTTCCGGACTATATCCTCCATGAAATCGATGTAGCCATGGCGAACGGAGTCAGCATTCTGGATAATTATTATGGCTCCGTAACAGAAAATCAGGCAGAAGAATGCCTGACGGACGGTTATCATCTGAATGAGGCGGGAAGGGAACGGATCGCCCGGAGATTTGCGGAGAAGATTTTCCTGATCAGAGATTAACTGCAAAAGCGGCAAGTGCGTTTTCACCTGCCGCTTTTTCTGCTTTGCCCTGTGGTTTCCAGAATATTCCTGTTTTACCGGACCTCTTTCGGCAAAAATTGCTGGGGAGTTCCCAGTTTTCTGTGATGTCTGCGGATCTTTTCCGTCAGCTGTTCCTGAATTTCACGATACTCAGGGCGTCCGAACAGATTATGCATCTGATACACATCCCTTCTGCAGTCAAACAATACATGATCGTGAAATACTTCTCCGCAATGCCCCCTTCCCACATATGCCAATTCATATTCCGGCGTCAGAATCCCTGCCTTTGGTACATCATATGGATGAATATAAAGTTCTTCCACCCCCGTTTCGTTTCTGAGAATCTGCCCGGAACGGTCCTCTCCGTCCGTATCGAACGGATAATCAACATTTGCAAAACCCGCCAAAGTCTTACCGAAGTCAACCACATTCAGCCAGGTTTTGCAGCGCTGATGAACGAAACCAGCCCCTGGCATTGACATCAGCAGAGGAATATGATAGACACTCTCATACAGATTATTTTTTTCCATGAGACCGTGCTCACCCAGATATTCTCCGTGATCCGTCGTGAAAATAACAATGGTATTCTCCCACAGGCCGCTTTCTTTCAGATATGCCGTGATTCTTCCGACATTGTCATCGATGCACTTTATCTCTCCGAGATACTGTGCCTTCAGCCTTCAAAAATGTCCTTCCCTCTCAAACAGTCCCTGAGGAAAATAATGCTGTCTTCCCCATGTATCCCGGTCTGCCCAGTCAGGAATTTCCTTTTCATAAAAGCTTTCCGGGATTTCCATTTTCAACGGATCGAACATGGTATCATATGGGCGTCTCACTTCAAAAGGCTGATGCGGGTCAGGAATACTTACCATAAACAGAAAGGAGGATTTCTTATCCACCCTGCCCTGCAGGAAACGAATAGTCTCATCTGTCAGCCAGTCTGTCGTGTAGGTTTTTTCATTTCCTACATGCCTGCAGGGTTTTGCCATCCCATTTTCTCTGGATACGGATTTGCAATGGCCAAACTCCACAGGATCCTTCCATTCTTCAAATCCAAGCGGGTTATATTCTCCCAGAGCCTCTCCTCTCTCTTTGTGGTCGGCCAAATGCCACTTTCCAATATAGCCCGTATGATAACCGACCTGGGCAAAAGCTTCAGCAAATCCATGTTCCGTCATTCCAACCGGAACGCCATTTCTGTACGCCCCGTTTCTGTGCGGATATCTTCCCGTCATAAAGCATCCTCTGGACGGCGTACATACCGCACTCGAGGTATAAAACCTTTCGAAAATAATTCCCTGTTCACCCAGCGCATCAATATTGGGAGTTTCCACTTCGCGGCCTCCATAACAGCCAGGCACATCTCTGCGAAACTGATCCGTATATATGATCAATATATTTTTTTGCATTTTTCATCCTTTCATTTCATGCCATGCTACTCGTCCCCATTCCGTGCCCTATTCTGTTCTCTAATTTCATTCAGCCTTTCACAGAACCGATCATGACTCCCCTGACAAAATATTTCTGTACAAAGGGATACATCACAAGCACCGGAAGAGAGGATACAATGATAACGCCATATTTGATTGTCCGGGCAATCTGCTTCATCATTTCCAGCGCATCCGGATCTGTAGTCGTAGGATCGACGGACTGTCCGCTGATCAGAATGTCCCGGAGAATTACCTGCAGAGGATACAGTCTGTTATCCGTCACATAAATCAGGCCATTGAAAAATGAATTCCAGTGGCCAACCGCATAGTACAGGGCCATAATGGCAATAATCGCTTTAGAAAGCGGAATAACAATCTGGATAAAATACTGAAAGATATTGCAGCCGTCAATTTCAGCCGCTTCCTGAAGCTCCATCGGCATGGTGTTGATGAAAAAGGTACGGCACAGAATCAGGTTAAACACGGAAAAGGATCCCAGAATCATCAGCACATAAGGCGTATCCACAAGATGCAGCCCTTTTACGACCAGATAGGTAGGAATGAGACCACCGGAAAAGTATTTTGTAAAAAGCAGCAGCTTCATAATCAGACTCCGTCCCACCATATCCTGCCGGGACAGCGCATATCCTGCCGGAATGGTGATAAAAAGAGCGAATATCGTTCCAACTCCGGCGTAGCGGATCGTATTAAAATATCCTGTCCATATCCGTTTATCCCTTAAAATATATTTATATCCCTCCCAGGTAATTCCCCGGGGCAGGAACAGAACTTCCCCGGACGCCACCAGATTCGGATCGCTTATGGACGCAATTACCACAAACCACAGCGCATACAGAATGACCGCGGACAGCAGAATAACGCTCCCATGCACAATCACGAGAAAAATCAGATCCCTTTTCCCCATTCGTTTTAATTTTTTCACAGCATTTCCCCCTTACCACAGACTGATATCGGAAACCTTTCCGGCAACCTTATTGACAACCACCAGCAGTATCAGATTAATGATATTATTAAAAAGTCCTATTGCCGAGGAGTAACTGAACTGCCCTCCCTGTATACCGATTTTATATACATAAGTTGCAATAATCTCCGAATAATCCAGATTAATGCTATTCTGCAGCAGGAACGCCTTTTCAAAGCCAAGATCCATGATCTCTCCCGCTCTCATGATCAGCATGATCACCATCGTCGGAACAATCGAAGGCACATCGATGTACCAAAGCCGCTGGAATCTTGTCGCTCCATCCACAGTGGCGGCCTCATGCAGCTCCGGCCCTACCGATGTCAGCACGGAAATATACATTATCGATCCCCATCCAATATTCTGCAGCACTCCGGACCACACGTAAATATGACGGAAGTTGGACGGATTGGAGAGAAAGTTTACCGGGTCCATTCCCAGACGCATCAAAATCTGATTGACAACGCCATCACTGGACAGGAAAATCAGAATCATACCGCAGTATACTACTGTCGAAATGAAATGCGGCGCATAGGTAATCATCTGCGCCGTTTTTTTCAGCTTCACATCTGTAATATAATTTAAAAAAAGCGCAAAGATAATCGGCATCGGGAATCCGGCGATCAGGGAATAAATACTCAGAGACAGCGTATTCCAAAGCAGATCTTTAAACTGATAAGAATCAAAAAAGGTTTTAAAATGCTTCAGTCCGACCCATGCGCTTCCCCAGATACCATCCGATACACGATAATCCTTAAAAGCCAGCTGAATACCATACATTGGCAGATAGCTGAAAATCAGAACATAGATCAACATTGGAAGAACAAACAGATAGCATATCCAGTTTTTTTTCAGCAGACGCATACTGCTCTTCCTTTTTTTTCGTTTTTTTCCAACAGTCATTTTTTGCTCCTGATTATGAAATAAAATCTTCCTACGGAAGTCCTCTCTACAGATTCCGGCATGGATAAGCCATGCCGGAATCTCATTTCTTTCAGTCTGCCATGGAATCCACAAATTCCTGGCAAAGCCGCGTATACTCATCCACCTTCAGGCTCTCAAGCGCATTCAGATGTTCCTGCCATTTCGCGTCATCAATTCCGTTTATGACGGAGTCCGCGATGAATTTTTTCAGATAGGTATCGATATCCGTCAAAAGAATGGATCTCTGCTCTTCATTCTCCTGAGACGCCGTCCCCGCCGGTAGTCCGGTCACTCCGTATGGAAGCTGTTCTTTGATTGCCTTCGCTCTGCTATCCTCGTCATAAACCTGTCTTTCAAAGTATTCATATCTGTACAGGGAAGGCGTCTGTCCAGCAAAGCTTTCCGCCTGTCTGTATTCGGCTGCAGATTTATAGCCGCCGTTTGCCGCCAGAGCTTCGTTGTCCATGGTCAGGAGCTGAGGAACCTCCTCTCCATTCTCTTCCAGAATATTCCATGCCACGCCTTCCGCTCCACGGCCCCATTCAAGCGCAAGCTCCAGGGTGGAATTGATATAATCATACCAGCGCACCAGAGCTTCCGGATTTTCGCAGCTTTGGGTGATGACAAATCCTCCCGTTTTGGTTACATTGTTGATGCCGACCATCTGCGATCCGTCCTCCTGTTTCAAAATCGGCAGTACCTGATAAGCTTCCGTGTCATAAACGCCCGCATCGCTTGATCTGTAGCCGGCTACCAGTCCGAGGATATCTCCGCTGGCCCCTCTTGCGGCATACTGATCAGAACTGATAGTAAAAACATCCTTATCGATCAGTCCTTCCTGATACAAATCATGCAGATAAGCCAGGGTATCATAATATCCCTGTTCCTTTGCGCTGAATATGACATTCCCGTCCTGAGTAAATACATGATATCCGTTTTCCAGAACGCCGAATGCGCCAAACAGGTTTTCAATTGAACTTCCCCAGCCCCACGCATCCTGAAAGGTAAAGGGAATCTCGTTCTGGAGTCCGTCTCCGTTGGGATCCTGATCCCGGAATGCAATCAGAACCTCCTTCAGCTCTTCCGGCGTTTCCGGCATATCCAGGGACAGCCTGTCCAGCCACCCCTGATTGATCCACAGAAGAGAATCTATCATATTTGCAGAAACCTCATCACCGGTCGGCAAAGCGCGGATCTTTCCGTCAGGGGCGCGAAGTGCCTGCGGGTAATCATCTCTGGTTTCAAAAAACGCCGTCACATTCGGAGCATACTCCTCCAGATAATCGTCCAGCGCTACCAGCTGTTCATAGTTTCTCGCCATATCGACATCTCCGATAATAGCGTCCGGCAGGCTGTCGGTGCTGAACATAATATTGATTTTTTCGCTCCATCCGGAAGCGGGGATCTCGATCCATTCAATATGGATATTGGTTGCCTCTTCCGTATCAATTACGCATGCCTTTTCTGCCGCGCTTTTTAAAGAGCTGATCTGCTGTACTGCAATTGTGAAGGTTTCCTTTTCGTTTACAATTGGAAGGTTCTCCGCATTAAAATTATCAGACGCCTCTCCGTCCGCTTCCTGTGCTGTCTCCGCTCCCGCTTCTTCCGCCACACTCTGCGCTTCATCTGCCTGCCCCTGCCCGGAACAGCCTGTAAGAATCGTGATTCCCAGCATCAGAATGCTCATTCCCAGAGCGCCTTTTCGCAGTATTTTATTTTTCATAAATATAACCTCCTGTCCTCATGTACATTTTTCCGCTTCGTTCAGATAACCAGAGTTTTCTGCGCAGGTTTCTGGTTGATGCTGTCATATTACCGTATTTTTTATTCAAAATATATCTCTGATTTTTGAACGGAACCCCGGTTTCGTGCAAAATATCTGTTTTTTCCGCATTTTCCTTTTAATCTGACAGCTTTTTCAACATTCGGAGGCAGAAGAAAGGAGCCATTGCTCCATAGATGATTACTCATCTATTTTGCAACGGCCCATACGCTACTTCTTCCCGCTCCATATATTTTCCCGATATCCTCCCGGCGTAACACCTTCATATCTTTTAAACATCTCAATGAATACCGTACTGTTGTTATAGCGGAGCATCCGCGCAATCTCCGCGACCTTTCTGTCGCTGTTTTCCAGTAGCTCCTTTGCCTTTTCCAGTTTAATCTGTTCAACATACTGCGATATGGTGACGCCTGTATTTTTCTTAAAGAAATGGCTGATATTCGAAACCGAAGTTTCAAAACAGGACGCCATATATTTCACGCTGAAATTATCGTCCAGATAATGCTCCTGAATATATTCCAGAATATCCGCTATATTTCTCTTTTTATAACCGGTCATCTTTTCTTCCGGGGGCTGCTCCTTCGGTATCCTTTCTTTCAAATGCAGAAGAAATTCCCTTACAAAATCCGCCAGGCATTCATTCTCTTCCCGCGGGATCTCCAGCACTGCGGCCGTATTCATCTGATACACCCTTGCGACATCCCATAATATGGCTGTCGCCGCCATATCATTCATCCCCTTCACCAGCTCTCTTATTGTTTCAAGCAAAAGCTGTTCCCTTGAAAAGTCCCCGTCTTCTACTGCCTCTTTCAGAGATAACACTTCTCTTTCCGGATATTTTTCCTCTTCCCGGCAGGCATTCATCCGCTTTTGCGCCTCTTTATAGGACTGCCTCAGTCGTCTCACATCCATGATCAGACTTCCGACACCAGCCTCTGCGCCGTGACCGATAAGCTCTGAAAGCTTTCCCTGCAGCGCTGAAGCGGATTCATCACTGCATACCAGATAAATCAGAATTCCCTCCACTACTTCAATCCGATAGGCATTGGTCACGCCGTAGAGGTTTCTCTTCCATTCCAGCCAGTCGTACAGACTCTGATTCTTTGCCCTGTCTTCTGGTAGAACAACAAAAAATTTATATTTCCGATTGACATAGATCTGACTGTTCACACATTTCTTCCACAGGGAATCCTGTTGTGTCATCTCCTTTGACAGCAGTTCATACAGGCAGCTCTCCATCCGCAGGCTGTCCCTTTCTTCCTCCAGCTGTACGTTGTGATCCGTAAGCTCCCGAAACATTTTATATGGCTTCCGGGATGACATCACCGCCAGTCCCAGACCGAGAACAACACTGCACAGCAGCCAGATTCCGTAACCCTGTATATATATTTTCATGCTTTTTATGATGCTGCTCTTCGGAACATAGCTTATTGTCTCAAATCCGTTTCCCAGTTCGATTCTGTATATATAATAATCCCCGGAAGCCTGCATCAGCCGGTTTTTGTCATTCCAATCTTCCTCTGTATTCCAGTTTCCGGACGAATACACAACATCATCCTGAAACAGGATTACCGTTTCTTTCTCATCTTCTTCAAACTGGGATGTCAGTTTCCCGTTCTTAACCGTATACAGCAGGTATTTCGTTTCTCTTCCGGTCTTTCCCCAGACCTGCAGCGGCGCTGCCAGCACAAGACCGGGCCTGCTGTCCGTTCTGAGAAATACCCTATAAGCGCTGATATTCTCATGCGTATCATCTATGTCAAAAACAGACCTGTCCATAATGCATATTTCAGAAAAAAACAGCTCCGGCTTCACGTTTCCGCCGGACGTCAGAACAATTTCATTCTGTTTATCATAAAGATAAATCCCATCGGCAAATGGAAAACTCTCTTCCTGTTTGCCCAGCTCTTCCCAGATATCAAAATAAACTATGGGCACATCAGAATACCGTTCATTATATTTTTTATCATATTTACAGAATGTATTAAACGCATGAATGACTGACACCTGCTGACTCCAGAAATCATTCTGCCTTTCCAGCACAATTTTCATCTCGTCATTAAGCTTATGACGCTGCTGTTCATAAAAAAGATACAGAACGCTGAGACTAATCACAAGCAAAGGAATCAACAGAACAACATTGTAAGCAATTACAAAACGGATATAACGTATTTTTCTGCTTTCATCCATTGTTTCCAGCCTCTTTCTCCTGATATTTTGACGTGATTATACGGAAATTATAAACAGTTATTTCTTTCTTTTTAAGAAATACTCTTCCTTTTCTGTCACTTCCCTTGTCCCTTTATTCCAAGCCTGATATACTGTTCCTCCGGCGCTTCATTTTCCTCCATCCGTTCCTTTATCTGTTCAGTCAGTCTCTTTTCCGTTTCTTCATAGTGTATCGGAGACTGCTGAAAGGGATCTGTCTGCAGATCATATAACAGATTCCCAAATCCATAGGCCCGGTCAGATCCCCGCTGCGGTATCTTCATCACCCGGCATTCCTTCATATGTGGAAAACCGTCCACAAGTTCCACCTGTCTCAGTTCCTCCGCAGAAAACATATTTCTCATATGACACGGCATCAGGGTATATGAATATAACGGTCCGTTTTCCGGCATCGCGGGCGCTTTCATATATACATATCTGCCGTCCGTGATATTCACATGTCCCCCGTATACGCCAAAAAGCGCAGTATCTCTGACAGGCGTATCGTCCCTTATCACAGGCAGAAGATTTCTTCCGTCCATAAATTCCGGAGAGCTTATTTGGAAAAAGTCAGCCAGCGTCGGCGCGATATCCACAGTCTGTGCCAGCACGTTTCTTCTCTGATTCCTGCACTCCGGGAATCTCGGATCATAAATGAAGAAGGGAATGTGTGAGATTTCTTCAAACACGGGCTGTACATTTTTACCCATCCACTCCTTTTCTCCCAGCATGAAACCATGATCCGTATTGACGATCAGTAGCGTATCTCTCCACAGATTCAGTTCATCCATGATATCCAGAAGCTTTCCCAGATAGTGATCGCACATGCTCATAAGAGCCGCATACTCATAACGGATATGCCGGGTTACTTCTTCTCCGTACCTGTTCTCTCCATAATCCGGCCAGTCCATATTGGGTCCGTGGTAATCATCCGGATACAACTTCTGATAAGCCTGCAGGGTAAAAAAAGGCTCATGCGGATCAAACGCCTCTATCTGAAGAAACCATCCATCCTCCCGCGCATTTCTCCGGATAAAGTCCAGACCGCAGTCAAATGTCTTCTTCTGCGGCATGTCTTCCTCTTTTTTCAGGAATCCCCGGTTAATCCATTCATGCCTCCAGTTCTGGGTATTCTTTCTGCCGGAAAGCGTCTCCGGGATTTCCGGCCACGCCGCCTGTCCCTTCCAGGCATCTCCCTGCTGGCCCCGAATCATCTCATAACTGTCAAACCGGGTCAGATACCCTCCTCCGCCATCCTCCCAGTAGTGAAAATGATCTGTCGCTATATGCGTATAAATTCCCGCTTCCCTCATTCTCACTATCACGGAGTCATCATATGGCTGCAAAGGGGACCATGCCGTATGAAGGAAATTATAACGGCCTGTATGCAGTTCCCTTCGGGCTGGCATACAGGGAAGGCTTCCTGCGTAAAAACGTTCAAATGTCAATGTTCTTTCCGCAAGTCTCCGAAAATTAGGCATGATAGTCCAGGCACAACCATAATTGGGAAGGAAATGCCTGTTTAGAGAATCAAACATCATCATAACCGCTCTCATAACCCGTCTCCTTTTCCGCTGTTCCAGACAAACTGTTATTATTAAGTATACCTCCATATAATTCTGAAAAATATCTCTGATTCTTGAAGAATTTATTCCTTCTTTGCAAAAACAGGAGACAGCCGTCCTGTTCCCGCAAAAATCAGGCGGCTGTCTCCATCGCTTATTATCCACAGTGCCCTGTCAACCGGTCACCGTCTTATAAATCGGCACATCCACGTTCCGGAACACATCATAGCCGCCGATTTCTCCGATTTTTTCCAG
Organism: uncultured Lachnospiraceae bacterium; assembly: GCA_900544445.1. Taxonomy (GTDB): domain Bacteria; phylum Bacillota; class Clostridia; order Lachnospirales; family Lachnospiraceae; genus Eisenbergiella; species Eisenbergiella intestinigallinarum. The sequence continues at coordinate 44,128 of UQVK01000020.1, forward strand.
CCCGCATTCTGACGGCTCCCCTTCCACAGGCTTCGCCTTATTCAGAATCAGGTACTGAATTCCATAATCATCCAGCAGCTGGGCGACCAGATCAATATGAATGGTTTCCGCCTCCATCAGCGCGTAAATGGGATGCTCCGTGTGATCCCAGCTCGCCACCAGCATATCGCGGCCATAGGGCATCTGGATTTCCGAGGTGTACTGCCTGATATACTGGACCAGTTCTGAGGGGAACACGGCCCAGACCCGTTCCTCATCCTCTGCCGGCATGATCAGATCACAGATTGCCGGCACCTCCGCCGGAAGATGGTAGCGGTTTTCCGCCTTCGATACATTCACATTGCCGTATACATAGCTGCCGCCCAGAATACACACTGCGGCAAGCGCCACAAGACCGATTCTCGTATGTCTCCCGATCAGCTTCACCCCGGCATATGCGGTAACCGCCGTCATGGGGAGGAGCCACAGGATACGATAATAGGTTCCCGCCTCTTCCACTCTGTCCATCACCATTTTGAACAGCGGAATAAAAAACAGAATCAGCGTCACCAGGGAAGTTTCTGCCAGAATCAGACGCACTCTCCTGTCTTTTTCCGTTGCCAGCAGATAGATCAGCGCTGCAAGAAAGAGAAAAGGATAGATACCGTTTCCGCAGTAGTCCATAAATATTGTCAGGATTTCTCTCATGAACACTCCATTTCCGCGCAGCGGCCTTTCACTACGGCCTTTGCGCCATACGACTTCGCAGCGCCTGCAGGGACGTCCGCATCACAGGAAAACCACCGCTGCATAGATGCCGAGGTAGACAAGCCCCGGCAGGCATGTCGCAGCAAGAGGGATCAGACGGCCGGGGCGTTTCTGTCTGACAGCCATCACGAGTCCGGCAATGGCGATGAAAAGCCCCAGCAGGAAAGCTCCCATCGTGGTCGCCATGGCTGCCGTCACGTTATTAGCCGCCATCAGAAGCCACCAGCCCGCCTGCTTTTTTCCTTTCTGTTCTCCGTCCGCTCCCGTTTCCCACAGCCGCAGAAGGCTCCACACAGCAGTGAGAAGTACAAAGTTGCAAAGAACGGATTTTCCCTGCCAGGTCCGCATCAGGAAAAAGGTTGCATTCGTATAGATCGAGGTATTGCCGAAAATCTGAAGCAGGCTCACCAGGATCAGAAATACCGCCGTTTTCCGAAACGCTCCTTTAAAAAGCCGCATGCCGATCCGGTAATAGACCAGATAGGTGAGGGGAATCAATATAAGCGGCAGCACGCTGTGGGCGATGATGGCCGGATGAATCCCGGTCACCCTTGCCAGATAGGCCTCCCAGATGGGGAGCGACGCCAGCGCGTGCCGGATATCCAGCGAGGTGCTCAGTCCTGTATAGGGCAGAATCCGGTAAAGCACATCCGTCTGCTCCGCGATGACGGACTGCGCCACATAATAGGCGTCGTCCCCGTCAAAAAACTCATGGGTATAGGCCATATACATCTGAAACAGGATCAGACCGACGGCAATCACCCAGTAAAGCGCTGTTTCCACGGACGGCCTTTTCCTTTTTACAATCCATGTACGCGCATCCACAGCCATTCCGCGCAGTACGGGGAAACCGAATATCAGTCCCGCAGCGGATAATACCGCAAGCAGAATGGAATAGATGGTTACAATTCTTGGGAATCCCCAGGTTTCAAAAAGAATGACCGGCACAGCCACAATCTGAAACACCGCCAGCACAATCACAAAACCGGCCGCGTAAACGGCTGCCGGACAGACGCTCACAGGAGTTCGTTCCAGGAAAATTCTTCGGATCCCCGCCTTCTTATTTTCTTCGGCCCGTTCTTCATGCCAGGCTATCTTTTCTCCCGGCATGGCAAGTGCCGGAAGCAGCCCGATGCAGAAGGGAGCTGCAATCAGAACGGCAAACGCCGCCAACAGTTCAGCCATCTGTTCTTTCCTCCATCCCGGAAGCTCTGCAACGGTTCCGGTCTTTCCGGACTGTCACAAAAGCCTTCCTTTCAGTATTTATTCATACCAGTTGTCGTAAATCGCTTCGTAATCATAGGTTGAGGCCAGTTCCGCCAGATCGGCAAAAACCTCCTCATAATTTTCCATCGTCAGCTCACATTCCCCGCTTGCAAAGCATTCCACAATATAGCGGCAGACGTCCGCATGATAGTGGGTGTAGTCCGCGTAATTGTTCAGGTCACAGACAATATCCCTCTGATTCTGGAAGCAGAACATGCGGACATTATCATAAGAAAGAAGGCGTTCGGTCACGTATTTGAGCTCCGCGATTTCCGCATCCAGCTGCTTCTGACGCATCACGTCGTTCCAGTAAAGGATGCTGTAGGGCGGGTAAAAGAAAATGAATTCCGTTTCCGGATGCGCTTCAATATAGGGGCAGATATTCTGATCCAGGTTTGCCGCCGTGCCGGAAAGGAACAGGTCCTCCGGCATTTCTTCGTCTGCCTCTTCCGCGGGCGTATAATACATCAGCACGTTTGCCTTGGTATAATACTGATCCGTCCACCAGGGCTTGTAAAGCTGGGTCCAGTCCGTCCGTTCGGTGGGATCTGCCAGAGGCTTCAGAATGTAGTTGAGCAGGACATCCTTATTGAAAACGTACTGGATGTTGTTAAAAGGATTTTTGTCGTACAGGTATTCCGGAATGGGGAATTTGGTCTCCTCCGTTCCTGCGGACAGGGTGTTCTGGTCCAGGGCCATAAAGATGGTCTTCACGGTGTCCTGTTTTGCGTCAAAAATGATGTCCATGATGTTGGCTTCGTCCTTTGGGAGGGCGCCGTTGTAGCTGAGCTTTACGGTGTTGAGGTTCAGGACCTCTCCGAACCAGTCGGTGTCAAAGCTGGCCGTCATGGAGGAGCCGAGAAGGACGCTGTCGTAGTCCAGGTGTCTGGCCATTCCCGGGTTCTGGGAAAGCTGGTTGTCCACCTTGTAGGGGTAGCCCGGGAGTGGAGCGTGGTATTGGAAGAACGGGTCTACTGTGAGGACCAGGGCGGTTATGGCCAGCAGGGCTGTGATGAGGGCTGCGAAGAAAAGGAGCAGCCATTTTTTGTATTGGTTCATGTTGTTCTCCTGAATGAAAGAAGGGGGCGGGACGTTGTGGAGGGCGGGATGCGGCTTCGCCTGTCCCGCCGGCGGGGGTGGGAGGAGTTCCTTTCGCCGGTTCGCTGTGAGGGCGGGATGCGGCTTCGCCTGTCCCGCCGGC
>UQVK01000021.1 GCA_900544445.1 uncultured Lachnospiraceae bacterium
CAAAGGGGACAGACTGTAAATCTGCTGCAAATTGCTTCGGTGGTTCGAATCCACCTCCATCCATTTAAAAAAATAATAGTTGCGTGTAGTACCTGAATGGTGTTACACTATATATGATGACGCGGGGTGGAGCAGTCTGGAAGCTCGTCGGGCTCATAACCCGAAGGTCACAGGTTCAAATCCTGTCCCCGCTACTTAAATGCCCAGATAGCTCAGTTGGTAGAGCAGAGGACTGAAAATCCTCGTGTCACTGGTTCGATTCCGGTTCTGGGCATTTTTTTGTGCCTGTAGGTTTACAGGCATAAGAACATTATATGGAGCATTAGCTCAGCCGGTAGAGCACCTGACTTTTAATCAGGTTGTCGGGGGTTCGAATCCCCCATGCTTCACTGAAAACGGTCACATCAGGCTTATAGAAAAAGAAAGCCCGATGTGATTTTTTTATGCCCAAAACAGCGGAAATGTTATATAATCTGATTACAAACAATTATTGTATGTGAAACTATTGAGGATGAAAGGGTTGCCATGAAAAGAATAATCACCTTTTATCTTCGTCCCTATTATGGACGAATGGCAGTTGGATTTCTGATAAAATTTCTGGGAGCAATCATGGATCTGTTCATTCCATGGATACTGGCCTATGTAATCGATTCTGTGATTCCGGTGGGAAGCCTGCGGCTGATTTTTGCCTGGGGAGGCGTAATGCTGGTCTGCTCCATACTCGCGGTTTCCTTCAATATCATTGCAAACAGGATGGCCTCCAGGGTGGCGAGCGATGCGACGCAGATCATCCGGCACGATCTGTTCGCGAAGACCATGTATCTTTCGGCAAGGCAGACGGACGCCTTTACCAAGCCGTCTTTGATTTCCAGGCTCACGACGGATACCTATAATGTGAATCAGATGATCGGAAGAGTGCAGAGGCTTGGCGTGAGGGCGCCCATTCTTCTTGTGGGCGGCGTACTGTTTACCATGTCCCTGGATCCGGTGCTTTCTTCCGTACTGCTGCTTGTGATGCCGGTGCTTGCGGTTGTCATGGTGGTAGTATCCAGAAAGGGAATGCCTCTTTACCGGAAGCTTCAGAGCAGCGTGGACAGCTTTGTCTGCCTGGTGAGGGAGGATATCGCAGGAATCCGGGTGATTAAGGCCCTGTCCAAGATGGATTACGAAAAGGAAAAGTTTGACCGGATCAACAAAATGGTGGTGACCTGTGAAAGGAATGCAGAAAAGACGATGGCAGTTCTGAATCCGTCGATGAATATGCTCCTGAATCTGGGTCTGGTGGGCGTCATCATCGTCGGGGCTTTCCGGGTGAATGCGGGAACCTCAGAGGTAGGAAAAATACTGGCATTCATGACCTATTTCACGATCATTCTGAACGCCATGATGTCCATTTCCAGGATGTTCGTTATCATTAACAAGGCGGTGGCATCTGCGGCCAGAATCGACCAGGTGCTCTCCTGCGAGGATGATCTGGCACTTCTGGGGGATAAGACAGAGCCGGAGGCGGAGAATACGGATACGGTAGAGGTGGATGCAGAAAAGGAGATCGTGTTTGATCATGTTAGCTTTTCCTATAATAAAAAGGAGCCGAACCTGAAGGATATTTCCTTTACCGTCAGAAAAGGAGAGATGCTTGGAATTATCGGATCAACAGGCTCCGGAAAAACGACCCTGGCATCGCTTCTGATGCGTCTTATGGATGTGGATGAAGGGCGCGTGCTGATCGGCGGACGGGACGTGAGAAGTTTTGAAAAGGAGGAGCTTCGCAGCAGGTTCGGCGTGGTGTTTCAGAACGATACCATTTTTGAGGATACGATTTATGAAAATGTGCGGATGGGAAGGCAGCTTGGTCGGGAAGAAATCGTTCAGGCATTGAGCTACGCCCAGGCAGAGGAGTTTACGCAGGAGAAGGAGCGCAGCGAAGGGGGTATGCTGGATATCCGGGGGGCAAACCTGAGCGGGGGCCAGAAACAGAGAGTGCTGATCGCGAGGGCGTTGGCCGCGCGGCCGGAGATTCTGATTCTGGATGATTCCTCCAGCGCGCTGGACTATCGGACGGATGCCATGCTGCGCAGGCAGCTGAAGGAGAATTTCAGCGGTACGACGACTATTCTGATCGCACAGCGTATCAGTTCCGTCATGCACGCGGATCATATACTCGTGCTGGAGGACGGGGAAATGATCGGGTATGGAACCCATGAGGAGCTGTTAATGGGCTGTGCCGTATACAGGGAGATCAGCCGGTCGCAGACGGGGGATATCGGAGGCTGAAGAGAGAAAGGCGCTTCCGTTTGGAGGTAAGGATGAAAACAGAAGGACAGAAAATCGGAGAACATAAGACAGCCGGGAAAAAAGGAACGCTTCTGCGGCTCGACGGGTATCTGATGCGTTATAAATGGTATCTTGTCGGAGCGGTGGCGCTGACGGTGGGGAGCAACCTGTTTTCCCTGATCGGGCCCCTGTTGTCAGGGTATGCGGTGGATGCCATCGAGCCGGGGCCGGGAAAGGTTATTTTTGAAAAGGTTTTTTATTATGCGGCCTGGATGGCGGGATTTTATGTGGTATCCTCCATATTCTCCTATCTTCTGCAGGTGCTGATGATCACCATCAGCCGGAAGGTGGTCTACCAGATGAGGAAGGATGTCTTTGAAAAACTGCTTTCGCTTCCGGTGGGATATTTTGACGTGCATCAGGGCGGGGATATCATCAGCAGGATTTCCTATGATATCGATACGGTGAACATGTCGCTGTCCGATGATGTGGTGCAGCTTCTGACGACTGTGATCACAGTGAGCGGGGCCTTCTTCATGATGCTCGTGATCTCTCCGTCCCTTGTGCTGATTTTCGCGTTTACCATGCCGCTTTCCATGTGCATTACCAGATACCTGACAGGAAAAACCAGGCCGCTGTTTCGTGCCAGATCCGCCACGCTGGGAGAGCTGAACGGATTTGCGGAGGAAATGGTTTCGGGCCAGAGAACACTGAAAGCCTATTGTCAGGAAGAAAATACAATCCGCCGTTTTGAGGAAAAAAATGAGAAGGCCATGAAGGCATATTACAGAGCGGAATATTATGGCAGTATTGTGGGGCCGATGGTGAATTTCATCAATAACCTCTCTCTGTCCATGATCAGTGTGTTCGGAGCCATTTTGTATCTGTTCGGAAAGATGAGCATGGGAAACATTTCATCCTTTGTGCTGTATTCCAGAAAATTTTCAGGGCCGATCAATGAGGCGGCAAACATTATCAGCGACCTGCAGTCCTCCATGGCTGCGGCGGAACGGGTATTCCGGCTTCTGGATGAGCTGGAGGAGGCAGCGGATGCGCCGGACGCAAGGGAGCTTGTGGAGGCGAAGGGGGAGGTGGAGCTGAATCACGTCAGGTTCGGTTACAATCCTGCTAAAACTGTGATCCATGACTTGAGTTTCCATGTAAAACCCGGTAAAATGATAGCGATTGTAGGACCTACCGGGGCCGGTAAGACGACGCTGATCAATCTGCTCATGCGTTTCTATGACGTGGACGGCGGTTTTATCACTGTGGACGGGGAAGAAATCCGGATGATAAAGCGGGACGGTCTGCGCCGCTCCTATGCGATGGTGCTGCAGGATACCTGGCTATTTACAGGAACGATTTATGAAAATCTGGCATACGGCAGTCTGGAGGGAGATACCAAAAAGCAGGAGGAGCAGGTTCGTGCAGCGGCAAAGGCAGCAGGAATCGACGGCTTCATCAGAAGGCTGCCGGACGGATACCGGACGGTTCTTTCGGATGAGGGAACCAATATTTCCAAGGGGCAGAAGCAGCTTCTCACCATTGCGAGGGCCATGCTGCTTCCGGCCAGAATGCTGATTCTGGACGAAGCGACTTCGGATGTGGACACAAGGACCGAAATGAAGATCCAGGAGGCGATGAGGAAGCTGATGGAGGGGAAAACCTGCTTCGTCATCGCGCACAGACTTTCCACAATCCGGAATGCGGACCATATCCTGGTGGTGAACGACGGGGACGTCATCCAGCAGGGAACCCATGATACGCTTCTGAATCAGGAAGGGCTGTACAGACAGATGTATCTGGCACAATTTGAATGATCCGATGTTCTGGCGGCACGGGCCGACAGGGGCTGATAAACTGGATAGGTTTTCCGCTCTGTTTGTGACATTCGTATATTTCTCTTTTGCACAGGAAGTGTTACAATGGGAGAAAAGGAAGTGTTACAAAGGAAGGCTGAATGAAGAAAAGTAAAAATAAGAGAGCAGCAGGAAAAAGAGGGGGGCTTTTGCGCAGGGCGATTTCTGCCGCGGCCATTGCGGCAGGAGCGCTGGCTCTGATCTATCTTGCAGGCTCTTTCTTTTTTGCGGGCCATTATTTCTGGAGAACGGAAATAGACGGAACGGATGTGAGTTTTCGCTCCAGAGAGCGGGTGCGTGAGGAATGCCTGAATCCGGAAATTTATTATGAGCTTGTGATCACCGGAAGAGACGAGATGGAGGATGTGCTGACGCCGGCAGAGCTTGGGATGAGTTATGTATTTGATGATACGCTGGACCGTTTCAGCGCGCAGATGAGCGGATGGGCATGGCCGAAGATGTTTTTCTCCTCCTCCACCTGCGAGCTGCCCAGGGTGGTGACTTATGAGGACGATGCCCTGGAGAAGCGCCTGAGGGAATCGCCCTTTTTTGATCCGGATCATATCCGAAAGCCGCGGGATGCGAAAATCAGCGAATATGAAGCAGGATCCGGTTATTCCATCATCCCGGAGGATTCCGGAACCGTGCTCGATTTTGAGAAGGTGAAGGAGGCGGCGGTAAAAGCGCTGAAGGAGCTGGAAGAAGAGCTCGATCTGCGGGAAGGCGGCTTCTATTCCGACGCGGACGTGAAGTCGGACGATCCGGGACTGAAGCGGGCGCTTGAGACGGCAAACCGGTATGCGGGCGCCAAGATCACCTATCGCTGGAACGGAGAAGAGGAGGTGATCGACGGCAGTCTGATCAGCACGTGGATCACCATCGATGGAGACGAGGTACATCTGGACGAAGAAGCGGTCAGGGAGCATGTAAACGGGCTGGCAAAGAAGCATGATACCTTCGGAAGAGAGAGGGAGTTTACCGCTTCAGACGGGACTCTGCATCGATTGAAAGGTTCTTACGGCTGGTGGACGAACCGGGTGGGAGAAACGCAGGAGCTGCTTTCCAGCATAGAAAACGGAGAAAGGCTGGAGAAGGAGCCGCTGTATTTTTCCAGAGGCTATGCGGAAGGGCCGGCCGGAGAGGATATCGGCAATTCCTATGTGGAAATTGATCTGGGAGGCCAGCATCTTTATCTGTACATAGACGGGAAGAAAATCCTGGAAAGTGATCTGGTGTCCGGAAATGTGGCAAGGGGCTATGCGACCCCGGCGGGCGTGTACGGACTCACCTATAAGGAGAGAAACGCGACGTTGACCGGAGAGACCTATGCCACTCCGGTGAAGTACTGGATGCCCTTCAACGGAAATATCGGAATGCACGACGCATCCTGGAGGAAGGAATTCGGCGGGGAGATCTACAGGACGAACGGTTCGCACGGATGCATCAATCTTCCGGAGGAGATTGCGGAAACCATCTATGGTTATGTGGAGCAGGGATTTCCCGTCGTCTGCTATGACTGAGAAAGGAGTGTGACAGGATGCCGGAAAGAGAAAACAACCGGCTGGTGAAACGGATCGACGCGTATGGAGGAGATATCCTGAGGTCCTCCCGATTCCGCAGTACGAGAAAGAATATCCAGCACGGCACCGTATCTGTCTACGAGCATTCCATCAGCGTGGCCGGCTGCAGCCTGAAAATCATGGACGGCCTGAAAAGCCTGGGGATCCGCGTGAGAGAGCGCGAGCTGGTAAGAGGAGCCCTCCTTCACGACTATTTTCTGTATGACTGGCATACCCGGAAATCCGCGAAGAGACTTAAGGAGCTGCATGGCTTCAGCCATCCGGAAATAGCGCTTCGAAACGCGGGAAGGGATTACAGTCTGACGCCCTGTGAGCGGGAAATTATCCGGAAGCACATGTGGCCGCTCACGGTCGTTCCGCCCATGTGCCGGGAGGCGTGGATTGTGACGGCGGCGGATAAATACTGCTCCCTGCTGGAAACCCTACGTCTGAGAAAAGGAAGATGGAGAAAGGTACGAAAAAATTCATGAGCGGTGATAAAGAAAATGGGCTGCGAAAACCTGACGGCAGTCTCATAAGGCAGCTGGAGCTTTACAGAGATTCCGGATATTATCCCTTTCACATGCCGGGGCATAAGAGAAACATGCCGCCGGAGGCCGGAGAGGTTTTGCAGGCTGCTGCGGAGCTGGATATCACGGAGATCGACGGCTTCGACGACCTGCATCAGCCGGAGGGGATTCTGCATCTGGCCCAGGAGCGGGCCGCTGAGGTTTTTGGCGCAGACGAGACCTTTTTTCTGGTGAACGGCTCTACGGCCGGGATTCTGACGGCAGTATCCGCTGCGGCCAGGAAGGGCGGAAGAGTCCTTGTGGCGAGGAACTGTCATAAGTCGGTCTATCATGCCCTCTGTCTGAGGGAGCTTGAGCCGGTTTTTCTCTATCCAAAGCTTCTGGAGGGAGGCGTGGCGGATGCCATCGCGCCGGAGCAGGTGGAGGAAATGCTCGCCCGGTATCCGGATATACAGGCGGTTCTGATCACGTCTCCCACCTATGACGGAGTGGTTTCCGATGTGGAAGCCATTGGGAAAGTTGTGCATCAGGCGGGCGCCGTGCTGATTGTGGACGGCGCGCACGGCGCGCACTTCGGATTTGCGCCGGAACAACCGGAAAGCCCGGTAAGGCTCGGCGCCGATCTGGTGGTGCAGAGCCTGCATAAGACGCTGCCGGCCCTGACGCAGACCGCGCTTCTGCACCGGAACGGAAAAGTCATTTCTTCCGAAGCCGTCAGGCGGTTTGAGCGGATCTATCAGACGAGCAGTCCCTCCTATCTTCTGATGGGAAGCATGGATTCCTGTGTGAGGCTTCTGCAGGAGCGGGGAAGGCAGATATATACAGAATTTGAAGAAAAACTGAACCGGTTATACGCCAGATTGGCCGGGCTGCGCGTCATTCGTATCTTAAGTGAAGAGCTTCCGGAACACGGGTGTATGAAAGCGTTTGACCGGGGAAAACTTCTGATATCGACGCAAAATGAAAAAATTACCGGAAATTTACTTTACAAAGAGCTTTTGAACCGTTATCATCTTCAAATGGAGATGGTATGCGACACTTATGTGACCGCTATCCTGACGCCCTGGGATACCGGGGACGGCCTGCTGCGTCTGGCCGAAGCGCTGGAGGAGCTTGATGAAAGGCTTCTGCGGCAGAACGGGCCGCCGGAAAACGACGACGGGCTTAAGGCACCGGAAACGGCGGCGCAGACTGAGAAAGGCATTCCGCGAAGCTGGCCGCGGACAACCGCAGCCGTCTTGCTTTATGAAGCTGTGGAAGCGCCGAAATCTGCCGAACCTCTTTTAGAGGCGGCAGGAAAAATTTCAGCAACTTATGTGAACCTCTATCCGCCGGGAATCCCGCTGATCATCCCGGGAGAAGTCATCACTGAGGAGCTCATTAAGTTAATAGATAAGTATGTTCGGCTTGGACTGAACGTACAGGGTGTGGAAAGTCCGGGCGGCGGCGGAGTTTCTGCCCGGGAACTCACAATTGAAACCATAAAAGGACGGAGGAACTGAATATGAGAAAAACAAAAATGATTTGCACGATCGGACCCGCATCCCAGAGTGAAGAAAAAGTAAGGGAAATCATCCTTGCCGGAATGAATGTTGCCCGCTGTAACTTTTCTCATGGAGATCATGAGGAGCAGGGCAGAAAATTTGACACGATCCGGAAGGTGAGCAGGGAGCTGAACATGCCGGTCGCCATCCTTCTCGATACAAAGGGACCGGAGATCAGACTGAGAGACTTTGAAGGCGGAAAGACGGAGCTGGTAGCCGGACAGAAGTTCACCCTGACCACGAACGAGATCATGGGAACGAACGAGATCGCTGCCATTTCCTATAAGAATCTGGTAAATGACGTGAGCGCTGGCTCCAGAATTCTGATCGACGATGGTCTGATCGAGATGATCGTGGAAGAGGTTACGGATACGGATATCATCTGCCGTGTGGTAAACGGCGGCCCGGTTTCCAACCACAAGGGTGTCAATGTGCCGGGAACGGATCTTTCCATGCCTTACATCGGTGAATCCGACATGAGCGATATTCTGTTCGGAATTGAGAAGGGCTTTGATATTATTGCGGCAAGCTTTGTGCGTAAGAAAGAGGATGTACTTGAGATCCGTAAGATTCTGGAAGAGCACAATTCTCATATGATGATCATTTCCAAGATCGAGAGCCTGCAGGGCGTGCGGAACATGGATGAAATTATCGAGGTTTCCGATGGTATCATGGTTGCCAGAGGAGATCTTGGCGTAGAGGTTCCCATGGAGGAGGTTCCGATCCTTCAGAAACTGATGATCAAGAAGGCAGTGGCAGCCGGAAAGCAGGTGGTCACCGCAACACAGATGCTGGAATCCATGATCCACAATCCCCGCCCGACCAGAGCGGAGGCGACGGATATTGCCAACGCTATCTATGATGGAACGACGGCGATCATGCTTTCCGGAGAAAGCGCCAACGGGGATTATCCGGTAGAGGCCGTAAAGACCATGGCCAGAATTGCCGAGAGGACGGAGCAGGATATCGATTTTGAAGGCCGTCTGAAGAAGCGCGCGGTTCCGGATGATGGAGATACCACGACGGCAATTTCCCATGCGACCTGCACGCTGGCTGCGGATCTGAAGGTGAAGGCGATCATTACAGTTACCATGTCCGGATTTACAGCCGCAATGATTTCCAGATTCAAACCCAGCTGTCCGGTCATTGGGTGCGCGGTGAAGCGTCTGGTATGGCGTCAGCTCAACCTGCAGTGGGGTGTACAGCCGCTGCTGATCCAGGAGGAGAACACCACGGAGGATCTGTTTAACGAGGCGGTTACTGCAGCGCTGAACGCAGGTTATATCCAGCACGGAGATAAGGTGATCATCACTGCGGGCGTGCCTCTTGGCATTTCCGGAATGACCAACCAGCTCAGAGTCGTAGAGGTTTAAGAAAGGGGATCGGTGCGGGCCTGCAGGCCCGCGCCGCAGAATGGCCAGGGCGCACACTTTTTATGGTTTTAAAAGCTGTCTCCGGCAGCAAAAAAAGGAGGGGACTATGGCAAAATACGTGATGGCGCTGGATCAGGGGACGACCAGTTCGCGCTGTATTCTGTTCGACAGGGTGGGGCATGTGTGCTCGGCCGCGCAGAAAGAATTTACTCAGATTTATCCGAAGCCGGGCTGGGTGGAGCATGATCCGCTGGAGATCTGGTCCTCCCAGCTCAGCGTGGCTGTGGAGGCCATGGGGAAAATCGGAGCGGAGCCTTCGGATATTGCGGCGATCGGTATCACCAACCAGAGGGAAACCACAATCTGCTTTTCCAGAAAGACGGGAAGGCCGATCTACAATGCCATTTGCTGGCAGTGCCGCAGAACTGCGGAGGAGATCGACCGGCTGAAGGAGGAGGGCTTTGACCGGCTGATCAGAGAGCGCACCGGACTGATCCCGGATGCTTATTTTTCCGGAACGAAGATCAAATGGATTCTGGATCATGTAGAGGGAGCCAGACGGATGGCTGAGGAGGGGGAGCTGCTCTTCGGTACGGTGGACACCTGGCTGATCTGGAATCTGACGAAGGGAAAGGTTTTTGTCACGGATTATACCAATGCGTCCCGTACCATGCTGTTTGACATTCATAAAAAGGAATGGGACGAGGACATTCTGAAACGGCTCGGAATTCCGAAAAGCATGCTTCCAGAGGTGAAGCCTTCCAGCTGTATTTACGGCCATACGGAGGAATCCGTAATCGGCGGGACGATTCCCATTGCCGGAGCTGCGGGCGACCAGCAGGCCGCGCTGTTCGGCCAGTGCTGCTTTGAGGCGGGCGAGGCGAAAAACACCTATGGGACGGGCTGCTTCCTTCTGATGAACACGGGAGAGACGCCTGTGCGGTCTGAAAATGGGCTTCTCACCACCATAGCGGCAAGCACGGAAGGAGAACTCCAGTACGCGCTGGAGGGCAGCGTGTTCGTGGCCGGAGCCGCGATTCAGTGGCTGAGGGACGAACTGCGCATGATCAGAAGCGCGCCGCAGTCGGAGGAGTACGCATCCGCTGTGGAGGATACGGACGGCGTCTATGTGGTTCCCGCCTTTACCGGCCTGGGAGCGCCCTACTGGAACCCCTATGCGCGGGGAATGATCGTGGGGCTGACCAGAGGGACGGCGAAGGAGCATTTCATCCGGGCAACGCTGGAATCCCTTGCCTATCAGACGCAGGATGTGCTGGAGGCCATGGAGAAGGATTCCGGAATTCATCTGAAAAATCTGCGTGTGGACGGGGGCGCCAGCGCCAATGATTTTCTCATGCAGTTTCAGGCGGATATTACGAACAAAGAGGTGCTGCGGCCCGAGTGCATCGAAACGACGGCGCTGGGAGCCGCTTATCTGGCAGGAATTGCGGTGGGATTCTGGAAGGATAAAGAGGACATCCGCAGGAACTGGTCTCTGGAAAGGACCTTTGCGCCTTCCATGCCGCAGGAGCGCCGGGAGGCAAAGCTGAAGGGCTGGAAACGCGCGGTGCGGTGCGCCGTCAGCTATGCGCAGGACGAGTGAAAGATACTGCAGGAAAAACAGGCGATGGGAAAAATATTTTATATCGCAGGGAAAAGCTCTTCCGGAAAGGATACCATCTACCGCAGACTGCTTGAGGAGGGCGTGGAGGATGTGACGCTCTTTACCGCAGTTCCCTGTACCACCAGGCCCATGCGGGATGGAGAACAGAACGGAAGAGAATACTTCTTTATGAATGAGGCGGGGCTGGAAGAGCTCCGCAGGCAGGGAAAGGTCATTGAGGAGAGAAAATACATGACCTGGTACGGGCCATGGTACTATTTTACAGCAGATGACGGACAGATCGATCTGAAGGACAAAAATTACCTGATGATCGGCACGCTGGTATCCTTCATGGCCGTGCGGGATTATTTCGGCGCGGACAGGGTGTGTCCGATTTATATCGATCTGGACGACGGGGAGCGGCTGCAGAGGGCGCTGAACCGGGAGCGGGCACAGGAAGAGCCGAAGTATGAAGAAATGTGCCGGAGATTTCTTGCCGACGCGGAGGATTTTTCCGAGGAAAAAATTCGGGAAGCCGGCATTGAGGAACGGTTTTATAACGGCGATCTGGAGGAATGCCTGGGGCGGATCAAGGCTTATATTCTGAAAGAAATCAGTGAGAATGCCTGACGGGGGAGACACAAAGGGAAAGGCGGGGAATATGGCAGGTTTCAACGATATTTACGGACAGAATGCGATTAAGGAATACATGGGAAACGTGCTGGAAACGAGGCAGGTTTCCCATGCCTATATCATCGCGGGCGAGAAGGACAGCGGTAAGGAGTTTATTGCCGGAATCTTTGCATGCGCGCTGCAGTGCGAAAAGGGCGGAGTGGAGCCCTGCGGGGAATGCCATTCCTGCAGACAGGCGCTGTCGGGAAACCATCCCGATATCATCCGCGTGATTCATGAGAAGCCGGGCAGCATCGGCGTGGAGGATATCCGGGGCCAGGTGAACAATGATATTGTCATCAAGCCCTATTATGGCCCGTATAAGATTTATATCATCAATGAGGGAGAAAAAATGACGGTGCAGGCGCAGAACGCGCTTTTGAAGACGCTGGAGGAGCCGCCGGCCTACGGGATCATCCTGATCCTGACCGCGAACGCGGGGGCGCTGCTTCCCACCATTCAAAGCCGCTGCGTAAAGCTGGAGATGAAGCCGGTAAGGGATGATATTGTGAGACGGTACCTGATGGAAGAGCTGAAGGTGCCGGACTATAAGGCGAATGTGTGCGTTGCCTTTGCCAGAGGAAACATCGGCAGGGCGAAGCTTCTTGCTTCCAGTGAGGATTTTGACCGGGTGAAGGAAGAGGCGGTGACGCTTTTAAAATATATTCATGAGCTTGAGACCGCGGAAATTGTGGCGGCCATTAAGAAAATCAATGAATTCAAGCTGGATGTTACGGATTATCTGGACCTGATTTCCATCTGGTACCGGGACGTTCTGCTTTTTAAGGCGACGAATGACGCCAATCACTTGATTTTCAGGGAAGAAATCAAGTATATTAGAAGGGAAGCCGACAGGACGAGCTATGAAGGCCTGGAGAAGATCCTGGACGCGGTGGAAAAGGCGAAGCAGCGCCTTTTGGCAAATGTAAATTTTGACCTGACCATGCAGCTGATGTGCATGACGATTCAGGAGAACTAGGCTTCCTGGAAGCTTTTGGAGGTATATAGATGAAAAGAATCATTGGAGTGAGATTTCGGACGGCGGGGAAGATTTACTATTTTGACCCGGTCGGATTTGAGATAAAGAGAGGCGATCATGTGATCGTGGAGACCGCGCGGGGAGTGGAATACGGCACCGTCGTGGGCGGGATCCGCGAGGTGGACGACTCAAAGGTGGTACAGCCCTTAAAGCCGGTGCTCCGAATCGCCAATGAGAGGGACGACGAGCAGGAAGCGGCGAACAAGGTGAAAGAAAAGAAGGCGTTCGCCATCTGTCAGGAGAAAATTAAGAAGCATAAGCTGGAAATGAAGCTGATCGACGCGGAATATACCTTTGACAACAACAAGGTGCTGTTCTACTTTACGGCGGACGGCAGGATCGATTTCCGGGAACTGGTCAAGGATCTGGCCGGCGTGTTCAAGACCAGGATCGAGCTGAGGCAGATCGGCGTGCGGGATGAGACCAAAATTCTGGGAGGCATCGGCATCTGCGGCCGGCAGCTGTGCTGTCATACCCATTTGTCGGAGTTTGTTCCGGTGTCCATCAAGATGGCGAAGGAACAGAACCTGTCGCTGAATCCTACCAAGATTTCCGGTGTCTGCGGCCGGCTGATGTGCTGCCTGAAGCATGAGGAGGAGACCTATGAGGATTTAAACCGGAGACTTCCCAATGCGGGAGATTACGTGACCACGGACGATGGTCTGAAGGGCGAGGTATCCGGCGTTAACGTGCTGCGTCAGCTGGTGAAGGTTATCGTGAACGTGGGAGATGAAAAGGAGATCCGGGAGTACCGGGCGGATCAGCTTCGTTTCCGCAGGAGACACGGGAAGAATAAAAAGAACGATGAAAATAAAAAGAATGATGTGAGCGCCAAGGAGATGAAAGAGCTCGAAAAGCTGGAGAAACAGGATGAAAAATCCAGACTGGAATAAGAAAAATGAGGGAGAGCGTCCGGACGGCGGAATTTTGAAGCCGGGCGAGCGGATTGACGAGCTTCAGAGGAACAATTACCGTATCATCCAGGATCCGGGGCGCTTTTGCTTCGGCATGGACGCCGTGCTCCTTTCCGGCTTTGTGCGCGTGAAAGAGGGGGAGCGGGTGCTGGACCTGGGAACGGGAACCGGCATCATCCCCATCCTGCTCGAGGCGAAAACCCGGGCTTCCCATCTGACCGGCCTGGAGATTCAGCCGGACAGCGCCGATATGGCGAAAAGGAGCGTGGCGTTAAATGGCCTGTCGAATAAAATCGACATTGTGCAGGGGGACATCAGAGAGGCGGCGGGGATTTTTCCGGCTGCTTCTTTTGACGTTGTAACCTGCAACCCGCCCTATATTACAGGCGGCCATGGGCTGACCAATCCGGAAGCGCCGATGGCCATCGCCAGACATGAGGTGAAATGTACGTTTGCGGATGTTGCCGCCGCTGCGGCAAAGCTGCTCGTTCCGGGAGGGGGCTTTTTTCTGGTGCATCGTCCCTTTCGGCTGGCGGAAATCATCGTGACGCTTTCTGCAATGAAGCTGGAGCCGAAGCGGATGCGGCTGGTATATCCCTTTGCGGACCGGGAGCCGAATATGGTGCTTCTGGAGGCGAGAAGGGGAGGAAAAAGCCGCCTGACCGTAGAAAAGCCCCTGGTGGTATACCGAGCGCCGGGCGTTTATACTGACGAAATTACAGATATTTATGGATATTAAGCAAACGCTATTGAAAATTGCGTAAGCATCAGGTATTATCATAAATTAGAAAGAACTTAAGATGAAAAAAAGAGCTTATCTGGCGGCTGCAGCTATCTGCGCCGCGGGAATTGGAATTGCGGGCGCTTATCTGACCGCCTGCGGAAATGATGCCAGACAGACCTCCGGCAGTATAGAGAACAGTACAGAGATATCAGGAGACGGAATTTCCGAAAATTCGATTTCAGGTAATACGGTTTCTGAGAACAGCTCTTTGGAGGAGACCTCTGTACCGGAAAATGGCGGAACCGCTGAAAATGCACAGGAGGAAGCCGCTGAAAACGGTCTGCTTCCCGAGGAAGAACGCGTAAAGGTAAAGGGGATCTATGTCACCGGAGCCATGGCGGGAACCTCCGGGATGGATGATCTGATCGCTCTGGTGGACCGGACGGAACTGAATACCATGGTCATCGACGTGAAGAATGATGACGGCCGGGTGGTCTATGAGATGGATACCCCTATGGTTTCCGGGATCGGTTCCTCCAAAAAGCTGGTTTCCGACATGCCGGGGCTGATTCAGAAGTGTAAGGAGCATGATATTTATCTGATCGCCCGTATTGTGGCGTTTAAGGATCCTTTTCTGGCGGAGAACCGGACGGATCTCGCGCTTCATGACGAGTCGGGCAATCTGTTCCGGGACAGTTCGGGACTGGCCTGGGTAAATCCCTACAAGGAAGAGGTCTGGGAGTATCTGCTTGAAATCGCTGAAGAGGCGGTTGCAATCGGTTTTGACGAGATTCAGTTTGACTATATCCGTTTCGCTACGGACAGCGGAATGAAGAATGTGGATTTCGGTCCGGAGGCGGAAGAAAAGAGCAGGGAAGCTGTCATCACGGAATTTGTGGAATATGCTTCCGAACGTCTGCACAGTCAGGGAATTCCCGTCTCGGCGGATGTGTATGGAATTGTCATCGACAGCGAGCTGGATGCTTCGCTGGTGGGACAAAATTATTATGAAATGTCGAAATATCTTGACTATATAAGCCCCATGGTCTATCCTTCTCATTATGGTCCGGGGAATCTGGGACTTGCCGTTCCGGACGCGCAGCCCTATGAGACGATTTACCGGAGCATGAGCGCTTCGAGAAGGGTGCTTGCGGGACTGGAAGCGCCGGAGGAAGAGGCGGAAGCTGTATCAGGAAATGATATTGCGCAGGAAACGGAAGCCGTATCCGGCAACGATGTCTCTCAGGATGCAGCGGTTGAATCCGTCGGCGTTGTGTCCCAGGAGACAGCGGCCGTATCCGGAAATGGAGCGGTATCTGCAGGTGCAAGAACGGAGCTTCCGGATCCAAAGGAGATGGAGCCTGCGGAGGAGATCCGCGCACAGGTGAGACCCTGGCTGCAGGATTTCACGGCGACCTGGGTGGACGGGCACATCACTTATGGTCCGGAAGAAATCCGTGCGCAGATCCAGGCGGTCTATGACGCGGGTTATGAGGAATGGATTCTCTGGAATGCGGCCAACCGGTATACGGAGGGCGGCCTGCTTCCCGAAGAAGAAAACTGACCATGACTGGAGACCGGAGCGCTTCCGGGAAATCCGTCGTGTGGGCTTCGGCGCGCGTGCCTTTTGTGCAGTGACAGGGAGGAAAAATGGCGGGAACGCTTTATTTGTGTGCCACGCCGATCGGAAATCTGCGGGACATGACGCCGAGAGTGGCGGAAACTCTGCAGAGTGTGGATCTGATCGCGGCGGAGGATACCAGAAACAGCATCAGGCTTTTGAATCATTTTGATATACATACGCCCATGACCAGCTATCATGAATATAACAGGGTGGAAAAGGGTCATGAGCTCATCCGCCTCCTTCAGGAGGGAAAGAACGTCGCCCTGATCACGGATGCGGGAACGCCCGCGATCTCCGATCCCGGAGAGATGCTGGTCAAAATGTGTCAGGAGGCAGGAATCACAGTGACTTCGCTGCCGGGACCGGCGGCCTGTATCACAGCACTGACCTTGTCGGGACTCTCCACCCGGAGATTCTGCTTTGAAGGCTTTCTTCCCTTTGACAATAAAAAGGAACTTCGGGCCGTTCTGGAAGAGCTGAAGGAGGAGACGCGCACGATCATCCTTTACGAAGCGCCCCATCATCTGATCCGGACACTGAAAAGTCTGGAGGAGGCGCTGGGAGACAGGCGGGTCACGCTCTGCCGGGAGCTGACGAAGAAATTTGAGACCGTATTTCCCACCACGCTGCGGGAGGCGCTTTGCTTTTATGAAACCCAGGAGCCGCGTGGGGAATATGTGCTTGTGATAGAAGGAAGAAGCCGTCAGGAAAAGGAACAGGAACAGCAGGCGGCTTTCGCTGAAATGAGCATGGAAGAGCATATGGACCTGTATGAGAGCCAGGGGCTCGACCGGAAGGAGGCCATGAAGCGGGTGGCAAAGGACAGAGGGATCAGCCGCAGAGAGGTCTACCAGTATTTTTTGGAAAGAAGAGGTTGACAAATCAAAGCATAGAGAATATACTTTGAATGTCAAACTTTCTTATAAAAACAATAAAGGAGAAATAGAAATGTTGGAGAAAGTTATTGAAATCATCAAGGAACAGCTGAATCTGGAAGGCGTGGAGGTTACCGAGGATTCTTCCTTTAAGGACGATCTGGGAGCAGACTCTCTGGATCTTTTTGAGCTGGTTATGGCTGTGGAAGAAGAGTACGGTGTTGAGATCCCGGCGGAAGAGCTTGAGAAGCTGACCACGGTTGGCTCCGTTGTGGACTATCTGAAGGAACAGGGCATCGAGGCGTAATGAAAACGGCATTAACGGAATTGATTGGAATCAAATATCCGGTGATCCAGGGCGGAATGGCCTGGGTTGCAGAATATCATCTTGCGGCCGCCGTGTCTGAAGCGGGCGGCCTCGGGATTATCGGGGCTGCCAGCGCTCCGCCGGAAGTGGTGAGAGAGCAGGTGCGCAAAGCGCGTGAGCTGACTGACAAGCCGATCGGCGTGAACGTGATGCTGCTGAATCCCAATGCGGAAGAGGTCGCAAAAATCGTTGTGGAGGAAGGCGTTCAGGTCGTTACCACAGGTGCAGGAAGCCCCGCAAAATTCATGGATATGTGGAAGAAGGCGGGCGTGAAGGTCATTCCCGTTGTCGCAAGCGTTGCGATGGCGAAAATGATGGAGCGCGCAGGCGCGGACGCAGTGGTTGCTGAAGGCATGGAAAGCGGCGGACATATCGGCTCCGCGACGACCATGACCCTGGTTCCCCAGGTTGTGGACGCGGTGAGCATTCCGGTTGTCGCAGCCGGAGGCATTGCGGATGGAAGAGGCTTTGCGGCTTCCTTCATGCTTGGCGCGCAGGGCGTTCAGATGGGAACCCGTTTCGTGGTGGCGAAGGAATCCATCGTCCACGAAAACTATAAGCAGAAGGTGATCAAAGCCCGCGATATCGATTCCGAAGTGACGGGTATGAGCACGGGACATCCGGTTCGTCAGATCCGCAACAAGATGACCAGGGAATATCTGAAGCTGGAGAAGGAGGGAGCTCCTTTTGAGGAGCTGGAATACCTGACTCTGGGTTCCCTGAGGAAGGCGGTTATGGACGGCGACGTGGTGAACGGAACTGTGATGGCCGGACAGTGTGCGGGACTGGTGACGAAGGAGCAGACCTGTAAGGAGATCATCGAAGAGGTGGTCCGGGACGGCTGTACCCTTCTGAAAACGGATTTCGCCGGATAAATATAAAAATACCGCTTTTGCGGAGTCCTTTCATTTCGGGTGTGTCTGCCCGCAGGGATATCAACTGCAGGGAAACGGAGAGCCTTGAAAGGATGCCGGATCTGCGGCATTTTTTTCAGACATATAATTTGAAATTCAAAATATATAGGATGCCGCCCTGCGGCGGCAGGTCAGGAGGCGGCACGAATCATGGATTCGTGCCAAAGAACGGCTGACGCCGTTCTTTTCGGAATTTAATGCCGCCCTGCGGCGGCAGGTCAGGAGGTAATGATGGGAAAGACAGCTTTTATTTTCCCGGGACAGGGTTCTCAGTATGTGGGAATGGGAAAGGACTTTTATGACTCCTTTTCTGTCTGCCGCGAGGTGTTTGAAACTGCGGAAAAGAGCACGGGACTGAATCTGAAGGAGCTGTGCTTTGAGGAGAATGACCGGCTGAACATCACGGAGTACACCCAGATCGCCATGCTCACCGTGGAGGTGGCGCTGATGAAGGCGATCGAAGAAAAGGGCATAAAGGCGGACGTGGCGGCAGGCCTGAGCCTGGGTGAATATGCGGCGCTTGCTGCAGCTGGCGTGATGAAGGAGGAGGATCTCTTCTCCTGCGTGCGCAAAAGAGGCATCTATATGCAGGAAGCGGTTCCTGTGGGCGGAGCGATGACGGCGGTGCTCGGACTTCCCAATGAGACGGTGGAGAAGCTTTGTGAGGAAACGCCGGGAGAGGTATCCGTGGCCAATTATAACTGTCCGGGGCAGCTTGTGATCACGGGAGAAAAGGAAGCGGTGGACCGCGCCGCGGAAAAGATGAAGGAAGCGGGAGCAAAGCGCTGCGTTCCTCTGAAGGTCAGCGGACCGTTCCATTCGCCTCTTTTAAAGGGCGCCGGGGAACGCCTGAAGGAAACGCTGGAAGCAATTGACATCCAGGGCATTCAGCTTCCCTACCTGTCCAATGTGACCGCGGATTATGTGGAGGATCCTTCCGCTGTCAAGGAGCTTCTGGTGAAACAGGTTTCCTCTCCTGTCCGCTGGCAGCAGTGCGTGGAGCGCATGATTGCGGACGGCGTGGATACCTTCATTGAAATCGGACCCGGAAAGTCGCTCAGCGGCTTCATGCGCAGGATCGATAAGAATGTGACCGTTAAGAATGTGGAGCATGTAGAGGACCTGGAGAAGCTGTAAAGCACCATGGAATCGTTGATTGATTGCCGCCGCGGGCGGCAATGAGGAGCTACGCTCCGGAATGGAGATTAAAATGCTGGAAGGAAAAGTGGCCCTGGTAACCGGGGCGGGCAGGGGAATTGGAAAGCAGATCGCGCTGACGCTGGCTGAAAAAGGGGCAGATGTGGCGATTAACTATCATGGCAGCAAAGAACGGGCTCAGGAAACGGCGGAGCAGATCCGTGCGATGGGACGCCGGGCGGAGATTTATCAGTGCTCTGTTGCGGATTACGACGCCTGCGGAGAAATGATGAAGCAGGTGCTTGCGGATTTCGGACGGGTGGATATCCTGGTGAACAATGCGGGAATTACCAGAGATAATCTGGTGGCAGGGATGAAGGAAAACGACTTTGACGAGGTGATCGACACCAATCTGAAGGGAACCTTCAACACCATCCGGCATCTGTACAGGAATTTCCTGAAGCTCCGTGGAGGAAGAATCATCAATCTGTCCTCCGTTTCCGGTATTCTCGGAAATGCGGGGCAGGCAAACTATGCGGCGAGTAAGGCGGGCGTGATCGGATTGACCAAGAGCGTGGCAAGGGAGCTTGCGGCGCGGAATGTGACGGTTAACGCCGTTGCGCCGGGATATATTTCCACGGACATGACTGCGGCAATGCCGGAGGAAGCAAAAAAAGAGGTGCTTTCCCGCATTCCGCTGAAGCGGGAAGGAAATCCGGAGGATGTGGCTGAGCTGGTGGCTTTTCTGGCCGGAGACGGAGCGTCCTATATTACCGGACAGGTGATTTCCGTGGATGGCGGCATGGCGATCTGAGTAAAGAGAGTTCTGAAGCGCACAGAAGCGCACAAAAGAAGGAATGCGTTTCGGCGAATATGCGGTGCAGACGGTAAGTTTGGAGGAAGAAATGAGCAGAAGAGTTGTTGTGACAGGGATGGGAGCGATTACGCCTCTTGGACTGAGTGTGGAAGAGTTCTGGAATGGTGTGAAGGAAGGAAAAATCGGTTTCGGACCGATTACAAAATTTGACGCGGAAGGATATAAGGCAAGTCTTGCCGCTGAGGTAAAGGGATTTGATGCCAAAAATTATATGGATTTCAAAGCGGCCAAAAGAATGGAAGCATTCTGCCAGTATGCGGTGGCTGCCACAAAAGAGGCGCTGGAGGATTCCGGACTGGATATGGAAAAGGAAGATCCCTGGCGCGTGGGCGTTGCGGTAGGTTCCGGAATCGGTTCCCTGCAGGCGATGGAGAGAGAGCACAGCAAGCTCCTGGAGAAGGGGCCGAACCGCATTAACCCGCTTATGGTGCCTCTGATGATCAGCAACATGGCGTCCGGAAACGTATCCATTCAGTTCGGGCTGAAGGGAAAGAGCATCAATGTGGTGACCGCATGCACCACCGGAACCAACTGTATCGGGGAAGCCATGCGCACCATCCAGTACGGGGATGCGGATGTGATGGTGGCCGGAGGCGCCGAGAGCAGCATTACGCCCATCGGTGTGGCGGGCTTCTGCGCTCTGACCGCATTAAGCAGCAGCAATGATCCGGAGCGCTGTTCCATTCCCTTTGATAAGGAAAGAGGCGGCTTTGTTATGGGGGAAGGCGCCGGTGTGGTGATCCTGGAGGAACTGGAGCACGCGAAGGCGCGCGGCGCGAAGATCTATGCGGAGCTGGTTGGCTATGGCTGCTCTTCGGACGCATACCACATTACCTCTCCCGCGGAAGACGGAGCAGGAGCGGCAAAGGCGATGGAGAATGCCATGAAGGATGCGGGCGTTTCTCCGGAGGAAGTGACCTATATCAATGCGCATGGAACCGGAACCAAACTGAACGATCTGTTTGAAACCAGAGCCATCAAGCTGGCCTTCGGGGATCATGCGAAAAATATGCATATTAATTCCACCAAATCCATGATCGGCCATCTGCTGGGAGCGGCGGGAGCTGTGGAATTCATCACCTGTGTCAAGGAATTGCAGGAAAATTATCTTCATGCTACAGTAGGATACAGAATACCGGATGAGGAGTGCGATCTGGACTACTGTAAGGAGCCGGTACAGGAGGAGGTCCCCTATGCGCTGACCAACTCCCTCGGCTTTGGCGGCCATAACGCAAGCCTTCTGGTAAAAAAATACACGGAATAGGAGCGTAAAGCCCGGCAGGCGCCGCGCCTGCCGGCAAATCGAAGCTTTTGCTCCGGAATGGAGGATTTTTATGGCACTGAATACGAGACAGATTATGGAAATCATTCCGCACAGACAGCCCATGCTCCTGATCGATACCATCGAGGAGCTGGAGCCGGGCGTGCGCGCTGTGGGGAAAAAATGCGTGACCATGAACGAGCCCTTTTTTGCCGGACATTTTCCCCAGGAGCCGGTGATGCCTGGCGTGCTGATTCTGGAGGCGCTGGCACAGACAGGAGCGGTGGCGATCTTAAGCCTTCCGGAAAATAAGGGAAAGCTTGTTCTGTTCGGTGGCATTGATCAGGCTCGCTTTAAGGGAAAAGTGGTTCCCGGCGATGTGCTCATGCTGGAAACCGAGATTATCAAGCGTAAGGGTCCCATCGGTGTGGGAAGCGCAAAAGCGACCGTAAATGGAAAGCTGGTTGCAAAAGCTGAACTCACCTTTGCGGTGACGGATCCGGAATGAGGATGAATATGGAACCTAAACCACTTCAGATCGGACGGCTGGAAGCCCGTATTCCTGTGATTCAGGGCGGAATGGGCGTTGGAGTGAGCCTTTCCGGCCTTGCGGGAGCCGTGGCGGCAGAAGGCGGGATCGGCGTGATCTCAACAGCACAGATCGGCTATCGGGAGCCGGGCTATGACAGGAATCCGCATGAGACGAATCTGCGGCAGATCCCTGTGGAAATTCACAGAGCAAGGCAGCTTGCACCCGGCGGAATCATCGGCGTGAACATCATGGTTGCCACCAGGGGCTATGAAGAATATGTACGCCAGGCCGTCCTGGCAGGTGTGGATCTGATTATTTCCGGAGCGGGCCTTCCCGTTACGCTTCCTCAGGCGGTGCGGGAAGCGGAGGAGGAAATCGGAGCGCAGGGCCGCACGCTTCTGGCTCCGATCTGCTCCAGTCTGAAATCCGCAGAGGTCATTTTTCACTACTGGGAGAAAAAATACCACCGCCTGCCGGATCTGGTCGTGATTGAGGGACCTCTGGCCGGAGGACATCTGGGTTTTGACCGGAGTCAGCTGGAAGATATAGCGGCTCTGCACTATGAGGAAGAGGTAAAACGAATTCTGGCCGCAGTGGGAAGGCGGGCGGAGGAAGCCGGCAAGACAATTCCGGTGGTCATGGCGGGCGGAATCTATGACAGGCGGGACGCGCAGCCCTGGCTGGAGCTTGGCGCGGACGGCGTGCAGATGGCAACCCGTTTTGTGACGACCTGGGAATGTGACGCGGCGCAGGCCTACAAGGACGCTTACCTGAAGGCGGAAAAGGAAGATATCGTTCTGGTAAAAAGTCCGGTGGGAATGCCGGGACGTGCGATCCGGAACGCTTTTCTTGAAAGGGCGGAGAAGGGGAAAATTCCTCATGGTCCCTGTCATGGCTGTATTAAAACCTGTAACCCGGCGGACACGCCTTACTGTATTACGGAGGCCCTTGTGAATGCGGTGAAGGGCGATGTGGATAACGGTCTGATTTTCTGTGGCAGCAACGCCTGGCGCGCCCGGAAAATGGAGCATGTGAAGGACATTATGGCAGAGTTTGCCTGAAGCAGATAGAATAAAATGCTGCCCTGTGGGCAGCAAAAGGAGAGGCGGATGAAAACCTGCGGTTTTCATCCTGGAAATTCGCGCAGGGGCGCGAATTCCTGACGAATAAAATGCTGCCCTGTGGGCAGCAAGAGGAGTGGAAATGACAAGCAGAATTACGGGAACGGGAAGCTGTCTGGCTGGAACCTGTGTGACGAACGACTGGCTTTCCGGGATTATGGATACATCCGACGAGTGGATCAGGACCAGAACCGGGATCCGGGAAAGGCATCTTGTGAAGGAAGAGACAACGACAGATATGGCGTATGAAGCCGCAGTGCGCGCCCTTAAGCAGGCGTCTGTCGCGGCAGAGGATCTGGAGCTGATCGTGGTGGGGACCGTGACAGCGGACCATGTCACTCCTTCAGCGGCCTGCGAGCTGCAGGCAAGGCTTGGAGCGGATCGGGCGATGGCCTTTGATATCAATGCCGCCTGTTCCGGATTTCTGTTTGCCATTCAGACGGCGGACGCCTTTCTGCAGGCGGGGAGATTCAAAAACGCGCTTGTGATCGGCGCGGAAAGCCTGTCCAGAATCATGGACTGGAGCGACAGAAGCACCTGCGTGCTGTTTGGCGACGGTGCGGGAGCCGCTGTGATGCAGCCTTCTGAAACGGGCATTCTGGGTTATGATCAGGGCTGCGACGGAAAAAAGGGCAGCGCTCTGCTGTGCGTGAACCGGAAAAATCATAATCCGCTGACCGAAGAGGAGCAGATCGTGGATTATGTGCACATGGACGGCCAGGAAGTCTATCGTTTTGCGGTAACGACGGTTCCGGCATCCATTCAGAAGGCTCTGGAAGATGCGGATGTGAAGGTGGAGGATGTGAAGTATTTTGTGCTGCACCAGGCGAATCTCCGAATCATCCAGTCGGTTGCAAAAAGACTTCATGTTTCGGAAGAGAAGTTCCCCATTGGTCTGGACCACTGTGGCAACATGTCTGCGGCCAGCGTTCCGGTTCTGCTGGATGAAATTAACCGGAAAGGCATGCTGCAAAAAGGGGATAAAATTGTGCTGTCCGGCTTCGGCGGCGGACTGTCCTGGGGTTCCATCGTGATGGAATGGTAAAAAGGAATATGCGGATCGCTTTCAGGCCTGTGTGAAAAACGCCTTAACAGTCATTTAATATGGCTGTGGGGCGTATTTTTGTGAAGTTTTTGTGAAAATTAACGCTTGCCTTTTGCAGAAACTATGCTAATATAAGTATTAAATGTTGTATAATTATGCATCAACGCCCAGGGCGTGAGGAGGAGATTATGAAAAAGATATTTGCAGCAGCGCTTGCCGTATGCATGACCATCTCTTTGGCCGCATGCGGAAGCAGCACACAGACAGCGGGAACAGATACGGCTTCCACGGGAAGCGCGGTTACGGGCATCGATGATCTTCCGGGAAAGACCATCGGCGTTCAGCTGGGAACGACGGGTGATATTTATGCATCCGATTATGAGGAGGAAGGCTCCACGATCGAGCGTTTCAACAAGGGAAACGATGCCATTCAGGCGCTGCTTCAGGGAAAGATAGACTGCGTGATCATTGATGAGCAGCCTGCCGAGGCCTTTGTGGCGAATACGGAAGGGCTCAAGATTCTGGATGAGCCCTTTGCGGAAGAGGAATATGCCATCTGCGTGGCAAAGGGAAACGACGAGCTGGTGACGGCGATCAACGGTGCGCTCGCGCAGCTGAAGGAGGACGGGACACTGGACAGCATTGTGAGCAATTACATCGGCGACGACACGAAGGGACAGTCCCCTTATGAATCTCCCGCGGATGTGGACCGTTCCAATGGAACGCTCGTTATGGCGACCAACGCATACTTTGAGCCCTATGAGTATTATGATGGCGACAAGATCGTCGGGATCGATGCGGATATGGCCCAGGCGGTATGCGATGTGCTGGGTTACGAGCTTGTGATCGAGGATATGGAGTTTGATGCCATCATCAACGCCATCCAGTCCGGAAAGGCTGATATCGGCGTGGCGGGAATCACGGTGACGGAGGACCGTCAGCAGAGCGTGGATTTCACGGATTCCTATGCGACCTCCAAGCAGGTTATCATTGTAAAAGAGTAAGAATCGGACAGATGAAAGGCTCCGAAGCAAAGCTTTGGAGCCTTTTTGATACAACAGGAAATTTCATTTTTTATCCTTTCCGGAAAGTGAGGATGGAATGCAGAATTTTAAGGATCAGTTTTATCTCAATTTTATCAAGGATGACAGATGGCAGTATCTGGCGGACGGTTTGAAGACGACGCTGCTCATCACCTTTTTTGCGGTTATCCTCGGACTTGTGCTGGGATTTCTGGCGGCCATCGTCCGTTCCAGCGCGGTGCGGGGCGGAATCAGGAAGCCGCCGCACATGAAGGAAAAGGGAGTCTGGCTCTGGAAGCTGGCGGGCTATTATCTGTTTAAGCTGGTGGATCTGATCTGTCAGGTGTACCTGACGGTGATCCGCGGAACGCCCACCATGATCCAGCTGCTGATCATGTACTATGTCATCTTCGGAAGCGTCAATATTGACAAGCGGATCGTGGCGATTCTGGCCTTTGGCATCAATTCCGGAGCTTATGTGGCGGAGATCGTCCGTTCCGGCATTATGGCCATCGATATCGGCCAGTTTGAGGCCGGAAGGAGTCTGGGACTGGGTTATCCGGCGACCATGTGGCATATCATTCTTCCCCAGGCGTTTAAAAATGTACTGCCGGCTCTGGGAAATGAGATCATCGTTCTGCTGAAGGAAACCTCCATCAGCGGTTACATAGCGCTGACGGATCTGACACATGGAGGAAACGTCATCCGAAGCCAGACCTATTCGGCCTTCATGCCGCTGATCGCGGTGGCTCTGATTTATCTGGCAATCGTATCCCTGCTTGCGGCAGGAGTATCCAGACTGGAAAGGAGGCTGCGTACCAGTGAGCGCTGACGGACAGATTTTGTTTGAAATTAAGAACCTCTGCAAATCCTTTGGAGAAACAGAGGTATTAAAGAATATCAGCACAACGATCTCTCAGGGAGAGGTTGTGGTGATCGTGGGTCCTTCCGGTTCGGGAAAATCCACCTTCCTGCGCTCCCTGAATCTGCTGGAGGAGCCGACCGCCGGGCAGATCCTTTTTGAGGGGCAGGACATCACGGATCCCAGGACGAATATCAACAAATACCGCCAGCATATCGGAATGGTCTTCCAGCATTTCAACCTGTTTCCCAATAAGACCATCCTGCAGAATCTGACGCTGGCGCCAATCAAGCTTTTGAAGAAAAACAGGCAGGAAGCAGAAAAGGAAGCCATGGAGCTTCTGCAGCTGGTCGGGCTTGCGGAGAAGGCAAAGGCCTATCCCTCTCAGCTTTCCGGCGGTCAGAAGCAGAGAATTGCCATTGTGCGCTCTCTGTGCATGCATCCGGACGTGATGCTGTTTGACGAGCCCACCAGCGCGCTGGACCCGGAAATGGTGGGAGAGGTGCTGGGGGTTATGACGGAGCTGGCAAGGGACGGCATGACCATGGTGATCGTCACCCATGAGATGGGCTTTGCAAAAGAGGTCGGAAGCCGTATCCTGTTCATGGACGACGGCCGGATCAAGGAAGAGAGCGGGCCGATGGAATTCTTTGAAAATCCAAAGAATCCAAGACTGAGGGAGTTTTTGTCGAAGGTTCTGTAAAACAGGAAAAGCGTTGACTGAGAGAGAAAAATCATACGCCCAGCTGCTGTACCAGCCGGGCGACCCGGAGCTGGCTGCGGATCGTGACGTGACGGTAAGAAAGCTGCAGGAATACAATAACATGGATCCGCTGGACCGCAGCGGCCGTCAGGCCGCCATTCGGGAGATTCTGGGGAAGGCGGGAGAAAACTGCGTAGTGGAGCAGCCGCTTTTCTGCACCTATGGTTACAATACCACGGTGGGCGACAATTTTTTCATGAACGTATATGGCAAGCTGATGGACAGCGGGAAGCGTGGTTACGAAAGACATTCCTCCCAACAGCCTGGCTGTGGGAAATCCGTGCCGGGTGATCCGGACGCTGGAACAGGAATAACGTGAGTAAAGGGAGGCGTGAGCCTCCCTTTTTTATCAGAATGCGGAGAAAATGCGGCAGACAGATGTCATCCTCCATGGAACTGTGCTATACTGAATTTACTTTCAGGGGACAGCGTAAATATGATTTCTTTTAAAAAGTTCCCTGGTTTTACAGACTAATATATGGAAAGGAAAAACAATCATGAATCCAATCACCATGACGCTCCAGGCAGATCATCTGATTCTGGAAGCGCTGAAGGAAGATATTTCCAGTGAAGACGTAACCACCAATGCTGTTATGAAGGAGGCCGTGCCGGGAGAGGTGGATCTGATCTGCAAGCAGGACGGCGTGATTGCCGGACTGGAGGTGTTTGCCAGGGTGTTCCAGCTTCTGGACAGTGGGGTGAAATGCGAATTTTTCTGTAAGGATGGAGAGGAAGTGAGCTGCGGGCAGCTGATGGGGAAGGTGCGGGGAGATATCCGCAGCCTGCTGTCCGGAGAGAGGGTAGCTCTGAACTACCTGCAGCGGATGAGCGGCATTGCAACCTATACCCGTTCTGTGGCAGGGCTCCTTGCGGGAACGAAGACGAAGCTTCTGGATACGAGAAAAACAACGCCGAACATGCGGATTTTTGAAAAATATGCCGTGCGTGTGGGCGGCGGCTATAATCACCGTTATAATCTGTCCGACGGCGTTCTTTTGAAGGACAACCATATCGGGGCTGCGGGAAGCGTGAAAAAGGCCGTTCAGATGGCGAGGGAATACGCGCCCTTTGTCCGCCGGATCGAAGTGGAGGTGGAAAATCTGGATATGGTGCAGGAGGCTCTGGAGGCGGGGGCGGATATCATCATGCTGGACAATATGTCGGCGGAGGAGATGAAGAAGGCGGTGGAACTGATCGCGGGCCGGGCGGAAACGGAATGTTCCGGCAACGTGACGAAGGAAAATATCGCCCGTCTGACGGAAATCGGTGTGGATTATATTTCCAGCGGCGCACTGACCCATTCCGCACCGATTCTGGATATTTCCATGAAGAATCTACATGCGGTGAGCGCGGAGTGAAAAACAGGAAACAGAAGAATATGTGACTTTTGTAAACGAGGGAAACGGAGGGGGGATTTTATGAAGAAAATCAACTGGCATTCTGCGATAATCGTGTTTTTGAACATTCTGATTGTCCTTGTGGAGATTGCGGGAGCAGTCGGGATAGCCGCAATTCTGTTCGCGGCCTATCCGAAGCGTTATCCTGTGCTCTGGCTTCAGGGAGAGGGACTGATCGGAGGACTGGTCCTGCTGATGTGGATCGCCGCTGCTGTTGTGGCGGTGGTTTTAGAGGTCATTCTTATTAAAAAAATTCTGACCAGGAGCGCGGCGCTGATTCTGAGCGTATGTATGGTACTTGCTGCCGTTCTGGTAAATATCTTCGTTCTGTTCGTGCTGCTTCTCATGCCTCCGGTCGCTTCCGAAACCACGGATGTAGCAGACTATCTGGCCGTTGATGAGCTGGTGGAACAGCAGGAGGAGCATTATAGCCTGATATTTCCGGAAGAGATACCGGAGCAGGCGCAGGATGTGGAATACAGCTATACGGCCTATGAGACTTTTTTTACATTGGACTATGCCATATCTGCTTGCTGGACACTTCCGGAGGAGGAGTACCTCTCCATGAAAGAGAAAATTCTGGCGGATACGGTATCGTTCCGGCGCGCCTATGGAAGCGGGGATCAGAGTGAAACGGTGGAAGGAAAGGAGCGGTTTGTGATCGCGGAGATGGATCCAAACCGTTATGTCCCCCTGCCGGAGATGATGGTGGACTTTGATGACGCCGCCTGCCGGATTTCCTGCCGGGCGCATATGGAGAGGGAGTTTTAGGGAGGGGATAGAAAGATGGAGTTGAGATTTAAAAATTTGACATCAGATATGGCGGATGAGTTTTTTCAATATTTTGAAAAAGATGCATTTCCGAAAGGTGATTCTCGAATGGAATGTTATTGCCTGGAAAGCCATCTAAAAGATGAAAATAAATATATAAACGGACGAGAGCGGCGTAAGATAGCACGAGAACTGATTCAAAAGGGGATCATGACAGGATTTCTGATTTATGAGGGGGATCAGGCGGTGGGGTGGTGTAATGCGGGTGATAAGATGAATTATGCCCCAATTTGTGAAAATGTAGATTTTATGACACCGAATATGGAAAAGGGACAAATAAAAATCCTGTATTGTATGGATATTGCAGATGGCTGGCAGGGCAGGGGAATTGCAAACTTGATAATGGAAAAGTTTTTAGAGGATGCAGAAAAAGAAGGCTATTCTTATGTGGAAGGCTACCCCTTTTTAGACAAAATGTTTAAATGGCAATATCGAGGACCCGTGAAATTATATGAGAAGTATGGATTTGAAAAGTATGGAGAAGGTCCTTGGTTTTATATTATGAGAAAGAAAGTTGGTTAGCTTGTAAGTTCACCGGAAAGGAAACGGCAGAGAGAAATTATCCATTTAATTAGATTGTAAATGAGAAATAAAAAAGCAGTTAAAAAGGTTATCATAGCTATAGCGATCTGTCTACTTTACATTTTGCTGCGGATAGGAATAGAAAGAGCTTCCATTGAGACGGTGGACATTTCCAGATCTCCCGATGGGCAGTATACGCTGCTTCTGCAGTCGAGAGGCAATCCTTTTTCCGAGAATGCGAAAGGCAGGCTTGTCCTTTATGAAGGAAGAAACAGGATCATAGATTATGACTTCAGTCTTGATGATGACAGCAGCTACATCGGCTCCGATATCTGGGAGGTATCCTGGCAGGAGAATCAGGTCATAGCGGTGATTTTCGGGACCAGTCTGCCGGACAGAGAGGTTACATTAACCATGGACGGCGATGTGGAAAGCATATATCTGGTGGAGCCGTATATAGAGGAGTTTTTGTTCAGAAATCAGGAATCCGTTCTGACAGAAGAATCCGAAGAGGCAGGAATGGCGGAAGAACCCGTCAGTGAACCGGTTACGGGGGAAACAATAACAGCAGAAGAAAGTGGATATGACGAGGCTTATCAGCTTATTGTGGACGGGTATCATGCGGTCTTTGAACAGCTTTTTCAGGATAGGGGATATGATTTTCAGGAAAGCAGTGACGCAAGAGGAAATCTCCGGGTTATTCTCTTTGAGGATGCAGAAAAAGTGGAATACCTGATGTATGACCGCGAATCGGAAAATGGGGAATGCGGACTCTATGTCTATTATTCCGTGAATAAAAATGAGGATGGCTCCTGGTCGCCCGAAAACGCGAGAATTCTTGATATATACGCCTGGGTTTATGATACAGATGAGGTGATAAGCAGCGGAAAAACGGGATGGGCTGATTCCGGGAGTGAAACGTACCGGAATGCGACGGGGGAATAGAAGAGCGGTTATTTCGTGCTGGATTTCCGCCGGGCTTCCTGCTACAATGATGCTATCAATGAAAAAGAAAGGAGATCTTCCAATGAAAAAAGAAGTTCTGGATTATGTGGTTGAACAGACGCATGCGCTGATGAACGCGGCAAGCTGCAGCCGGGAGGCGAAGGATGCGGCGCAGGCATGGCTGGATGCGGTTGGAACGGAGAACGAGGCTGAGGAGACGAAGAAGTACATTGCTGAGCTGGAAGCGGATATTGTCACCGTGGACGGTCTGATCGGTCTTGCGGAATCGGAGATGGGCGTGAAGATTTTCGGAGCGGAGAAGGCGAAAGAGGTTGCGGCCCACGGAAAGGAAATCAAGGCTGCCGGAGCAGTTTACTGCGACTGTCCTGCCTGTGCGGCTGTGGAGAAGATCCTGGCAAAGAAGGACGAAATGCTGGCGTAAAGCGCTTTGATAAGGGGGCAGGCATGCGGATCATGCTGACAGGAGCGGGCGGTTTCCTCGGAAGCCGCCTGTTCACACATTACAGAGAAAAATATGAAGTCTGGGCGCCTTTTCATAAGGAACTGGATTTTACCCGCAAGGAGAGCGCGCGGAAAGCGGTGCAGGACTTCCATCCGGATGTGCTTCTTCACTGCGGAGCCATTTCCGATGTGGGCGCCTGTGAGCGGGATCCGGAGCTTTCCATGCGGGTGAACGTGGAAGGAACCCGGTATCTGGCACGGGCCTGTAAAGAGACGGGGACGCGCATGGTTATGTGCAGCTCGGATCAGGTATATTTCCGGAAAAAGGAAGAAAAGGAGAGCCTGGAGGAATATCTGCGCCCTCACAGAGAGGAGGAGCACTGCAGTCCGGTTCCCGTTTATGGGAAGCATAAGCTTCTGGCGGAAGCGGCCTGCTTTGCGGAGCAGCCGGACAGCGTCATTCTGCGTCTCACCTGGATGTATGGGGAACTGACGGAAGAAGAGAGGCGGAAAGGAAGAAGGAATCTGGCTGATACGCTGGCGGAAATGTGTCTGCTGTCACCGAAGAAAACGGAGAAAAAGAAGCAGACCTTTCTCACGACGGATCACCGGGGAGTGACGGATGTTGCTGAGGTGGTGCGGCAAATGGAAGCAGCCTGGAAGCTGCCGCCGGGTATTTATAATTTTGGAAGCTCCGCCTCCGGAAGCATGTATGAGAATATCACAAGAGCACTGAAGGGGACTCCTTCGGAGGCGCTGGCAGAGCCGCTTGCGGGAACCGAAGGGCCGCGCAATCTGATCATGGATCCGGAGAAAACGGCCGACGCCGGAATCCATTTTCCGGATACTGCGGAGGGAATCCGACGTTATGTGGAGCGGCATCTGAAAAACTGACCAGGCGGGATGGTGTATGGACCGGTTCCTACGACTGCCTGTTCTGCTTTTTTTCAAAAGAAGCGCTGCGGGGACCCGTGGAACCGCGCACCATCAGCCTGGCGTGCAGCAGCAGGGTGCCGATGGCAATACCGTTCATCAGGCTGGCCAGAGCATAGTAGCCGCTTTTTCCGAGCTGCGCTCTTTCCTGGCGGATGGTGGTCATGGGAGGAGAAGTGTAAGCGCTCATGGGCAGATCGTCGAAGCCGATTATGCTGATATCCGCAGGAACGCGCAGGCCGAGCTGCTGGCACTGGATCATGGCGGCATTGGCCAGCAGGTCATGACTGCAGATGAGGCCGGTGATTCCCATATCCAGCAGGCGGGGAAGGTGGCGTTCCAGGCACTGGGTGATATAGTAGGAGCTTCCGGTCTGCGCCGGGCCGGCCTTCAGCCCGTTCTGCCGCATGGCGTGAAAAAAGGCGGAATTGCGCACCTGCATGATGTGAGAGCCCAGAGCGCCGCTCAGGTAGCCGATGTCTTTGTGGCCAAGGCTTTTCAGGTGGGAGACGGCAAGCTCCATTCCCTCGCTGTTGTCGATCCCCACGTAGGCCATATTTGGATTGGCCGGAATATAGTTGTCATAAAGGACGGCGGGAGTTTTGGCGGTCTGAAAATCCTTCATCCAGGGATCGTTCAGAGAAAATCCCAGGACAAAGGCTCCCACATAGCCGTTTTTCAGCATGAAGACGTCGTAGGAGAAAGTTTTCTGAAGCTTTTCCGTGACGTCGATGATTTCCACCTCATATCCTGCGGGTTCAGCCATCTGACGGAAGCCCAGAACAATATCATATCCGAACTGATGCGGCTCTTCATACTCCAGGTTTTCCGTGAAAATGCAGAGCTTTTTCTTTTCCCGGCGCTTCCGGATGGTGTATCCCATTTCAACCGCAGTTTCCAGAATTGTTTTTTGTAAAGTTTCGCTCACATCCGGAGCTCCGTTCAGCGCTTTGGAGACGGTCCCCTTGGAAACGCCGAGCCTGTCCGCTATATCCTGTATGGTTGCCACTTCAGACCATCCCCTTTCGAAAAGAATAAAAACTGATTCTGAATCCATTATATAAAAGAAGGGCCGGAAAAGCAATTGTAACAAAGCTGAAAAACGGTATTTTTCGTAAAGTTAAGAAAATAGAATTTTCAGGTTCGGCATTTTTTATAAAAACGGGAATGCAAAACTGGCGAAAAGAGAGAATTTATCAATGGTACAGTGGTTTTTCATTGACGAATTGAGTAGAGAGGGGTAGTATGAGATTACAGCGAAACATTACGAAACATTTTTAAGAATCGGATTGAAAAGCCGCGGTTTTCAACCCGGATTTCTAAAAGTGAATAAGCCGAAAAGCCGCAGCGGCGGCAAAGGACGCTTTGGAATGGAGGAGAAAATGAGGAAAAGAGGAGTGGCACTTTTATTGGCAGCGGCGCTGGCCGTTACAGGACTGTCAGGATGCGGTGCGGCTTCCGGGGAAACTTCGTCTGGAAGAGAGAAGGTAAGGCTGATGGTGTGGTCTCCGCAGAACGATCAGTCAAAGGACAACGGGCAATGGCTTCAGACCATGTGTGAAGCCTTTGCAGAGGAGCATCCGGAATGGGATATCACCTTTGTATACGGCGTGGCGGATGAGGCGAGCGCAGCCGGGCAGGTATCACAGGATCCGGAAGCGAGCGCGGATGTGTTCATGTATGCAAACGATACGCTGACCACGCTGACGGACGCCAATGCACTGGCAAAATTCGGCGGAACATACCGGGAACAGATCGAGGGAATGAATTCTCAGGAGGTAATCGATTCACTCACGATGGACGATAACCTGTATGGAGTTCCGTTCACAACGAATACCTGGTTTATGTACTATGAAAAGAGCGTATTTTCGGAAGAGGATATTAAGAGCCTGGATACCATGCTGGAAAAGGGCGTCGTTTCCTTCCCCTTCACCAATTCCTGGTATCTTCCGGCCTTCTATCTGGCGAACGGCTGCACGCTGTTCGGCGACGGAACGGATGAGGCGGCGGGCGTAGATTTTGGCGGGCAGAAGGCGGTGGATGTGACCAACTATCTGATCGACCTGAAGAACAACCCCAATTTCCGGATTGACGCGGACGGCTCCGGAATCGCGGGACTGCGAGACGACAGCATCAACGCCATGTTTTCCGGTTCCTGGGACGCCAATGCGGTGAAGGAAGCGCTGGGCGACAACATGGGTGTGGCCTCGCTTCCCACGTTCACCTTAAATGGGGAAGAAAAGCAGATGCTGGCGTATGCCGGTTCCAAGGCGATCGGCGTGAACCCCAATTCCAAAAACATGGTCGCGGCGGTACAGCTCGCGGTGTTCCTCGGGTCTCCCGAAGCGCAGAAGGCACATTATGAGATGTGCGGCGTGGTTCCCTGTAATACACAGCTTCTGGAAGAGGAAGCGGTACAGGCGGATGAGGTAGTGACGGCACAGAACGATACCTTCAACAATACGTCCATCCTTCAGCCCTTCGTTTCAAAAATGAGCAACTGCTGGACGCCCGTGGAGAATATGGGAAAATCCATCCGCAACGGAAGCGTGACCCATGAGAATGCGGCGGACCAGACGGAACAGATGAACAGTGCAATGAACAGTGATGGAATCTAAATGAGGTGGAAAAGATGGGTGTAATCAGTTTTAAGAAAAAAGCGGATGAATTTACGACCCCTTATACCTGCATGGCCGCCATCAAAAAGGGCGGAATCGAGACAAAGCTTTCCATGGTGGTGATGGGGCTTGGAAATTTCGTACATGGCCAGAAAATAAAGGGCCTGCTGTTTCTGGCGGTAGAAGTGGCTTATCTGGTGTTCATGGCGGTGAACGGAATCGGATTTTTACAGATGCTTTCTTCTCTGGGAAGCGTTCCCCAGGAGGAAATCTGGGATGAGGTAAATCAGGTTTATATCTATACCAAGGGCGACCAGTCCATCCTGATCCTCCTGTACGGCGTGGCGACGGTGCTTCTGACGCTGCTGATGTTCTGGGCCTGGAGAGGGGCGTTAAAGAGTGCGTACCGGGTGGAATGTCTGGCGAAGCAGAGAAAACATATCAATACCTTTTCTCAGGATTTAAAGAGCCTGCTGAATGAAAATCTGTACCGGCTTCTGATGACGCCGCCGATGATCTTTATTTTTGCTTTCACCATTCTGCCGCTGATCTTCATGATCTGTATGGCATTTACCAGCTACAGCAAGATCGACAACCACCTGATGCTGTTTGACTGGGTGGGGCTGGAAAATTTCCGGACGCTGTTTGATTCCAGCAGTATTCTGGGAAGCACCTTCTGGTCCGTTCTGGCCTGGACGCTGGTGTGGGCGTTTTTCGCCACCTTTACCAACTATATTTTCGGAATGATTCTGTCTCTGATGATTAACCGGAAGGATACGAAGGCCAAGGGCTTCTGGAGATTCTGCTTCGTGCTTTCCTGCGCGGTGCCCATGTTCGTTTCCCTCTTAATCATGCGCACCATGCTCCAGCCGGAGGGCGCGGTGAACGTGCTGCTTCGCAACATCGGGCTGATCGCTCCGGACGCGAGCCTTCCCTTCTTCACCGATCCCACCTGGGCGAGGGTGACGGTGATCGTGGTCAACATCTGGGTCGGCGTTCCCTATACGCTGCTTCAGCTGACCGGCGTGCTCCAGAACATTCCCGCTGAGCTGTATGAAGCGGCCCGCGTGGACGGCGCGAATACGATCCAGATCTTTTTCAAGATCACGCTGCCTTATATGCTCTATGTGACGACGCCGTATCTGATTTCGACATTTACGGGAAATGTGAACAACTTCAACGTCATTTACCTGCTTTCGGGAGGCGATCCGGTCACGAATCTGTCCTCCACGGCCGGAAGCACGGACCTGCTGGTGACCTGGCTGTATAAGCTGACCATCGACAGACAGTACTACAATGTGGGTTCGGTTATCGGTATCCTGACGTTCATCATCCTGGCGGTCGGCGCGCTCCTCACCTACCGCAACAGCAAGTCCTACAAAGAGGAAGGGGGATTTTAAGCCATGAACGGAAAGAAATATGCTTCTGCAAAGAGAAAACGGCTGATCAACAATACGGTGGTTCATGTGATCCTTGCCATCCTGGCCGTGATCTGGGTGTTCCCGATCCTGTGGGTAATCCTCACCAGCTTCCGTGCGGAGAAGGGCTCCTATGTATCCACCTTTTTCCCGCAGTCCTATACGCTGGATAACTATATCAAGCTGTTCACGGATACCACGATCCTGAACTTCCCGCAGATGTTCATGAATACGCTGTTCATCTCCATCTGCTCCTGCATTCTGGCGACATTTTATACGCTTGCCGTGTCCTACTGCCTGTCCCGGCTGCGTTTCAGGCTGCGCAAGCCTTATATGAACATGGCGATGATTCTGGGCCTGTTCCCCGGCTTCATGTCCATGATCGCGGTGTACTTCATTCTGAAGGCGCTGGGGCTGACGGAAGGAAACCTGATCCGAGTGGCGCTGATTCTGGTTTATTCCGGAGGCGCGGGTCTGGGCTTCCAGATCGCGAAGGGCTTCTTCGATACCATACCCTTCGCCATCGACGAGGCCGCGCTGCTGGACGGCTGCACCAGATGGCAGATTTTCAGTAAGATTACGCTTCCGCTGAGTAAGCCGATCATCATCTACACGGTGCTGACCGCCTTCATGTCCCCCTGGCTGGATTTCATCTTCGCAAAGGTAATCTGCCGTGCGAACTCTGACCAGTACACGGTGGCCATCGGTCTGTGGAAGATGCTGGAGAAGGAATACATCGACAGCTGGTACACCAGCTTCGCTGCCGGTGCGGTGCTGATTTCCATCCCCATCGCCATTCTGTTTCTGAGCTTACAGAAGTTCTACGTGGACGGTGTGTCCGGAGCGGTGAAGGGCTGATGGCTCATGCGCAGACCTGGCTGCCCATGAATCACAAAATTTAGAAAATGAAATGACTGACGAGAGGCTGCGGTGCATTCCGGTGCGCTTCATGCGGATACCTCCGGTCTGTACCCGGCCTCTATTCTTTCTTGAAAAGGATTCGTCACGAAAAGGAACGCAGAATGAAAAAAGCAGCATTGGAATGGAAAAAAATTTACAGCAGTCCGGATTTCCACAGGGAATATTTGTACGAAGGAAAGCTTGGTTTTTTTTATGAAAACACGGAAAACGTTTTCCGGGAAAGCGTTTTCCGCATCTGGAGTCCCTTTGCAGAAGAGGTCATGATCCGATTTTACCGGGACGGGAGCGAAGGAGACGCTTTTGCGGTTTATGAGATGAAGCGTCTGGAAAAAGGCGTATGGGAATACCGGGCGAAGGAAGATTTCCACGGAATCTATTATGATTTCGCGCTCCGCATCGACGGCGAAGTCGTGATATCGACGGATATATGCGCAAAGGCCTGCGGAATCAACGGAAAGCGCAGTATGGCGGTGGACCTTCGCCGGACGGACCCGGATGGCTGGGACAAGGATGGAGCGCCGGAGAACGGGACGGAGCAGGTGATTTATGAAACCCATGTGAAAGAATTTTCCTGGGACCCTGCGGGAGGCTTTCCGGAGGAGGTGAGAGGAAAGTACCGGGCTTTCTGCTGCAGGGATACTACCCTTCACGGAGACGGCGTTCATCCCACGGGACTTTCGTATCTGAAGGAGCTCGGCGTGACCCATGTTCAGCTCATGCCGGTCTATGATTACGGCTCTGTGGATGAAGAGGGAGATCCCGTACAGTTTAACTGGGGCTATGATCCCATGAACTGGAATGTGCCGGAGGGCTCCTATTCCTCCGATCCCGCCCGCGGCGAGGTCCGCATCCGGGAGCTGAAAGAGGCCGTGCAGAGCCTGCACCGGCAGGGATTCCGTGTGATCATGGATGTGGTATATAACCATACTTACAGCCTGGATACGGCCATGCAGAGGACGGTTCCCTGGTATTATTACCGGGTGAAGGAGGACGGAACCCTGTCAAATGGCTCCGCCTGCGGAAACGATGTGGCGTCGGAGCGGCCCATGTGCGCAAAGCTCATTCTGGAGAGCGTGCTTTACTGGGCGGAAGAATATCATATGGACGGCTTCCGCTTTGACCTGATGGGGCTTCTGGATGTGGAACTGATGAACCGGATCCGCCGCGCGCTGGATGAGCGGTTCGGAAAAGGGGAAAAGCTGGTGTACGGAGAGCCCTGGGCGGCCGGATACACGGCGATGGAGAAGGGCTTTCGCCAGGCGGTCAAAAATAATGTGAGGCACCTGGATGTCAACATCGGCGTTTTTTCCGACGGAACGAGGGATGCGGTCCGGGGAAGCGTGTTCCGGCTGAAGGAACCCGGCTTCGTAAGCGGAGCGCAGGGGATGGAGGGCGCCATCCTCAACAGCGCGAAGGCCTGGCAGGGAAAGCGGGGAGCCCGCATGCTGGCTCCCTCCCAGACCATCACCTATATTTCCGCTCATGATAACCAGACGCTTTGGGATAAGCTGGCGGAAACCACGCCGGATGAGGAAAAAAGAAGGCGGCAGTACCGGCTGGCAGCGGGCATTTATCTGACCTGCCAGGGAAGGCTTTTCTTCCTGTCCGGGGAGGAATTCGCCCGCACTAAGGGCGGGCTGGAGGACTCCTATAACGCGCCTGTTGCCATCAACCGGCTGGACTGGGAGCGGGCATGGGAGGAACGGGAGCTGGCGGACTATTACAGAGGCCTGATCGCTCTGAGAAAACAGCTTCCCGGACTGTGCGACAAGAGTCCCCAGGCGGCGGAGCGGATCCGCATAGCGTGGAAAAGAAAGGGCTTCGTGGGATTTTTTGTGGATAACCGGGGCAAAGGCGCGCCGGATACGTGGAAAACGCTCTGCATTCTGTATAACAGGAAAGAAAAGCCGGTGAGCGTACCCCTGGAGGGTGACGGCTGGGAAGTGCTTGCGGACGGGAAAGACAGCTTCCTGTGGAAAAATCCAAAGCAGATCCGGAAGGAAGCGCAGATTGACCCGGTGAGCATTCTGATGCTGGGAAAGAGGTAAAAGAAATCATGAAATGGAACTATGGAAAACAGGATTGGAAATTGATATCCCGCGGGCTGGAAAACTGTTATCTGATGACCAACGGGCTGGGCGGTTTTTCTTCCCTGACCATGACGGGCGTTGCGGCGCGCAATGACCACGCCTTTCTGATGGCCTGCGCGCAGGCTCCCAATCACCGGTACAATCTGGTGCACCGCCTGAAGGAGGAGCTGATCTTTCCGGAAAAGGACGGCGGCGCAGAAGCAGACGCCGGGGCGGCACAGGAAATCCGGAGGGTGCTTTCCACCCAGGAATTTGCCGAAGGTGAGCCGGAAACGGGCTGCCGTTAT
Source organism: uncultured Lachnospiraceae bacterium (assembly GCA_900544445.1). Lineage (GTDB taxonomy): Bacteria > Bacillota > Clostridia > Lachnospirales > Lachnospiraceae > Eisenbergiella > Eisenbergiella intestinigallinarum. Next base: position 38,916 of record UQVK01000021.1, read on the forward strand.
CTGAGCTTCTTTTCCTGGGAGGATGCGCCGGTGTGGAGATTTCTTGCGGACGGCGTGGAGATCGTCAAGGAGGCAGGACTGGAACACGGCTCCAACCGGGTGGCCCTCCGGTATGAGATCACAAACCGGAGCCGCAGGGAAGCGGTTTTGCAGGTGACGCCTTTTTACCAGTTCGTTCCCAAGGGAAAGGACATGGGAGAGGCGCAGCGGATCGTGAGTATGCCATCCGGACGGATTCATGCGGAAAACGCAGTGTCCGGCTGTCCGGATCTGTATCTTCGCACGAACGGGGAGCTGGAAAGCATCCCACGGGTTCAGGAAAGGCTGTACTACAGTTATGATGCCTGCGACGGAAGACGCAAGACGGGACGGACGGAGACGGATCATCGGATTACCATTCAGGTTCCGGCAGGAGAGAGCCGGACGCTGGAGATCGTCTTTGAGACGGAACGTTCGGAAAGAAGTGCGGGCTGGATCATCACGGGCATGAAGGAGAGAAGAAAGGCCCTCCGGCAGCAGGCGCATTTCCGGTCGGAAACGGCGGGCGCGCTCGCTGCGGCTGCGGATCAGTTCGTTTCCAGAAGGGATTCCACCAAAGGGGAAACCATTCTGGCAGGTTATCCCTTCTTTGAGGATTGGGGAAGGGATACCATGATCGCTCTGCCCGGCATCTGTCTGAGCACGGGAAGGTATGAAACGGCAAAAAGCATCCTGCGCACCTTTGCGGTGAACGAGCGGGACGGTCTGATGCCGAACCTGTTCCCGGAGGGCGGAAACGAGCCCATGTACAACACGGCGGACGCGGCCCTGCTCTTTATCAACTGCGTGTACCTGTATTTCCGGAAAACCCGGGATGCGGCCTTTGTGGAGGAGATGTATCCGGTGATGGAGCGCATCGTAAAGGGCTATATGCAGGGCACCCGCTTCGGTATCCACATGGACACCGACGGTCTGATCGCGGCAGGACAGGGACTGGACCAGGTGACCTGGATGGATGTGCGGGTGGGAGAGATCCTTCCCACGCCGCGTCACGGAAAGCCGGTGGAGATCAACGCCTACTGGTACAATGCCCTGCGGATCATGGAAGCGCTTGGGCGTAAAGCCAAAGTGGATGGCTGCGGGCCGGATTACGGGGCGCTGGCGGAGCAGGTGAAGCGTTCCTTCACGGAAAAGTTCTGGGACGAAGAACGGGGCTGCCTGAAGGATGTGCTTCCTGCGATGGATGCAAAAAAGGCTTCCGCGGAGACGGATTCCGCCCACGCGCAGGATCAGATTCGCTGCAACCAGATCTGGGCGGTATCCCTGCCCTTCACCATGCTGGATCGCAAGAAGGAACGGCAGATCGTGGAAACGGTTTTTGAAAAGCTTTATACGCCGTATGGCCTGCGGACGCTGGAAGCGGGAGACAGGGAGTTTCATCCTTTCTACGGCGGCCCCATGGAGGAACGGGACATGGCCTACCATCAGGGGACGGTATGGGTGTTCCCGCTCGGCGCATACTACCTGGCGTACCTGAAAGTGCATGACTACAGCGAAGAAGCGAAACAGACGGTGAAGGAGCAGCTGGAAACCCTGGAGCCCGCCCTGCGGGAGGGCTGCATCGGACAGCTTCCGGAGATCTATGACGGAGAAAATCCGGTTTCGTCGAAGGGCTGCTTCGCCCAGGCCTGGAGCGTGGGAGAGATTCTGCGGGTGTATGACGCGCTGGAGAAAGGCGTCCAAGAGCCGATATGATTCGACAGGCGATTTGGCTTCGCGAAGCGGACTTTAAATGGAAAATCCTTCCGACCGGGCGGTGTTAAGGCCGGGACGGATGTGGTACAATAAAGAGACAACAGAGGAACAGATTTGGAAAAGGAGAAGAAAGATGGAAAAAGAACTGGAGCTTTTATTGCAGGAAAAATTCGGAAAGTCCATTCAGGATGCGTCCAATGAGGAAATCTATGCGGCGCTCCTGGGCATCACCAAAAAGAGAATGGAAGGAATGAAGAGGAATGAGGGAAGCCGGAAGCTGTATTACATTTCCGCGGAGTTCCTCATCGGCAAGCTGCTTTCCAACAACCTGATTAACCTTGGGCTGTTTGAGGAAACCAGAGAAGTGCTGAAGAAGTATGGAAAGGATATCACCGAGATTGAGGAGATCGAGCCGGAACCCTCTCTGGGAAACGGCGGCCTGGGAAGGCTTGCCGCCTGCTTCCTGGATTCCATCGCGACGCTTGGGCTGCCCGGAGACGGCGTGGGACTGAACTATCACGACGGCCTGTTCCTGCAGAAATTCAAGGACAACAAGCAGGATGAGGAAAAGAATCCCTGGATCACGCCGGAAAGCTGGCTGACCCGGACGGAGCGCCATTTTGAAGTGCCTTTTAAAGACTTCACCGTGACTTCCACCATGTACGACATCGACGTGCCGGGGTATCAGCAGAACGGCTGCAACCGCCTGCATCTGTTCGATCTGGACAGCGTGGATGAAAACATGATCGGAAACGGAATCAATTTTGACAAGAACGACATCAGAAGAAACCTGACCCTCTTCCTGTATCCCGATGACAGCGATGAGGCCGGACAGCTTCTGAGAATCTATCAGCAGTATTTCATGGTGAGCAACGCGGCTCAGCTCATCCTTGCGGAAGCGGAGGAGAGAGGGGTGAACCTGTATCACCTGCATGAGCATGTGAGCATCCAGATCAACGACACCCATCCCACCATGGTGATTCCGGAGCTGATCCGTCTGCTGGAGGCGAGAGGCTTCAATGCGGATACGGCGGTGGATGTGGTGAGAAAGACCTGTGCCTACACCAATCATACCATTCTGGCGGAGGCGCTGGAGAAATGGCCCATTTCCTATCTGGAAAAAGTGGTTCCCCACCTGCTTCCCATCATCCGCGACCTGGATGCCAGGGTGAGAAGGGATTTCCATGACGAGCGGGTTTATATCATCGACAAGGAAAACCGGGTACACATGGCTCACATCGACATCCATTACGGCTATGCGGTGAACGGTGTGGCGGCTCTTCATACCGAAATATTGAAGGATTCCGAGCTGAAACCCTTCTACGATATTTATCCGCAGAAATTCAACAACAAGACCAACGGCATCACTTTCCGCAGATGGCTGGTTCACTGCAACCACAGGCTCTCCGATTATCTGGGAAGTCTGATCGGCACGGATTTTGTGAAGGACGCGGCTCAGCTGGAAAAGCTGATGGCTTATCAGAATGACGAAACGGTTCTGAACCGCATTGCTGAAATCAAAAAGGAAGCCAAGACGGACCTGAAAAAGTACCTGAAGCAGACGCAGAATGTGGACATCGATGAAAATTCTGTTTTCGACATCCAGATCAAGCGTCTCCACGAGTACAAGAGACAGCAGATGAACGCGCTGTACGCCATTTACAAATATAAGGAGATCAAGAAGGGCAATCTGCCGAAGCGCCCCATCACCATGATTTTCGGCGCGAAGGCGGCGCCGGCCTATACCATTGCAAAGGACATCATCCATCTGCTCCTGTGCCTGCAGCAGCTCATCGACAATGATCCGCAGGTGAGCCCTTACCTGAAGCTGGTGATGGTGGAGAACTATAACGTGACCAAGGCGGAGAAGCTGATTCCCGCCGCGGATATTTCCGAGCAGATTTCCCTGGCTTCCAAGGAGGCTTCCGGAACGGGCAACATGAAGATGATGCTCAACGGCGCGGTGACGCTGGGAACTCTGGACGGCGCAAACGTGGAGATCCACGATCTGGTGGGCGATGACAACATCTATCTGTTCGGCGCGAAATCCGAAGAGGTCATCCGTCTGTACGACACCGCCGGATACCATTCCGGAGAGATTTATGACAGCGATCCGGAAATTCAGGAGCTGGTGGACTTCATCGTCAGCAAGGAGCTGATCCGCATCGGCGATCCCGTCAACCTGGGAAGGCTGTATAAGGAAATCGTGGGCAAGGACTGGTTCATGACCCTGCTGGATGTGAAGGATTACATTCAGACCAAGGAGAGGATGCTTTCCGATTACGAGGATCAGAAGGCATGGACGAAGAAGATGCTTGTCAACATCGCGAAGGCGGGCTACTTCTCCTCCGACCGCACCATCGGGGAGTACAACAGAGACATCTGGCATCTGTAAAAAATAAGGAGATTTCAATGAGAGAATCAGGAATTTTGATGCCGGTTTCCTCGCTTCCGTCACGGACGGGAGTGGGGGAGCTGGGCGCGTTAGTATACCATTTTATTGACCTGCTCCGGGAAAACGGAGTGAAAATCTGGCAGATTCTGCCGCTGAACCCGGTTGGATACGGCAATTCTCCCTATCAGCCCTATTCCTCCTGCGCGGGAGATGAGCTGTACATCAGCCTGGACGCGCTGCAGGAGGAGGGACTGCTGTCCGAACTTCCGCCCTCCTTCCGGGAAAATGCGGAACGGGTGGATTATGAGGCAGTCCGCGCCTTTAAGGAACCGTACCTGAAGGCGGCATACGATGCTTTTGTGAAGAAGGGCGGAAAGGAAGAGGAAGCTTATCAGAGCTTCATCTCCCAGGAATGGGTATATGATTATGCCGTTTTCCGCGCCCTGAAAAGAAAGAACGGCGGAAGATGCTGGAATGAATGGGAAACCGCCGACAGAGACTGGCCGGAAACGCGCGGCACTCTTGCTGCGGAAATCGAAGAGGAAGCGCAGTACCAGATGTTTCTGCAGTACCTGTTCTACACCCAGTGGATGAAGGTGAAGCAGGCGGCAAACGATGCGGGAATCCGCGTTATGGGCGACGTGCCCTTCTATGTGGGCGTGGACTCCGTGGATGTATGGGGCGGCAGGGACAACTTCCTTCTGGACACGGACGGAAGACCGATCTTCATCGCCGGCGTGCCGCCGGATTATTTCAGCGCCACCGGACAGAGGTGGGGCAACCCGATCTATGACTGGGACTATCTGAAAAAGAACGGCTATCAGTTCTGGGTGGACCGGATCGGCTACAGCAATAAGCTGTTCGATATCATCCGCATCGATCACTTCCGGGCCTTTGATACCTTCTGGAAAATCCCGGCCACCTGCCCCACGGCGGTGGAAGGCGAATGGATCGAAGCGCCGGGCTATGAGGTGATCGATACCCTGCTGGAGAAGCTTCCCGGCGTCTGCCTGGTGGCGGAGGATCTGGGCGACCTGCGGCCGGAGGTGCTCACGCTGAAGGAGCACTATGGCCTGAAGGGAATGAAGGTGCTGGTATTTTCCATCAATACGGACGGAAAATATGCGTTCGATTCCTTCCCGGAGACGGAAAATCTGATCTGTTATACCGGAACCCATGACAACTCCCCTCTGATGGAGTGGTATGGGGACTTAAGCTGCGCGGCAAAAAGAAAGGTGCGCGCTTTCCTGAAGAAAAACGGCATCAAAACGGGCAGTGTACATGACAGGCTTCTGACCTATGCCCTCACAGGCCGGGCAGATATCGCCATTGTGCCCATGGCGGACATTCTGGGACTTGGAAAAAAAGGACATATCAATACGCCGGGAACGGTGGGGTCCCCCAACTGGGAATGGCGTATGCCGGATTTTGACGGGGCGGAAAGGATGCTTTCCCGTTACCGGAAGCTGCTGACGAACAGGTGAGAGTGAAAAATGTGCCTGACAGCACATTTTTCACTCCTGGATCTGCGCCGAACCTCTGAGTCGGCGCGCGTGCTTCAGCGCAAAGCGCTTCAGCATGGAGGTAAGAATGGAATTTACAGGAGTATATCACAGAACATCGGAACAGATGAGCTATCCCTTAAACGAGGACGAGCTGATCGTAAACCTGAAAACAGGCTATGATGTGGAGCGGGTTTTCCTGCATCACGGGGACCCTTATGAAGCGGGCATCATGGGCGGGGGAGAGAAATGGACGGGAAAACGGGAGGAGATCGTTTTCAAGAAACGGCTCCGCAACCAGCTCTGGTGGACCACGACCCTGCGTCCGGAGTATAAGCGGTGCAAATATTATTTTGAGCTGCATACGAAGGACGAGGTCTGGTACTATTTTGAGGACGGCTTTCTGACTCCGGAACAGGTGCAGATGGAAGGGCGTATGCTCCAGTGCTTCATCGTGCCGTGGATGAACCCGGCCGATGTGAACAGGACGCCGGACTGGGTGAACGAAACGGTATGGTATCAGATTTTTCCGGACCGCTTCTGCAACGGAACGCCGGAGGAAAACACGCCGGACATCGCGCCCTGGCACGCGGGGCCGGTCACCAATCAGGAGCGTTTCGGAGGAAATCTGAAGGGAATTGAGGAGAAGCTTCCTTACCTGAAGGAGCTGGGCATTACGGGCATTTACCTGAATCCCATCATGGAGGCGGATTCCACCCACAAATATGATACGAAGGACTATACCCGCATCGATCCCCAGTTCGGAACCAATGAAGATTTTGCACGGCTGGTGAAAAAGGCGCATGAATACGGCATCCGCATCATGGTTGACGCGGTGTTCAACCACTGCGGCCGCCGCTTCGCCCCCTGGCTGGACGTGCTGGAAAAGAAGGAAAAATCCGCTTACGCCGACTGGTTCATGATTCAGGACTGGGATAATCTGGAAAAAAGAGCGGATACCAGGGACGCCAGGTTCTATTCCTTCGCCTTTGCGGACTGGATGCCCAAGCTGAACACCAATAACGATGAGGTGATCGACTATTTCTGCGGCGTCTGCGAGGACTGGATCCGGGAATTTGACATCGACGGAATCCGTTATGACGTGGGAAATGAAGTCTCCCACCGTTTCCTGAAGAAGATGCGCGAGCGGCTGAGAGCGCTTAAGCCCGATCTGTACCTGCTTGGGGAAATCTGGCATGATGCCAGCCAGTGGCTGATGGGCGACGAATACGATTCCGTGATGAACTATCCGCTTCTGAGCGGCATCCATGACTTTTTCCTGGATAAGAGCATGGACAAGGCGGAATTTGAATACATGGTCAACCGATGCTACACCATGTACATGCAGCAGAACAACAACGTGATGTTCAATCTGCTGGATTCCCATGATACGGAACGGCTGATGAACCGCTTCCATGATCTGGACATGTTTTACCAGCAGCTCGCGGTTCTGTTCACCATGCCGGGCAGCGCCTGCATCTACTATGGAACCGAAATCGCCATGGAGGGCGGACATGATCCGGACTGCCGCCGTCCCATGCCCTGGCATGAACTTTCCTCCCCTGAAAATCAGGAAAAAATCGCGGCAATGCGCAGCCTGATTGAGATGCGAAAGAGCGAGGAGGCCTGCCGGAGCCTGTATTTCCATTTTCCCGGCGAATATCCGCAGGAGCGCCTGGTGGAGTACATCAAACTGGATTCCGAAAACCGGAAGCTGGAGATTCTCTTAAACTGCGGAGAAGCCGCCGTTTCAGTGAAGGAAGAGGGCGAGGTGCTCTTCTCCAGAAAATATGAAAACGGGGTGCTTGGGAAGAACGGGACATTGATCCGGAGAAA